>PATI01000039.1 GCA_002712335.1 Rhodospirillaceae bacterium | reverse complement strand
CTATACTCTGCTAGAATTAGTAGTACCGATACATTAAAGAATTCCCGAGAGCTAGATCTTACCAGTCACCGCTCTTCATGGAGAAAATAGTTGACTGAATTAAACATAAGCCATGAAACTTTGGTGTATCAAGTTGCCGTACCCTCGCCCTTACGGGAAGTTTTTGATTACTTACCCAGGAAACCTGAACAGTTAATTAGCCCTGGCTCAAGAGTAATCGTGCCCTTTGGAAACCGAACTGTAGTAGGGTTCATTATTTCGACAACTTTAAAGTCTAAGATTTCTCCTTACAGACTAAAGTTCATCGAGAGTATTCTTGATAACGAACCGGTCTTATCAGAGGAAATCTTATCAATCTTGAAGTGGAGTTCTCAATATTATCACCATCCGATAGGCCAGGTTCTTGCCACAGCTCTGCCAAAAAAGATTCGTGGGGCTAACCCAATCAAACCCATGGTTAAAATATGGAAAAGTCAGGAGTTCGTAACCAAAGAAAGATTCAGGCTTGTTGAAAATGCTCCAAGACAGAAAGCCCTATTCGATCTTCTTAAACAAAATTCGCTACCAAAAGCTGATCTCAAAAAAGCAGGTTTCAGCGATGGCGTGATTAAAGAACTTGAAAAAAAAGAACTAATATTTGAACTTACTAAACCAGAAGTTAGCGGAGAGCCCTTCAAGGCAATTTCAGAGACAAACCCTAAAGCAATGCTCTTGAATCAGGAACAGAAGTCCGCTTTGGCAGCGATAAATAGGATAGAGAATAACTTTCAATGCTTTCTTCTAAACGGAGTCACCGGCTCNGGTAAAACTGAAGTTTATATGCAAGCAATGCAAACACACTTAGCAAAAGGAANACANTGCCTCGTTCTAGTNCCTGAAATCGGACTCACGCCACAAACACTCAATCGTTTTAATGAGCGATTTGATTGCCCAATTACCACGATGCATTCAGGCCTATCCGACTCCGAACGACTTGACTCNTGGAATATGGCGCGGGAAGGTCAAGCCGGGATATTAATCGGNACTCGCTCGTCAGTTTTTGCTGCTTTTTCTGATCTGGGAATAATCATTGTTGATGAGGAGCATGATNNTTCATTTAAGCAGCAAGAAGGCTTTAAATATTCGGCAAGAGATGTAGCGATATTAAGAGCTAAAAAAGNCAATATACCCATAGTACTCGGCTCCGCCACCCCGAGCCTTGAAACTCTTCAAAATGTTCATGCTAAAAAGTATAAGCAATTATCTCTNCTCAAGACGGCTGTGAACACTCCTCCACCAAGCAAATTCTTAATCGATACATCAAAGCAAAGACTAACCCACGGATTGTCGGAAGCACTGTTGGCAAAAATCAAGAAGCACCTAGATGCAAAAAAGCAAGTTTTAATATTTATAAATCGCCGAGGTTTTGCGCCTGCACTCAGCTGCCAAAGTTGTGGCTGGGTCGCAGAATGCAACAACTGTATGTCACAACAAACAGTCCACATCAATCCTCCTAGTATCTGCTGTCATCACTGTGGGGACGTGAGTGAAATCCCCAAAAAATGCCCGATATGCAACCTTTCAAAATTTGAGACCCTTGGTATTGGAACTCAGAAGTTGGAAGCTCTTCTCAGAGGTCATTTCAAGAGTACTCCGGTATTTCGTATAGATCGAGATTCTACGAGGAATAAAAAACAACTGAACGAAATNTTAAGTCAAATTGCAGTTGGTGAAAGCTGTCTAATGATCGGCACCCAGATGATTGCCAAAGGGCATCACTTCCCCAACATCACCNTAGTAGCAGTCATAAATGCTGATGCAGGATTGTTCAGTCCTGACTTTCGCGGTCAAGAGTATATGGCTCAAACGATAACTCAAGTCTCAGGAAGGACCGGAAGAGCAAACCAGATGAGCGAGGTAATAATTCAGACGAGACACGCCTCGCATATGACCCTGCAAAACTTAATGAAAGGCAGATATGACGAATTTGCAAGCATGATTCTTCAGGAACGAGAAAGTGGAAGAATGCCGCCATTTTTTCGTTTGGCTTTAATAAAGGCTAACTCCAGGGCAATGGGTAGCTCCATCCAATTTTTAGCTGATTGTGAGAAATTCATACAAGATATAAACCTTAAATATCCTCAAAAAGTAGAGTCAATAGGGCCTTTCCCAGCACCACTTGAAAAGCGTGCTGGATCATTCAGAGCTCATCTGCTGCTAAAAAGTAATACACAAAAGACTTTACAGCGACTATTAACGGAGTTAGTTAAAAGATTAGAAAGGATCAAGACTATACCTGGCTTGAAATGGTACCTAGACGTGGATCCGGTTGATCTAACTTGATATTCCAGTATCTTAATTTAATCTAAATCCTTCAGCTTATAGATTTATTACCGATACTTCTCTTGGTATTTATTGTTATCAGATATATTTATTATTAAAAACAATAATTTAGTAATGAAAGTATGACGCAAGATTTCGCAAAAATTAGACCAGANCCCATTTTGGAAAGGAAAACTTTAGAATCNCCCCCAACTTGGTCTCTATTACTAACTGGCGGTCTGGTCGGNATGACTGTGGGTATTCTTGCTTGCGTCTTATTCTACCTGTCAGGTCGCGTCCCTCCTCTAGATGTTGCAAAANATTCAGAAAACGCCACCTNAGACACACCCTTGAATCAGGATACAGAAGTNTTGCTCTCAGAANATACCTTAGACTTCGAATTTTACACCGAGCTTCCAAAGTATGTNGTTCCGACAGATGCTGTGCCTGTTGAACTCAATGAAGCAGTCCTGCCGCGCGAGCAAAATGAGCTGCTTCTTAACCACGTTATGCTGCAAACTGGAGCATTTCAGCTAATATCTTCAGCTGAGCAAGAAATGAATAGACAAATCGAACTTGGCTTGAAGGCTGTCGTGAAACCAGCGGAATTACCCGGAAGAACTTTGTACTTAGTACAGAATGGCCCTTACAGTTCACAAGAAGAATTAAATAAATCTCGTCAACTTCTTAAGAGTTATAATATCAACTCTTTGGTTGTTGAGCTTCAAGATTAAGACGTTAAATATTCCTAAACTAAACTAACTGCTAAAATCAGACGCANTTGTTGATCTAAGCAGAAAGCATTCCTAAACTTATACTAAAAATGCATGCCCTTTGTTTCTAATTTCTATGGTACTTTATATTAAAATTTTAGGAGAACCGGTTTGCAACAATATGACGGAACTACGATAGTATCGGTGCGTAGAAAAAACAAAGTCGNTATTGGGGGCGATGGTCAAGTTTCTCAAGGAAATACGATAATGAAAGGAAACGCAAAAAAGGTACGGCGTCTATACAAAGACCAGGTGCTTGCTGGCTTTGCTGGGGGTACAGCTGATGCGTTCACCTTATTTGAAAGATTCGAGGAACAATTAGAGAAACATCGTGGAAAGCTACTAAGGTCCTCCGTCGAACTGGCAAAACTATGGAGAACAGAACGCTCCTTAAGACGATTAGAGGCACTGTTGGTTGTCGCAGACAAAGAATCCTCCTTAGTGATAACTGGTAACGGAGATGTCATCGAGCCTGAAGATTCAATAATGGCGATAGGGTCAGGAGGTGCGTACGCGCTCTCTGCTGCTCGAGCCCTGGTTTCAAATACAAAATTGAATGCACGGGATATTGTCACTAAAAGCTTAGAAATCGCTGCTGGAATCTGCGTATACACGAACGAAGTGTACACAATTGAAGAGCTTGAGNTTAATCAGGGTATCTAGGGTAGTAAAGTATAGGTTTAAGATGAACATAATGACCCCGCGNGAAATTACATCCGAACTCGATAGACACATAATTGGACAGGATAAGGCAAAGCGGGCAGTTGCCATTGCGCTTCGAAACCGATGGAGGCGCATGAAGCTGGATGAGGCCATGAGGTCGGAGATAACCCCTAAAAATATTTTGATGATTGGCCCGACTGGAGTCGGAAAGACAGAAATCGCTCGCCGTCTCGCTAGACTGGCCCAGGCCCCCTTTATCAAGGTCGAGGCTACGAAATTTACAGAGGTTGGCTACGTTGGNCGTGATGTAGAATCTATTATACGAGATCTCGCAGATGTCGCTGTTAAAATGACCCGCGAGGTTGAGATGCAGAAGGTGAGACATCTNGCAGAAGATCTTGCGGAGGAAAGAATACTAGATGTGTTGCTACCGCAAGCAAGGTTTGACGAAAGCGAAAGTGAGGAGCAAACACAGTCTAGAGCTAGACAATCTTTCAGAAAAAAACTTCGTGAGGGNGAAATAGACGAAAAAGAGATAGAAATTAAAATCGCAGATATTCCATCGGGAGTGGAAATAATGGCGCCTCCTGGTTTGGAAGATATGACTAACCAGTTAAAGAGTATGTTTTCTAATATGAATAGCGGTCGCAAGAAGTCGAGAAAAATGTCTGTGAGAGCTGCNCTGAAAATAATCAAGGAAGAAGAGGCGGCAAAATTGATTAATGATGAAGAAATTAAAAATCGCGCTATAGAAGCCGCAGAACAGACAGGCATTGTTTTTATCGATGAAATAGATAAGGTCACNAATAAGCACGATCATGGAAACGGTGGTGTTTCGAGAGAAGGCGTTCAGCGAGACTTACTACCGTTAATCGAAGGTTCAACGATCTCGACTAAATATGGAAGTATAAAAACNGATCANATCCTTTTTATTNCNTCNGGAGCTTTCCATCTTTCGAANCCNTCTGATCTAATCCCAGAATTGCAAGGACGACTTCCAATCCGTGTGGAGCTTAACCCCCTGACTGCCGGAGATTTTCAAAGAATACTGAGCGAGCCAAACGCATCTTTAACAGATCAATATAAGGCATTACTTGGAACGGAGGATTTAGAAATCAGTTTCACCAAAGATGGTATTGAGAAGATCGCCGAGATCGCTTGGCAAGTTAACGAGACTACCGAAAATATAGGTGCTCGAAGGCTGCATACGGTAATGGAGAGGTTGCTAGAGGATATATCTTATTCCGCCTCCGACTTGGCCCTAAGCACAAAAGAGGCATTAGTTATTGATCAGTCTTTCGTAGAGGAACAGCTCAATGAGCTTGCCAAAGACGAAGACCTAAGCCGCTATATTTTATAGGCACCTATCTCCAAATGCTTAATAAAACTCCAACTGAAGTAAAATTGCGCAAGCAATCCAATATCCTAGAGCTAAGTTACAGTGATGGCAGCCAGCTTAACTTTTCATCAGAATTTTTAAGGGTTCACTCCCCTTCTGCAGAAGTAAGGGGGCATGGCAAAGGCCAAGAAGTGCTTCAGGCTGGAAAACGGCACGTGAAGCTGAAAAATATTGAGCCTGTAGGAAACTATGCTGTAAAGTTGGAGTTTGACGATGGTCACAACACAGGCATTTTCAGTTGGGACTACCTAATATCCATAGGTCGTGACAAAAAGATGCTTTGGGATGACTATTTGTTAAAGTTACAGCAGGCTGGAAAGACTAGAGATCCCTCCCCTCCTAACACCCAAATTATAGAAATCAAACCTCTTAAAAATTAACTTATGAAGAAGCTAGACGACCAAGAAACGACCCATTTCGGATATGAAAAAGTATTAGTAACNGAGAANCAGGAGCGAGTCGCAAGAGTTTTTCGCTCTGTGGCGAGTCGCTACGATCTTATGAATGATGTTATGTCCCTCGGCACTCATCGACTTATCAAAAGGCTTACTATCCAACTAAGCGCTTTGCGCCCGGGNCAAAGAGTCCTTGACCTGGCTGGCGGNACAGGAGATTTAAGCAGNCAATTCTCGAGTTTGGTCGGTAGTTCAGGTCGAGTTGTTCTAGCGGACATTAATGAGGTTATGTTAAAAGTTGGAAGAGATNGAATNATAGACTCCGGAGGTGACANGAATGTTGACATCGCGCAGCTCGACGCAGAGAAACTACCTTTCGCAGACAACACTTTCGATTGCATTTGCATCGCATATGGACTTAGAAACATAACCAACAAAAAAGCGGCCCTTGAAGCTATGAGAAAAGCCCTTAAACCCGGGGGGCGAATCGTGGTATTAGAATTCTCAAAGCCTGAGAATTTTTTCGTAGACAAAGCGTATAGTGCTTTCTCATCACTGTGGCCTTTAGCAGGCAGACTGTTGACCGGCGATTCTGATAGCTACCGTTACCTTGTGGAGTCAATAAAGATGCACCCGGATCAACAAACTTTGCTAGATATGCTTATCGAGGCCGGACTAGAAAAATGTCGCTATCAAAATGTCATGAATGGTATTTGCGCTATTCATTTAGGATTTAAAACTCAGTGAACTATGCCATAGCAACATCTATTCTTCGGCCAGCAGAAAAACTCATCAACCTGCTAATAGAGAGCGATTCGCATATAAGAAGANGCTTCGCCAGCTTCAGCGGCAAATCTTTTGAGATAGAGAGTTTTTCACCGAAACTTAATTTAATTATAAAATTTTNCGATGAGGGAATACGGCTGATTGATTATAGAACAGAGTTGTTTGATCCTCCTGCTGATGTAAAAATTTCCGGTGATTTTGATGGGATGTTGAGAGTTTTAATAGGACCCAAGAAACATGGCTTTTTCAACCAAAATGTAAAGGTAGCGGGTGACGCTGAATTAGCCCAAAAACTATATGATACTCTCTTGAAGATGGATATCGATTGGCTAGTCCTGCTAACACCTTGGTTGGGACATGTTTTAACAAATGAATTACATAAAGGGGNAAAAAGATTAGTAGATTGGAGCAGCCAGTTCAACGACTCTTTAAGTCGTAATTTACANGACTACTTGAAAGAAGAAAAAAGACTTTTNCCNTANGTAGATCGANTGGAAAGTTTGAAAGACGATATCGACTTTTTGAAAATGCGGGTTGATCGGGTTTTTGCAAAAACACAACTTATAACAGAGCGTNTAAATGAGCCGGATATGAAAAGATGAGATTATTGATGATATCAAAACTCAGATTTGCATATCTTTTCATATTAATTCAAGTGAGAGAAGTGGAAATTTAATTGCCCCATTTATTTCATTTACTACGAGTGCTCGGTCGTTATCGCCTTGATGAATTTTTAAAAGGTTATGAAGGCACCTTACTTTTGCGTTACATGCTTTCACCCTTTATGGTTGGCAATCGCAAATCCCTAAAAGAGCCACTTGCTGTTCGTTTGCGCAAGTCTCTCGAAGAGCTCGGTCCGATATACGTAAAGTTNGGCCAACTACTATCCACTAGGAGAGATTTCTTACCAAACGACATAGCAGATGAACTTCAATCTCTTCAAGATAATGTACCACCTTTTAAGCACCCTCCGATCAAATCAATTCTGTCTAATGAGTTAAGCATAGAGATTGATCAAGTTTTTAAACATGTAGAAGCCAGGCCATTTGCCTCGGCTTCTGTGGCACAAGTCCACAATGCGACCCTTAAAAATGGTGATCATGTGGTAATCAAAGTCATTCGNCCAGGTTTAGAAAAGACAATCCGCAANGATCTAAAGCTATTGAGGAAGATAGCCCAACTAATACAGGGGCTCTCATCTACCGGCCGTCGTTTAAGGCTTATTGAAATTGTCAACGACTATGAAAAAGTTATTTTCAACGAACTAGATCTAAGGTCAGAAGCGGCGAATACAACCCAACTAGCGCGAAACTTCGATTCATCATCAGANTTGTACATACCAAAAGTCCATTGGGACTTTACGTCNAAAAATATTTTAGTAACAGAAAAAATCCATGGCATTCAAATCTCTAATATTGAGAAACTCAAAGAACACAACATCGATCTCAAAATTTTAGCCGAAACTGGTGTCAANATTTTTTTTACCCAAGTATTTGAGCACAATTTCTTCCATGCCGACATGCACCCCGGAAATATTTTTGTCTCAACATCTATGCCGCAAAATCCCCAATATATTGCAATCGACTGCGCGATTATGGGTTCTCTATCAANAAGCGACCAAGATTATTTAGCTAGAAATTTGCTTGCAATCTTCAACAGAGATTATCGAAAAGTAGCGGAGCTGCACATCGAGTGCGGTTGGATTCCAAGAAAAACCAATTTGCAGGAGTTTGAATCTGCCATAAGAACTGTATGTGAGCCTATCTTCGAAAAGCCATTAAGCGAAATTTCCTTTGGCAAAGTATTGGTACAACTTTTTCAAACAGCCAGTCGTTTTGAAATGGAAGTGCAGCCATCACTCGTGCTGCTGCAAAAAACCCTTTTAAATGTGGAAGGTCTTGGAAGGCAACTTTACCCAGACCTTGACCTTTGGCAAACAGCTTTTCCATATCTGGAAAGCTGGAATTCCAGGCGCCTGAACCCACTTGCTTTGCTCGAAAGAATACAGGAAAGCATTCCAAAGTGGATTGAGCAGCTACCCAATTTACCNCAACTTGCAATGGATAATTTGGCTCAGAATCCATCCCTTGNAGCTCTAAAATCAAGCATTTTAAATGAGCAGCTCGAGCGGGAGAAAGCAATCAAGAGGAAAAAGCTCTTTAATAAGCTCGCAGGTATGTCATGTTTTTTNATAGCTGGGNTCTCTNTAACCCCAACTTCATTGAANTTCCTTCAAAGTATTCCNAGCGCAACACTGATTCTCGTAGGCTTNGGTATCTATTTTTTGTATTTTGATCGATGAAGGCTCATACTTAGTCTATGTCCTCTTTTCTAGATCAAATCAAATGGAATAAAGATGGCCTGGTGCCAGTGGTAACTATTGAGGTTGATTCTCGACGAATTCTGATGCAAGCATGGGTAAACAGAGAAGCATTACAAACCACTGTCAACGAGGGATTTGCTGTCTATTGGTCTAGATCAAGAGCTAAGTTATGGAAAAAAGGAGAACAGTCCGGGAATACTCAAAGGATTGTTGAANTCTATTTAGATTGCGATAACGACAGTTTATGTTACGAAGTGCAGCAAGCAGGNGGTATCGCTTGTCACACAGGTAGGGAAAGTTGTTTTTTTCAGAAGTATAAGAAGGGAAGATGGTTGATTGCTGACCCGGTATTAAAAGANCCCTCTTCCATTTATAACAATCAATAACTATTAGACAGTATTTAGATCACGAGTTGAATGATAGAATGAGCAAAGTATTCGATGAACTTGCGGAACTTTTGAAGCTGAGAAAAACCGCTTCTANTAAGGAATCATACGTTGCGAGCTTACACTCGCAAGGTATCAACAAGATACTCGAAAAAATTGGTGAGGAAGCGACTGAAACTATCATTGCGGCCAAAGAACATGACGCAAATGTAGATGACAGTGGTAGGGCAGTGATCCATGAGACTGCAGATCTTTGGTTTCATACGATGGTAATGTTGANCCATCTCGATCTNGAGCCCNGTAAAGTTTTGGAAGAATTAGAGAAACGTTTTAATATCTCTGGCCTTGAAGAAAAAGCATCTCGTCAAAATTAATTCATAATCAACTTTGTTAGCAGTTTGAATGGGAGGTTAACCATGGGTGTAGGCGGAATCGGAATTTGGCAGCTACTTATTATTTTACTAATCGTGGTGATGCTATTCGGCACGAAGAAACTTCGCAATTTGGGATCAGATCTTGGCGGAGCCTTAAAAGGTTTCAAAACTGCCATGAAGGATGACGACAAAGAAGAAGCGGAAGAGTCAGAAGAAACCGGCGAATCAGAGGGGGAGACTATAGAGGCGACCGCAGAGAAAGTCGAAACGAAGTAACAATCTCTATACTGAGCCAGTTCTTTATTAAAGCCTGCAGTCATCCGAGTGAACTCACTTTATGTTTAATATTCATTCAACTGAAATATTGCTAATATTTATAGTGGCTTTGATTGTGATCGGTCCTGATAAATTACCAACGGCTGTAAAAACAGCTGGCTTATGGATCGGACGGTTCAGACGTTCTTTCTACAAAGTTAAAGCAGAGATTGAGAGAGAGTTAAATACTGATGAGATAAGAAGACAATTGCATAATGAATCCGTCATGGCCCAGATTGAGGATGCTAAAGAAAAAGTAAATACAGTAGCCAAGGAAACCGAGACATCTGTTAACTCTCTGGTCAACACTGAGAATTTTGATCCTGGCGCCTCTGCCGCCACTGCTGATCAAACAGCCGCTGAAAGGCAAGACAGAAAAGACGCCTCAGAGACAGCCGGGGAAGCTGTACGAGAAGTTTATAGTCCAAGTCAAAACCCAAAACTTGTCCAATCTGGTAAGATAAGTAAGGTAGCTGAAGAAGATGGCGTCGGCTGAGGAAGAAAAAGAACTGACGCTAATCGATCACTTAGTAGAATTACGTGATCGAATTTTGAAATGTGTAATCGCCATAGTAGTATTTTTCTTAGGGCTATTTTATTGGGCGAATGATATTTATAGCTACGTAGCACTGCCGCTTATTCAGGCCTTACCGGAAGGATCTAATATGATTGCGATTGATCCTACCTCCCCTTTCTTCGCTCCCTTTAAGTTAACTTTCTACGTTTCATTCTTATTGGCTGCTCCATATGTCCTCTTTCAACTTTGGTCTTTTATTGCGCCAGGGCTCTACAAAAATGAGAAGGCCGTGGCCATCCCCCTATTCATTTCTAGTGTTGCTTTGTTTTATACAGGAATAGCATTTGCACGTTATGTGCTGTTCGGAATTGTCTTCGGTTTTTTTATTTCAGTTGCCCCGGAGGGGATCCAGGTAGCCCCCGACATCAGCAGCTTTCTGAGTTTCGCGCTAACAATCTTCTTTGCTTTCGGCATAGCCTTCGAAATACCAATCGCCGTTTTCCTCTGTATTTGGGCAGGATTAGCAGAGCCTGATTCCCTCTCTGAAAAGCGCCCTTACGTGGTAGTAGGCTGTTTCGTAATCGCGATGCTATTGACCCCACCAGACCCATTCACTCAGTCGATGCTTGCCTTGCCAATGTGGGCTCTTTTTGAACTTGGTATATTGGCCGGAAGAATAGTACGTCGAAAGCAGGAAGCAAACGCTACCGAGTGATTTAAAAATCTTCAGACCTTTAAGTAAAACGTAACCGGACCGTTATTTTCTAGAGCGATCCTCATATTGGAACCAAACTTTCCAACTGCTACTTTTGTGTATGATTGTATAGCTTTTGAGACCATAAAATCATAAATTCGCTCTGCTTCATCTGGTGCCATAGCCGAAGAAAAACTCGGCCTCAGTCCTTTTGCTGTTTCCGCCGCAAGAGTAAACTGCGAGACTAACATTAAACCACCATCCACATCTTTAACGCTGAGATTCATCTTATCATCAGGATCATTAAATATTCTGTAGTTTAATATTTTCTGCAATAACTTTTCAGCATTTGATTCACAATCCTTCTTCTCAACCCCTAACAACACCACAATACCTTTGTCAATTTTGCTAAAAAGTCGATCGTCAATCAACAAATTTGCATAGCTGACTCTTTGTACTAACGCGATCATCTTCCTGCCTCTTTCATGCGCCCATCTCGCTTTCGTTGATTTTCAGTGAGGTGCTTTTTCCTAAGCCTAATATGATTGGGGGTTATCTCCACCAACTCATCGTCTGAAATAAACTCCATTGCACGTTCCAGGCTGTGACTGACTGGTGGTGTTAATAAAATATTCTCGTCATTGCCAGCTGCCCTAATGTTGGTTAGTTGTTTAGCCTTGGTTGGGTTTACCACTAAGTCATTACCTCGGCTATTTGCACCTACAATCATACCTTCATAAACTTCAACATTTGGCCCAACAAAAAGCCTCCCTCTATCTTGCAAATTAAAAAGTGAATAGCCCAGAGTTTTGCCTGTAACCATAGAGACAAGCACACCATTAGTTCGACCACCAAGTTTTGCTTCTTTATAGTCGCCGTAGTGATCAAAATTATGAGTCATCAGACCTGACCCCGAAGTGATAGACAAAAATAGTGAGCGAAAACCAATCAATCCGCGAGTCGGTACCTCAAACTGCATCCTTGTGCGACCTTTACCGTCAGGAATAAGATCTTGCAACTCTGCCCTTCTAGCCCCGAGTTCCTCGATAACAGCGCCTTGATGTTCGCTATCACAATCAATCAACAAAGATTCATAAGGCTCTTGCTTTTTGCCATTTTGCTCAGTAACGATGACCTCAGGTTTTGAAACAGCAAGTTCGTAACCCTCTCTTCGCATGGTTTCTATTAGAACCGCTAGATGGAGTTCTCCTCTGCCTGACACAATATACTTGTCTGGCGTCTCCCCGTCTCTAACCCGCAGCGCTACATTATGAAGAAGCTCTCGCTCCAACCGCTCCTTTAACTGGCGTGTCGTCACATATTTGCCGTCTAACCCAGCGAAGGGTGAATCATTAACTTGAAAGGTCATAGTGATAGTTGGCTCATCGACAGTCAAAGGAGGCATAGGTTCGATACATGCAGGGTCACAAATAGTGTCAGAAATTTGGAGCCCTTCAATTCCTGAGACGCAGATTATTTGTCCTGCTGCTGCTGCCTCCGTGTCTACACGCTCTAATCCAAGATGGCTTTTTACCTGCAATATTTTTGCCTTACTTATTTTTCCTTCGCGGTTAACAACAGCGACAGACTGATTTCGGACTGCTTCGCCACGAGTAATCCTTCCAATCCCAATAACCCCGACATAGCTATCATAATCTAGCGCGCTAATCTGCATTTGTAATGGCTTGGTTATTTCTACCTTTGGAGATGGAACTCGTTCAACGATGATTGAAAAAATAGCATCCATATCATTGTGCTGCGGTTCTAGATCCAAACCTGATGTGCCTCGCAAAGCCGAAGTATAAACAATAGGAAAATCAAGTTGATTGTCGTTAGCTCCTAAATTATCAAAAAGCTCAAAGATCTCGTCGATCACCCAATCAGGTCGAGCTCCTTGTCTATCGACTTTATTCACTACAACAATCGGATTAAGGCCTCTAGCAAAAGCCTTTTGCGTTACAAAACGCGTCTGTGGCATCGGCCCCTCAACTGCGTCTACTAAAAGTAAAACGCTATCTACCATGGAGAGAACACGCTCAACCTCCCCTCCGAAGTCTGCGTGGCCTGGCGTATCCACAATATTTATGTGAAAGCCCTTCCAATAGATGGCAGTATTTTTTGCAAGTATAGTAATCCCGCGCTCTCTCTCTTGCTCATTCGAGTCCAAGACCCTATCAAGTTGTTTACCCCTATTTTTTAAAGTACCAGACTTCTCTAATAGCTTATCAACCAAAGTTGTCTTTCCATGATCTACATGTGCAATGATGGCAATGTTTCTTATTTTGTCTTCCATAGTGAATGAAAATTTGTGAAGAGTTTAGACTTACTCTTTATCTGTTTTTTGTGATTTGAGAGGGAAGGCGCGAGTATACACGAGCACCCGCAGAAAGATAATCAGAAGCTCGCTTCTTTTCTAAATTAGTTTGACACGGCTTTCAAATCCAGAACTGAAACATTATTAAAGCCTAATTCCATCAAGTGTGCCGCATGTAATCTACTCATCATACCTTTCTCACAATAGAGCAGATAATCTTGGTCGGAATTAAGGTTCTTGAACTGGGAGGATAAATTATAAAACGGGATATTCAAGATCTTGACCTTACTATTGAGCGAGAGGGGCTTGATCTCTTTCTCATTAGGGTGTCGTATATCAATGACAGTGCCGCACTCTTTTACAGACCCTACAATTTCGACATTACCCTTTTTCGTGCTTGAGCCGCTAACCAGCTCCGAAATCAATTGGTATTTAGTGCCTTTTACAGCTTTTATCAAAACTCTCTCATCAATGCGGGATTCTTGCTGCTCGATTCTACTTACTTTTGCTTTAGTAGTTGGATTCTTAGAAATAACAGCACAATACTCAGGAACGTTTAA
>PATI01000038.1 GCA_002712335.1 Rhodospirillaceae bacterium | reverse complement strand
GATGAGATCAGTATTCTTGCTCGTGAGGAGTCCTCCGGTATTGATCATAAGCAGCGTTTCGAAGAACTAGAGGATGAAAAGTGGCAGATTGAAGATAAAAAAAACCAAATAGAAGCTAGGTGGAAATCAGAACAAGAGCTTGTTCTAAAAATTGCGACGATTGAAAAAAATGATAGTAAAAATAAAAAAAATCGGGACGAAATAGATGGATTGAAGATAGCCTTAAATGATCTTCAGGATGAAAACCCCATGATACCATTGAATGTTGACTCAGCAATTATCGCAAGCGTGGTGTCAGGTTGGACAGGTATTCCTGTGGGACGAATTCATGCGGATGAGTTAGATATTGTTATGAATTTACGAAAGCACATGGAAAGGAGAATCGTTGGCCAATCATTTGCTCTTGAGACAATACAGCAAAGAATTAAGATTTATCGATCTAACCTAGGTGAGCCTGAAAAACCAACCGCTGTATTTCTCCTAGTGGGACCCTCGGGTGTGGGCAAAACTGAAACAGCTATTTCACTTGCAGAACTTTTATATGGTGGAGCTCGCAATATGGTTTCAATTAACATGAGCGAGTACCAAGAGGCCCATTCTGTGGCCGGATTGAAAGGTGCGCCTCCGGGATATGTGGGCTATGGGTCCGGTGGAGTGTTGACGGAAGCGGTTCGGCGTAACCCGTACTCTATCGTTTTGCTTGATGAGGTAGAGAAGGCCCACCCTGATGTTCTAGAAATATTTTATCAGGTTTTTGATAAAGGTATTTTAGAAGATTCAGAGGGTGTTTCCGTTAACTTTAAAAATACAATTATATTGCTTACTACAAATCTTGCATCTGATAAAATCATGGGAGCGGATAAAAGTTTTTCTGAAGAAGGTATTCAAAAAATAATAAATTCAATCCGGCCAGAGCTATCGAGGTATTTTAAACCGGCTTTATTGGGTCGAATGACAATCGTTCCCTACCTTTCACTTACCGACGAGCAAATAAAAAATATCGTGAAATTGAAGCTCAAAAATCTTAGTAACCAATTTTTGCAAAATCATGGAGCAATCCTAACATACGAAGAAAAAATAGAAGATGTTATAGCCGAGAGATGTCAGGAAATTGATACCGGAGCGAGAAATATAGATGCTATTATTAATCAAAATCTTCTGCCAAAGCTTTCAGAAGAAATACTTTTGCTTATTGCATCAGAAAAAAGGTTCAACTCTGCTAATGTTATCTTGGATAATGATTTTGCTTTTAATTTTGAATTTTCAATTGAGGAATAAAATCTAAAATTTTTTCGTGGAAGAAACCTATTATTGATTTGAATTATAGGAAAAATGATGCCTGCCGACCAATATAGTCAGAAAAATGTATATCTAACATTTAGTAGTCCTCTTGGAAGAGATAAACTGCTTTTGGACTCAATAAAAGGCTCTGAAGCAATTTCTGAATTGTTTGAATATGACCTGCAATTATTTTCACCTGATTCAAGCTTAAATGCTAAAAAGATAATTGGTAAATCTTGCACTGCGGTTATAAAACAGAATGATGGGTCATCTCGAGAAATAAATGGAATCGTGAGTCGGTTTTACCAGGCAGGAAGAAATAAACGATTGTGCATTTATGGGGCGACTTTAAGGCCATCACTTTGGCTTCTGACTTTATCTAAGGACTGTTGTATTTTCCAGAATAAGTCTATCCCGGAGATTATAGAATCAATTTTAAAAAATCATAATATAAGAAATTATGAAAAATCCTTGAAAGGCGTTTATAAAAAAATTGATTATATTGTGCAATATAATGAGACTGCCTTTGAGTTTATTTCTAGGTTAATGGAAGAATATGGAATTTTCTATTTCTTTAAGCATGCAAACAAACTTGATAAAATAGTAATTGCAGACGATTCAAATGCACATACGACTTGTCCAGGTATTGGTAAGGGGTCAATTCGATATGTGCCCGAAAATGAGAGAGAGTGGTCGGATTCAAAAATCATTTCTGAGTGCATATTTAATGACAGAGTAACAACTGGTCAGGTTGCTTTGGACGATTATAATTTTGAAACTCCTACCTTAGATCTAAAGGTGTCGGTTAAAGGTAATCCAAGTAAAAATATCCAATATGAGTACCCCGCACGTTTTCAAAAGACCGCAGACGGAAAAAAATTGGCTAGAATAAGGATGGAAGAACTTGAATTGCATTGCCGCAATGCAGAAGGTCAAAGTCCATGTCATGCATTTGTTTCTGGGCATAAGTTCAAGCTAGTCAATTTTTATCGAAAAGACTTCAATGATGATTATGTAATTACCAGAGTTAGTCATTTTGCTAGCCGAGAGGACTATAGTAACACTTTTGAGGCGATTCCCAGCGAAGTACCCTTTCGGCCTCAACGCATTACAAGAAAACCTGTAATACCAGGAGCTCAAACAGCCCTAGTAGTTGGTCCTAAAGGAAAAGAAACATGGACTGATAAATATGGAAGAGTAAAAGTTCAATTTCATTGGGATCAAATTGGCAAGAAAGATGATAAATCGTCTTGTTGGATACGAGTTAGTCAAGGATGGGCTGGAAAAAAATGGGGAGCTTTTTTCTTGCCTCGTATAGGTATGGAGGTGGTAGTAGAGTTTCTGGATGGTGATCCAGATCGTCCACTTGTTACGGGCGCTGTTTATAATGGAAAGCAGTCTCTTCCTTATCCATTACCTGCAAAGGACACTGTAAGTACAATTAAGACTAATACCAGTGAGGGCGGTAAAGGTTTTAATGAAATCCGGATGGAAGATAAAAAGGGCAAGGAAGAAATTTTTATTCANGCCGAAAAGGATATGAAATCCAGAATAAAAAATGATCGNACTATCATAGTTGATAAGGGTGATGAAAANCACACAATTACAAAGGGAAAACGTACTTTAGTTGTTGAGAAAGGTAATGAAGACCACTCCGTAGGCGGCACTAGAAAGCTCGAGATCAAAAAGTCTGAGCAACATATAAATAAGGATAAATTCACGCACACAGTTGATGGAAATTATACGCTTACTGTCAAAGGCAATTTAAAAATTGACGTAAANGGAACCATCTCCGTTACATCTGGTAAATCGGCTACATATAAATCAAAGACCGGAACTACCATTCAAGCAGGTACGGGTTTAACTACAAAAGCTGGGACTAGTCATACCAGTAAAGCTGGTACTGGAATGAAGCTTGACGCGAAGACCTCATTGAGTGGAAAAGGCGGAATATCCACGAAAATAGAAGGGGGAACAAAAACAGATATAAAATCTGGAGCAATGCTTAATATTAAAGCCGGCGCCACTCTTAAAACTGAGGGCGGGGCCATGCACCAGGCAAAATCCGGAGGGATAATGCAAGTACAGGGCGCTTTGGTAAAAATTAATTGAGGCTATAAAAAGTGTCTACTGATTTNGANCAAAATAAGGATAATGCANAAANTAAAAGTGTTAATGTCTCTGAAGATGAGGAAGCAGATGGACATTATGAAATTCAAGACCCAGATAATAACGAAAAAATGGAGTCGTTTGATATCCAAAATGGCATNCTTGAAGGGGTCTCTGAAAGTTATGAAGAGGGCCAAATAGCTGCAAAATCTAATTTCAAAAATGGCGAGTTGGACGGAGTGTCAGAGACATTTAACGCCGATAAAACGACTTCTACGAGATCAAATTATATAAATGGGCAAAAGAATGGCATTACAGAAATTTTCGATGAAGCAGGCAACCTATCTCTTAGACAATCGTATCAAAATGATAAGTTGAATGGTGAAACAAAGATATTTGACCAAGGACGTTTAATCGCAAAGATGACGTACAAAAATTCAGAATTAAATGGTTTCTGTACTTACTACTCCCAGAGTGGACTTCCAAGCCTGCGGTTTATTTACTCCAATAATAAACGCCAAGGCGGTGCGGAGATTTACGATGACAAAGGTAATATTTGTCGTATCGATCAATATAAAGATGATTTGCTCCACGGTGTCAGTCAGGAGATAACTTCAGAGGGTCGCGTAATAGCAACATATAGTTACGTTCAAGGGGTAATGCATGGAGATACTGTAACATACGACCTTGATGGNGAGGTTGAAGTTGTNACGAGTTATCAAAATGGTCGAGTTATTAAAATAGATAACAAGGCCGAACCTAAATAGTTTACAAGAGGTATATTANAATGGGTCAACAAACAGTGATGGGAGCCGCAACACAATGTACTTTTGGCGCTGCTCCCTCAACCTTAATGGTTTTACCTACAGCNAGAACGCTAGCCCCGACCCCGTGCGCTAATATCATGGACAATAAGCCTTTGATTAATATCCTGCCATTTGGTATGTGCACCAGTATGGCAAATCCTATGGTTGCGGCTGCGACTGCCGCTGCCTTAGGTGTTTTAACTCCTATGCCTTGTATACCTATGACAATGGCGCCCTGGNTGCCAGGCTGTCCTACTGTGCTCGTTGGTGGAATGCCAGCTTTAAATAATNCGTCTAAGTGCATGTGCAANTGGGGTGGGGTNATTAGTATAAACTTTGCAGGTCAGGCTACCACGCAAATACCATAAACCTTTTGGTAATAATCAAATAAGANTAGTTGGAAAGTCTTTGTTTAAAATTACAATACTTTTTTTAAGTTTTTTGGCATTTTTTTTCATAATTTCTGCAGGCTACATNTCATTTCTATATTTCAATAATGGAATTCAAACCTCATCCCAAGCCACGGCCCCTAATATTCGTGATGGGTCCAGTAGTAATGAGAAAAAAACAAAAAAGAATCTAGTTGATAAAAAAAAGTTACAAAAAAAGAATAAAAGTTTTGGCGCTAAAGCCGAGAAAAATAATAACTCAATTCAAAGCGCAAAATCGAATATAGGGCAAGATAGAAAAGGTAATTCTGGTTCTACCACTTTAAATGAAAGTAAACCTATAAACAAAACCGATAAACAAAACTCAATAAAAAATGTATTGGAAATAGGAAGGGCGTTGGCTCTAGCTGATCAGCCAACCGACTGGGTGGTACCACTCGAAAAAAATAATAAAGGGAACCCTGCCAATAGAGTCACTTCAGACAAAGCCGATAAAACGATTAGTTATGTAATCAAAATGACAACTCACCCATACCGTCTAGGTGCGGAGAGTTCTTCCGGGAATTTTAAAGGAAAGGGTTTTGATACGGTAATTTATAGGGATGAAAATAATTGGTTCAATGTCGGTATTGGATATTTTAAAAGTAGATCAAGGGCAAATGAGGTAGTATTGAAATTAAAAAAACTAAAAAACTTCTATGGCGAAATTGTTGCTATCAAAACAAAAAATCCCAAAAAGAAGTGAGTAAAAACAACCCATCCAATTTTATGGTCTGGATAGAGCCGATGTAATTGATAAAAACGATAATTTGGTCGGTCACGTTAAGTTAAATAAAATAATTAATGCTTTGGTGCCACCCGAAGAAAATGTTGGAAATAGCTTGTATTAAATTTTAAAGAATAAAAATAATTCTAAATTTCAGAGCTTTAAATCAAATTTTTTCGGTATGGTTGGTTTAATGATCAGCATATGGATGATATTTTTGCCGTTGACGAGGTAGCGGCTTCACCTACCTAATAAATTCGGGAGTCGATTATGGAGTCGATGATTACTATAAGTTCAATTTCTATACTTTTTATACTGATACTTGCGATTATTGTATTTTGGCGTCGTGTCAGTGTTAAAGCTGTATCTGAAGTGTCGGAATTTGAAATGGAAGAAAATGCGAATAAAGGGAAATCTGAAGGATCCGCATCCGCGAAGTCTTTAAGCTACCAAAGGGAGGAGCACTTGGTCCCAGATGATTGGGACAAAATAGTTCAGTTTGCGGTGCAAAGGATTGAAAATGCTGAAGTATTAAATTTTGGTTTTGATGTTTTATGCATAGAAGACTTGTTGCCAAAAAGCTTTTATGACCGAATCATTAAATTCATAAATACTCAGCATATCAAAGTGTATTTGGAAAAAAATCCAATAATTAAAGAGGATACGACAAACGAAGTTTATTATGACTTATATCAAAAACTAACAACGCGGGATACAACTTCTAATTTTCTCTCTTGTTTGCAGTATATAATGTTGAACGTAAACGAGGCAATTAACGAAAAACTAGTCATACGGGAGGTTCCAAAAACATCTCAAAGTCAATTCGCTCATTTGTTGATTCGGATGAAAAACGATTTTTCTATAGACACACACGTCCATCCAGCACGAGAATTAACAAATGGTTTATTATATTTACCTAAGACTGATAGTGACGCCGAACAAGGTACTGTAATTTACAATTCTAAGGATGGTGTCACGATCGAATACGACCCTGATAACTACAACTCCTATGAAACAAAAGATTTTCAGGTGGTTTTTAAGGCACAATATATTCCAAATACCCTTATTGCCTGGAAAAATAATTCTGTTGCATATCATGGGGCTGATTTGGTTTCGAAGCCGATGTCCGAAAAAAAGAGATATATTTTTTTTGGGACTGTAAATAAGGAGTAATTTTCCTCTACAATATTCATAAAATAAAAATTCTACGCTTCTCGGCCACCTAAATAAATAATGGTTAGAAGGTGAAAAGTAAATTACGTTTAAATAAATATAAAACACGTTAACAATAAGTTTATTTTGATACAGGTTTTTAGAATAATGTTTAAGCAGAATTTAGCGTCACTGATTAGATTAATTACAAATCCTCGAAAGACTTTAACCGATTTTGTGTACCGCCAAATTCAGTATGAAAAGAAGGAATCGTCTCTTAGGGGGGATAAGGTTCCAGGAATTGCTCACTTATCTGACCTAGATAATTTCGCTAAAGTATCTGACTTAGATAATTTCGTTAAAGTATCTGACTTAGATAATTTCGTTAAAGTATCTGACTTAATGAGTCTTTTAGACGCACGTGCAATTACTTCATCTGTAAATCCAATTGCACGAGTTGCTGGTTATTGGGGCTATGCGGATTCTACGGCGTCATTGACTGACGAACACAAATTAGCGGCTTTTTTGAATTTTCAATATTTGGAGAAGCTGTATGTCTCACTGTCGGTAGCTTCTAGCTTCAAGGGAGGGGACTATGTCGAATTCGGTTCCCATGATCTTTATACTCTGCGCAACATGTTAGCAGCCTTTGATGTTGGGAATCTCAACGCAAGATTCCCAGAAACACAATTTTATGCTTTCGATATATTTGGTAAATTTAGTGATGGCGATGTAAACGAGCTACCAAAATACGATGAAAACAGTAAGAGTTACTTCAAAGACTTCTCACATAGTGGTGATCTTAAAGAGCACTATAATAATATTCTTGAGGAATTTAATGTTTTCGAAAACCGGACCCATCTAATTCAGGGCCTATTTGAAGAAACGCTTCCAAAAACTCAGCTAACCAACAAAGTTGGCTTTGCATTCCTAGATTGTAATCTCGTTCCTTCCTATAAATATGTTCTAGATTGGCTTTTCGATAAACTCCAACCATATTCTTTCATTTATTTTGATGAATATTTTGATGTTGACGGTGTCTTTTCAGTTATCGAGAGATTCAGAGAAAAACTTAAAAAGGAAAGAGGTTTGGAATTAGTGTATGTGAGACCGGCTGCATCAGTAGGTGCTCTTTTTAGGGTGTTTGAGGAGCCCGAAAAGTTCTTGAAGAGAGCTGGTGATAAAAGTTAATAGAATTTTGGTAGAGACGCTAAAGGGCTTGCTTCTTGTATCAAATTTCTAGGTTTTATGTATGGAATTCAAACCTCATCCCAAGCCACGGCCCCTAACATTCGTGATGGGTCCAGTAGTAATGAGTAAAAACAACCCATCCAACCTTCTATAGTTTTAAAAAGTGTTGAAACAGTCTCCCTTGGGCACGCGATTCTTTAATTAGAATCAATTGATTTAAATTGAAGTCTGTTTTGAATCACTACCAATCCTTTTGAATTCTATAACAATTGTTAGGAAAACTAGGTCGGCTCTTGATTTAATATTTTTTTATATTTAATTTTTTAATTAGGAAAATTTTTGACGAAACAATTACTGCGGACATTTTGAATTAAGATTCCTAATTTGTATGATGTGGAAAAAGTGTCCTAAGAAACGATTAGAATTATTCAGATGTTTTTCTGTGTCGGTCTTTAAATAGAGAATTAATCCACGGGCGGCTGGATTAAGAGTAGACCGTTACCAATCGGTAATATGGACTTAAAACAATTTAAACTTTCCGCCTTAAGCAAAACTTTTCTTACGCCCAAACCTTTTTCCGATGATGCCTCTTCATTTAAAGTTTCGCCTTGGAAAAAAATATCATCGACTAAAATTAAACCTTTTGGGGAGATACATTCTAGAGCCTTAGTGAATAAGAGATCGTAACTTTCCTTGGCCGCGTCTATAAATATGCAATCAAATTTACGCTTTTCATCAATGAATTTATCCATTGCTAACAAAGCCGAATCAAGTATCTGTTCTACTCGTTGCGCCATATCATTAACTTGGATATTACGCTCGGCAATATTATAAAACTCTTCCCCAATCTCAACGGTTGTTACCTTGCCTTCAGGCCCTAAGGCTTCGGCCCAAAATAGCGTAGAAACTCCAATATAGGTGCCAAGCTCAAGAACTGACTTGGCGCCACTGATCGCTATTATCAATTGATAAAAATAAAGAGTTCCAATGTCAGCACCGAGGCTAGCGTACGTTACCCCAGGTTTGAGTTCCAAATCCCATTTTTGTTCTACTGACCGGTTGTTCTGAATGCATAATAAAACATTTTCGAGAGACGCAAAGAAATTATCTTCATTTCCAGTGAAAAGTTTTTGTAAATGCGGTTGACTTGGAAGAAGCCGGTCGACATTTCTAATTTTGGATAATTCGTCATCATTCCAAACGGCATTTTTCATTGCTGACCTACAAAAATATCTAATAGATTTCTATATGAGATAAACATAAATTGCCTATAAAATTTTTGCAAATTCAGATAGCAGAATTAGTATTTTCCGAGAGTTTACTTATATTTCTGGTTAGACCTTCATTCAAAAAAAACGTTTTAGCTATCAATAGGACTTAACAATTTATTGAAGTTCTTATAATAATAACAAATACTATCTCTTCCTTTGTTTATGGCCGTTACTAAAAGGACTTAAAGAGGAAATATTAACTGTCAATCAACTCGGTGGACATTTTCTAATATCAATCGATTTGAAGTAGTTCTTTTAACACTTACCATCATCTTCAATTAAAGCTTAACATTTTCAGTATTCATTTTAGAGTGTATTACAGCTATCGCTGATTTAAACCAATACATGATTATACATGTTGTAATCTTTAAGTATGATATCTAACCTAACGTTGTTATCTTTAAGGGTGATATCTGACTTACAATAGTCTATATACTTCATAACTATTTTACCGTGTTAGATGGACTACTTGTACTCGTTGAAATTTGGGAGTTTTAATTGGCAAAGTATATGTTGTTAGGTGGCGCTGGAGTTTTTGCACTCCATTATGCTAATCACCTTCTTTCATTAAAAGATACCGAGCTAGTGGTTTCAGTTGGGCGGAATATTAGAAAAGATGATCATTATAGTTTAGCTGTGGGCAGGAATGATGCTCGATATAAATACGAACAAGTTCATATTGTTTTTGAGAGTGAGAGATTAAATAACCTTATAGATACATATAAACCAGATTATATAATAAATTATGCAGCTCTCGCATATGCAACTTCTTGGGAAGAAAGCGCTAAATATTATAATACAAATCTCGTAGCTGTTGCCGAATTAGCTGAATTTTTACTCAATAAAAGTTATTTAAAGAAATTTTTACAAATTGGAACATCCGAGCTTTACGGCGCTGTCGCCGAACCAGCAAGTGAAACACATCCACTTGTTCCAACAAGTCCTTATGCAATATCTAAAATGAGTGCAGATCTTCATNTAGAGAGNATGTACCGCGTTAAAGANTTTCCAATGANTATTATAAGACCCTCTAATGCATACGGCCCNGGTCAACAAGTTTGGAGAATTATTCCGAAAGCTATCCTGTATGCCCTCACCGGNAATAAATTACCTCTTGAGGGAGGAGGTTCTGTAAAGAAATCTTATCTCTACGTTGATGATCTATCACGCGCCACGCACGCGGTTCTTAAAAAAGGGAAATTAGGGGAGACCTATAATGCTGGGCCGGAGGCCACAAATTCAATAAGGGAATTAGTTGAGATGGTTGCCAAGGTAACTGACATCCAGTTTGAAGATTTGTGTTACGATGTGCCGGGTAGGGTCGGAGAAGATGACCAGTATTGGCTGGATAGTTCTAAAATTATTAATGAACTCGGCTGGAGCCCAACAGTATCTTTGGAAACCGGCGTTGCAGCGGTTTGTGAGTGGTGTAAAGCTAACCTTGGTAAACTGACGCAAGAAGAAACTTCTTTTACATTGAGAGCGTAAGATGGAGCGGTGCAGTTGTCTAATTTGTGACGTCGGTACAGTCATAGAATTTGATGGTTTCCAAAAACTAAAAAGGGTTACTTCTGATGCAAAGTTATTTCCTTCGGGCGGAAGACTAGGTATTTGCGATACGTGTTTCACTGTACAAAAATTTGCTGATAAGAAGTGGTTATCAGAGATAGACGAGATATATGAGGATTATAATACTTTTTCAGTTGAAGGTTTTATAGATCAACAAGTTTATGATGATCGTCACCAAAAACTGAGGCCTAGATGTGAACTCATTTTAGAGCGCCTTTCTGAAGTAATTGATATTAAAAAGGGCAGCAAATGGCTTGACTATGGATGCGGACGTGGCGCGATGCTTAATGCGGCTTCCAAATTTGGTCCTGAGCTTTTTGGATATGACTTGGATGATTCTCACAAAGAATACCTGAGCAGTATTGAGAATTTTCAACAGCTTTATTCGGATTTAGACAAAATTCCTGATGGGACATTTGATTTCATTTCGATGATCCATTCGATTGAACATTTTGTGGATCCAATTAAAGACCTTAAAGCGGCAATTAGAAAACTCAAACCTGACGGCTATCTCTTCATTCAAGTTAATGACACTCGTTTGAATCCATTTGAAGTTCTAGTTGCTGATCACCTTACACACTTTGAGCCAGCTACGCTTTCAAATATGGTAAAAAAACAGGGTGTGGTAATCGAGTTGTTGCATAATAATTTTATTGGAAAGGAAATTAGCCTTCTTGCATCTAAGAAGGGCCAGCCGGTAATTACAGACCCCGAACCCGCTACTCATGGGGAAGTCAAACTACAACTACAAATAGATTGGTTAAAATCACTTTCAGATCTCGCAAATGACCTAACTGAAAAACCCAATTTTGGCCTGTTTGGATCATCGATTGCGGCTACTTGGCTATATGGGGAGACTTCAGGAAAAATTTCATACTTTGTTGACGAGGATGAAAGCAGAATTGGTGAAAAACATCTTGGTTTACCCATTGTCTCACCGCAAAGTCTTGAATCAGATAACGTTGTATTATTGGGTCTAATACCAAGCGTGGCAGATAGTATTTCTTCAAAACTTAGCGATTTGGAGATTAGTTTAGTCGACCCACCGCCAATTCCAAAATTACAACAGCCTTTAAAACCATTTTTCTCCTGTTTTGTATGGGGTAAGGATTATATTGACGTATTTTGCGACCTCGTTCTGCCAATGCAATTATCAGAGGATAATATTCCTGCTGTTGTTCAGAAAACAGAGGCCAAATATGTGATTTTTACCAAATTAGAAGATTTTCAATATTTGTCTGAAAAACCCTGTATACAACATCTAGCATCACTCTTGCCTTTTGAGATCTTGATATTTGAAGAAACTGCTTCTGATAAGGACAAATACGGACTTGTTAGTAAACTGCAATGCATTAGCATGAACCTTGCCAAGTCTGAGGGATATGACTGTCTGTTTCCTTTTTATGCTGATGTCTTGTGCTCAAATGGCAGTATCAATTTCTCTTATGATCGCCTCGATGAGGGAAACGGGGCGGTAGTCTCTCTCGGTCCTCAAACAGTTTTAGAGCAGATCAAGCCAAGGTTAGTTACCGAAAAAAATCAAAGAGGCCCACACGTCCTTAAAATCTCATCT
Source organism: Rhodospirillaceae bacterium (assembly GCA_002712335.1). The sequence goes on along the minus strand of PATI01000038.1, from coordinate 51,009 downwards.
AGAGATTTGGTCAAACACACCTTTGATTCTTTACACCCGTTCCATGCCCCGTCTTTTTGGGAAAAAGAAAATTTTACAAACGTACCATCTATGATGTTTTGGAGAGCACCGAAAAATGGGGTTATTGCACATGGGTTTCATCTGCATCCTATTGCTTTTCGAATCCCAGAAAATCCTAATCTGCTCAGGCCATTTCATGGCACAATTGATGAACATTTCATGCCCACAATGTTTTCTAGTTCAGAAGAAGTATTTATTTGCGAGGATAGCGACGACGTTTTTATGTGCAGTGTGGAAAGCCTTGACGAACTGCTCATACGTGGAAAGAGCGTTAGCGGAAGCCCGACTGTAGCAAAGGTAGCAAGATATGCGGAACGTCACGCTTTTGCTCTTCAAAGAGAGATGGTCACGGTTCCGATATTAATACATGAAAATGATATTGACCATTCGGAGTGGGCACCTTACTTGCAAAAATCAAGAGATATAATATCAAGAATATTGACGAGGCTTTCCATTCCTGACTCAATTCTAGAATTAGAAGACAAGGAGGCCTTTGATGCACGGGCGTATCACAAAACCCAACTAGAGCTAATAGAAGCTAAGCAGCTATCACTAGAAGATGAAATTAATATCTCAATCTATAGCCTGCAAGAAAACAAAGAAATCTCTTCTAATAATCAGTCTCTGTTAAGAGATGTTATTCAAAAAATAGATGATAAAATGTTAGATGAGGTATTCGGAAAGCAGGATTTTGTTGAAAATAAAACTAGAAATATTCAAAATCCAACAGAAGTATTGGCCGTTAGGGATGCAATCAAACGCTTAGAAGGAAAAACGTTAAAAGAATCCTTCGGAAAGGCCGCAGCGACCGCAAAGNCCTCAGCGACAGCGTTGTTGGCGAAAGAATTTCTTGATGAAATAAGTAAAAACACTGTAGGTGTAGCTGAACGAAACGCTGCAAGAGAGGCAGTTAACAATTTACAGTCCAAGTTATTAAAAGATGCATTTACTAAGGCCGAGGTTAACACAATACCAAGCGTTAATATAAACGCGGGCCCAACTTTGAAGCAACGAATGGCCAACCTCTACGGTGGGCACTACAGTATGTCACTTTTATTTTTGCACTTACTTTTTCGTTTGATGATATATGTAGTTCCAATCACGTTTCGAACAAGATTGAGACAGACCCTTAGCGAAGATGGAACTCCATTAGGTAAGAATTTTATTTCACTGAGCATTGGGAAATTTATTTCACCGATCATAAAATTTTCAANAAATCATCATCGGGAACACCGAGAGCTTTTTAGGTTTCGGGTAAATTCCCTACTTCGTCACTTTATAAAAAGAATGGCACGAATTTCCTAGGGTTTTAGGTCGGTTTTATAAAGAGAGTTGGTTAGTATGGGTATTAAAAATTCAATTAAAGACACTCTCAATATTTGGTCGTGGCACTCCCAAAATGAACATTTTGAAAGACTTAATGTTGATAATTTTAATATACATATACCGGGGACAACCGGTTCGGCTTTAAGCGAATATCTTACTCAGAAATATTCTGCTTATATCGAAAATATGATTGTTTTTCATGGCCCTCAATTTTTTTCACCTGNAAGGTCNAAGAAAATAAAAACCTCTTTNAATAAAAACAAAGGTCAAAAATATTCTTATGGAGTTGGTCATGTTCCCTTTTCAATAGCAAAGGAACTCTTTGAGTTGAGTTCTATATTTGCGGTTGTTCGTCATCCAATCGACCGTTGGCTATTTACCTTTTTTAAATCCGGTAATTTAGGAAATAAAGAAGATGTTTCGCCCAAGGACATCGAGGAAAGTGTATATGAGATCAATTTAACGCGTGCCCGTGCAGAACAATTGCCCATAGATGTCATTGATAATGTGATGGTACGCATGCTTTGTGATGATTATCTTTTTCCATCTTCAGAAATTGACTATAAAAATTTTGAAAGTGCTTTTCGGAATCTTGAGAAGGTACAAATTATAAGCACTTATGACTTAGATGAAGTTATTTATGACTCAAAAAAAATGGATTTTGAAGATGGTAAAGTATCAAAAACGAGCATTAATAAACAAAACCCTTATGCCAAATTAATTAGTAATGAGTTGTTAGAGTTAGCCGGGACAATGAATGCATATGATATGCAGTTATGGAATTTAATTCAAAATAACGATTTATGTTTGTCTGACCAACAGATGTTATTGTTTAACACCAGAGAAAAGCCCTATGTAAGGTCGATCGACCATATCGACTTTGACGGTAATATTAAGCGGGAAAAGTACGAAATTTATCCTGATGGCCGACCAGGGGCTTAAAAAAATAATCAAGACTAGTAGGTGGTTATCGTTGTTGATTGATTTTTAAAAAATTGTCGGCAACTTCTGTTATAGCAGATTCTGAAAGAAGAGAATAGCCACGAGAAGTTATGTCCTGTTTAAATTCTACTGGGGCATATTTTGATATAATGCGAAAATCGAAGCTCATCCGGGTTTTAGACCCAGTGTTTATTTTTTGGCCATGCAACGTTGAGGGTGGAAAAACCACGGCTTGCCCGAATTTAAGAGGAACCGGTTTGAGGTCGGGGGTTTCCTTTATAACCTTCGGATCATACGGAAAACCCATTTCGTGTTTCCGCGATCCTTTTTTGCTTGCATTTGAACCTTGCTCCGCTAATTCAAAATGGCTATCTGATAAAAGGTGCGACCCAGGAAGAAATTTCAGGCATGAATTTTTATCCAAAGAACTCAGAGGCACATGTACGGAGATTTCATAAGGTGACTGTCCATACATGGTATCCCTATGGAAACCAATATTATCCGATTTGCTATTGGGGCGTGCAATCCTCAAGAAAGGCTGTGTTTGATAGTATATGTCTGGTCCGATGAACTTCTCGAATATGTCAATGTTATCTAAAATTATTTTTCTACAAAATTTCATTTTCCAAAAAAATTGACATAGTTTCCAACAAACTTCTTCTATGTCCTGGTCCAGAAAAAATAGGTGCAAATTCTCAATTCTTACTTTTTTATTCGAACAAAACTTTTGGAGCTCCCTTTGGAGCCTTTCTTTGGTATTTTTAAGTGAATCAACTTGATCAAGATTAATCCTAGTATACCCTTTGGTTGAGTATTCTTTTTGCCATTTTTTCATGGGTTACTCTTCACTGCTTAACATAAGCGTAAATTCAATACTGACCCTACATCGGTTTCCCTGTGTTTGTGCGCCACCATGTAAAAGTTGATATGAAAAAATTATTGCTTCGCCTACCTTGGTATCCAGAAGAATTTTGTCTTTTAAAATTTTGTCATCATTTATAATCGGCTTATTTATTCCGTCTTTTTTTTCTGTTGAATAAGCAGTATCGGAATTAAATTGGGACTTGGGTACGACATACAAACCGCTCCGCCTACTATCTCCGCTAATGAATGCCCATACCTTAATACATTTTTTACCATCTGGCACGTGCCAACCATTGAGGTCCCAGAACCACTTATCAGCATGAATTGGACCAACATCATTGGCCTCTCCAGGTCTTACGATACGCCAGACAATTTCCGGTTCCTGGCCGTGGATTTCATTTGTAATTTTAAGGTTGAGAAACTGTCGTTTTAGATTTTTATAAAATTCAGTGGAATAAAAATAATCTATGGCGTGCTGTTTAAATAATCTATTGTGACGTGTCCAAATATCAGCGTGATTAAATTGATTGGCTGCTAGGTGATAATTTTCGATATCAATAGTTTCAATGAGTTTTTTTGCATCGGGGTGGTGATCATGTAAAACTTTTCTAAGGTCCTCATTTATCAATTCCCTGATCCTTGACACCTCACTCGGGGAGAAAGCTTGAATGATTTCGAAGCCGTCCTTTTTTTCTAGATAATCGATATTTATCATGAGTCTTAACCCGATTTCGAATTTAGAAAGGTACTTTTCCCACCCAAAAAAATAACATAAGTTATAAAACTTTTTGGTTCATTACCATTGCTGCTTCTTGCATAATTATTATTTAATTTTATAGATATACACTAATTCGATAAGCAAAAAGTGAAAGGCGTAAGTTAATAACTTACAATTGTCGAGACAAAATTTTAGGATATTTTTTTTTCCCAAATATATTTAATAATATTGGGGGGGTATAGACCGGCAATAAACAAAAATTGTACGAAGGTTGAGACCAATCTAAGCTATAAGCTCCTGTCATAAAACTCCAAAGCTTCTTCTACATCTCCAACAAATTCGATAGATCCACGCCTGAGAACGGCGCCCCGGTTGCACATCTTTTTTAAAAATTCCCCTGAATGTGATGCCATCACAATAATTTTCGCACGGTCCGTGAATTCTTTAACGCGTTTTTCAACTTTATCCGCAAAATTCTTGTCACCTGCTCCAATTCCTTCGTCTATTAGAAGGATGCTAGGGGTTTTTAAGGTGGCGATTGCAAAGTTTAGTCTCGCTGACATCCCAGCAGAGTAGGTTCGCATAGGCATGTTGAGGAATTCACCTAATTCTGTAAATTCTTCCACATCCTTTCGGATCTTAGGTTCAAGGCTTTTGTCCAGGCCATTTAGCCGCATAGCAAGTAAGATATTTTCATACCCCGTTCCATCAGGATTTATGGATGATGCGGAGCCATATAAATGCACGTCTCCCAGAATATCCCTGATCCCTTCTCCTTTGGGGTAGACGCCTGCTATAAATCTTAACAAGGTTGTTTTTCCTGCACCGTTATGTCCAATTAAAGCAAGGCGTTCGCCGTCGTTAACCTCTAAGTTTATATTTCTCAGTGCTTGCACACTTAGAACCCCAGCAGTACTAAATGACCCTGAACCAACTTTACTTTTACCCTTAGTTGATCGCCGTTTGAAAAGGCGCAGGGCGTTTGCGTCATAGATGGGTATTTCAACGTTAATATTAGTTAATTTTACGTGTGCCATTGGTAAACTTGATTAAACATAAAAGGCTAGGTTGGGTCGCATTCGGGAGTAGGTTACCGTTAATAGAAGGTAACCAAATAATGTTAGGAGAATTACTACAATATAAACTTTCAAATCGGGTATTTCACCCAGCAGGGGTGCACGAACTATCTCTAAATAATAATAAAAAGGGTTGTAATCGACAATAAAACGGCGATTAGAACGTACAACATCACTATTCCAAAAAATCGGCGTAACAAAAAATGACAGCATAACGAGATTCTTGACTATCATTTCTAGATCTCTATAGCGTGCGCAAATCAGCGCTAGTGTCGGGACCACCCATAATGAATTTAGAAAGAGAAGTAATATACCCGGTATTGCGAGTAAAGTGATCATGTTTATATTGATGTCTAAAAAGATTAACCCGATTACATAAATGAGAGTGTGGTGGGCTGTTGTTATATATATTTTGAATACGGTCCTTCCGACAAAGTTACCGATACCTAAGTTCGAATTTTTGATAAGGTCGGAATTTCCAATAAGACAAGCACTCCCATCATTAATCGAGGTTGAAATTACTGACCAGAATATTATCCCTAGACCCAAGTAAGGTAACATACCCATCATACTAACGCTAAAAATGGCACTGGAAACAAAAGACATTCCCATTATCATTACCAACATATTTATTGTTTCCCAGAAGGGGCCAATGATAGAGCGACGATAACGACACCGAACATCCATGTGCGACCAATAGAAACTTGTGAAAACGTTAGTTAAAAATCCTTTTGAATAGTGACGAAAAACATCACTTACAGATTCAGGGGAAACATCGTTACTGGACATATCTAAATAATATTTTGTTATTGAATAAATTTTCTTTAAAATTTTATTTTACACATAGTTTAAGTGTTAGTGGGTAGAAAATTAAGAATGAGGCCGATAATAACATTACATTACGTGTAGTTTTAATTTATTTACTAAAGAAAGCAGATTATACCTTCTATTAATTTTTCCATTTTTCAAATGATTCTATAGCTTTCTTTAAAATGAATAACGAAACAGTGCTTAGAAATCTTTCTTTTATAACTGTTCTATCAGAATTTAGTGCTCACGGAAACGCATTAGGAAGGGCTATTTGATGACACAACGTGTTTTAGTTTTTGGCGGCAATGGTTTTGTCGGTTCAAACATAATATCTTCTTTATCGGAAACTGAATATGAGCCGGTTTCAATTAATCGCAGTCAAATTGATTTTTCAGATCCCGAGCAGAGTTCAGCAATAACAAATTTATTAAGAGATGATGACATAGTCGTTTTAGCTGCGGCTAAGGCTCCTGCTAAGGATTTGGATATGTTAATTTATAACATTTGCATGATGAATAATTTGGTCGAGGGAATGCGGAAAAAGAGTTTAAAATATATTCTGAATATAAGTTCAGATGCGGTATATGGGGACCCCGACGGAAAGATTGATGAAACGTCAGAAATGTCGCCCCTCAATCCACACGGGATTATGCATTGTATGCGAGAAAAAATGCTCGAGCAAAGAATTGATTTACCAATCGGACACCTTCGTTCAACCTTAATTTATGGCCCCGGGGATCCTCATAATGGATATGGGCCAAATTCTTTTATTCGCCTTGCTATGGAAGGAAAAGATATAACCTTATTTGGTAATGGAGAGGAATTAAGAGACCATATCCATGTTTCGGATGTGGCAAGAATTGCTGTTGGAATGATTGATAATAAAATCGATGAACCTATAAATGCCGTTACCGGTGCCGTAGTATCATTTAGGGAAATCGCTGAAGCGGTGGTTGAGGAAGTGCCCGGGGTCGTAAAAATTAAAAGCCGACATCGCACTGGTCCCATGCCCCACAACGGGTATCGCGCTTTTAATAATTCGAAACTTCTCAGACTGCTTGAGGATGTCAAGTTTACTGACTTGCGTGAGTACATCAGACGATTGGTAAGAGAAAATGCCTGAATATAATCTCCTAGGGCATCCAAAAAAACTTAAGCGCGATGTGGGCATTCGTTTGAACGATAAAGAACATAATCGAGCTCTGGCAATGAAATTTGACTTTGAATATTTCGATGGGTCCCGTGAACAAGGGTACGGCGGTTATAAATATGATGGTCGCTGGGTTGCGGTGGCGGAGAGGTTAAAGGATAGATATAAATTGAGAGAGGGCTCACGTTTTCTCGATGTCGGGTGTGCAAAGGGTTTTCTTATGCATGACCTCACGACGATTTGTCCTGGAGTCTCTATTCACGGTCTCGATATATCCCTTTACGCCAAAAATCATGCGCTGGCTTCAGTAAAGGACAAGATAGATATTGGAAATTGCTTAAAACTTCCATATGAAGATAATGCATTCGATGCGGCGGTTGCTATAAATACCATTCATAACCTGGATTTAGATGATTGTAAGAAGTCAATTAGGGAACTGATGCGGGTCACTAAAAATAGGAAAAATATTTTTATTCAGGTGGATGCCTATAGCGATAAACGGGAGCTTGAAATGTTCCAAGCCTGGGTTTTGACTGCTAAGACATATATGATGCCTGATGAGTGGGAGAATATGTTCAAAGAGATTGGTTACGAAGGGGATTATTTTTGGACCATTATTGGTTTTGAAGGAAATTAAGGTGATTTTTATAACAAATTTAAATCCGAATAATGGAACGTAAACCATAGTGCAGCTTGTAGGGGATGAGCTGCCCGATTCTCTTTAATGCACCAAAAAACATACACCGAAGCATAAGTTTTCCCGTTAAAAAACTGCGGAGTTCTTTATCCTGTATCACTAAACCCAAAATTTTCAAATTATAATCCGGGAGCAGGGCATATTGCCTGAATAGTAAAAATTCTGTCGGGTGATCGTTTTTAAGGGTAAGGATAAGGGACTTGATTACTGATTTCTGATCTTTCCAATGGTACATACCCCTAGAATATTGGTCATCAGATAGAACTTCTGACCTCAATTCATCAGGTATTAGGGCAATCCGGGAACGTAGTCCTATAAGAAGATATATAAACCAGTCTGAATGCCATCGTAGACTTTCATTGAAACCATTAATTTCTAGTATGGAATTTTTCCTGATAATATTTGTACCCCCAAAAAAAGTGAAAATTCGTTTTTTGAGGACGATATGTAATTGTTCTTCGGATATATATCCCTCTCTTTGGTGAAAGGGCAATGTAAGTCTTTTTACAGTTTTTTCATTTTTCCTTTGGCTCAGATTGCCGCATAACATTTGAGCGTCAGGACAAAGTTTCAGCAGTCTTTTCGCATGTTCTACGATTTTCAGGCTATAAGTATCTTCTGCTGAAATCAGGTATACAAATTCACTTGTAGCTTCCGATATCCCTAAATTACAACCGTACACGACCCCTTTTCTCTTTTCGTTCTGAATAAGACGGGCATTCGGAACATTTTGAATAAAATTATTTATTAGGATAATACTATCGTCGGTGGATGCGTCATCTATTATAATTATTTCATCAAATGGAATAGTCTGTTCGCAAACGGTTCTTAAAGTTTGACAAATTTTATTTGCTTTATTGAAGTTAAGAATTATTGCAGAAATACTATCATGCATTGTCAGTTTCAATTCATAAAATACCAAAGTTTAGCAGGTCTTAATCGTGATGAAAGTTGAATACAACTATTTACCAAAAGAATTTGAAGATTGTGAAGCCATAATAGAAGAATGGCGCAAGCTAATAAAGACAACAGATTTTACGTTGGGAGCGTACGTTGAGGCATTTGAAGAGAAGTTTCGAAAAGCTATTGGTGCTGATTATTGTATCGCCGTTAATTGTGGCACAGATGCCCTGATCCTCTCCTTAAAGGGAATGGGAATTGGAGTAGGAGATGAGGTAATCACTGTGGCTAATACTTTCTATGCCTCGGTTGGAGCGATTGTCGCCGCAGGGGCTACTCCTGTTCTGGTGGATTGTGACGATAGATTTCAGATTGATGCAACAAAAATAGAAGCAGTTTTGTCCAGTCAAACTAAAGCAATAATGCCGGTTCACTGGGCTGGTGCATCACCCGATATGAAGCCAATAATTGAAATTTGTAAAAGGTATGAGTTATTAATGATTGAAGATGCGTGTATGGGTATTGGGGCATCGGTTGATGGACAGTCGCCAGGTACATTTGGCAATATTAATGCTTTTAGTATGCATCCGCTGAAATCATTGAATGCAATGGGTGATGGCGGAATGGTTGCCAGTTCGGATACCAAGTTTGTTGAATGGATGCGTAAGTATCGTAATCATGGGATGGTCGATCGAGATCATATTGAATTTTGGGGTATAAACATGCGTATGCAGCCCCTCCAATGTATCGTTCTAAGCCAAGGATTAGACCGTTTGAAAGACACCATCGAAAAAAGAAACCAAAATGCTAAGATCTTGGATGAAGGGCTTGGTGATTTGAAACAGGTTTCGCTGCCGAGAAGGTTGCCTAAGAACATCGAGACATTTGCACTTTATATGGGATTATTTGAAGAACGTGATAAGCTAATTAAATATCTCAATGAAAAAGGAATCGAAGCGAAGATCCATTACCCATTAGCTCTACACCAGCAGAAAGCTGCGAAAGAGAAATGTAAATTCGATCCGGAGACACTCGAAAAATCGACTTCGCAAGCCAATAAGCTTATTACATTGCCCGTGCATCAATTTTTAAGGGAAGAACAACTGAATTATACAGTTAACACGATAAGAGAGTTTTATGGAAAAATCTAATTTTAAAAATAAGTTTAATCAGGAGAGCGCTCAACAAATTCTCTATAGGACTCTACTCATTAGAATTGTCGAGGAAGAAATTGTCGAGCGTTATGGTAAACCGGGTGATCGGCAGGAAATGCGTTGTCCGGTCCATTTATCAATTGGTCAGGAAGCGGCGGCTGTCGGGGCTTGTTATCATTTAACCAATGACGACCGTGCATTTTCAACACATCGTTGTCATGCCCATTATCTCGCAAAGGGAGGCAGTGTTGATAAAATGGCCCTTGAACTGCACGGCAAGTTGGGGGGCTGTCTTGATGGCCGAGGAGGGTCAATGCACCTGATGGATGATGACGTTGGAATGATGGCTAGCGTTCCCATTGTATCAAGTTCAATTCCTTTAGCGGTTGGCGCGGCTCTATCCGATAAAATTGATGAAAATAAAAACGTTTCTTTAGCTTTTTTTGGAGATGCGTCTACTGAAGAGGGAGTATTCCATGAGAGTGTTAATTTTGCTTCTTTAAAAGAACTGCCGGTTATATTTGTATGCGAAAATAATTTATATTCGGTCTATACGCATATTGATGATCGGCAACCAAATCGAGATTTGAGCGAATTTGGTAATGCTCATGGCCTAAAAACTATCAAGGTAGATGGAAATGATGTTTTCGCTGTAGCGGACGCATTTAAAGACATTGTATGGAGAGCACGGGAAGAGAGAAAGCCAAGCCTTGTGGTGATGGATACTTATCGTTGGCGTGAACATTGTGGAGTCAACTATGACGATCACCTCGGGTATAGAGATGCGAATGAGCTCCCATCATGGCAAAAGAGAGATCCGGTAAATTTGGTAATTGAAGCTGTAAAAGACGCTGCGCTAATGTCTGAAGAACAGATTTCCAATATGAAGATATCTATTCAAAAACAGGTTTCAGAGAGTTTTGATATGGCTGTTGATGCGCCCTTACCAAACCCTGAATTAGCGAGTAGGTTTGTATATGCCTAAAAATAAAAGTAATATTAAGCCTGAGGGGGATCGCATTCTTTCCACGAGTCAAGCGATCAATGAAGCACTAGCCGAGGTTGGAGCTCGAAATAAAGATGTACTGTTATTTGCCGAAGGTATTGATGACCCGTCAGCTGTTTACGGTACAACCAAAGACCTTAGAAAAATATACGGAGATGCTCGGATCATTGAAATGCCAGTGGCTGAAAATGGTCTTTGTGGTGTTGCGATTGGAGCCTCCATCTGTGGTAAACGTCCCGTTATTTCTTTTCATCGCGTGGAGTTTGCGTTACTGGCCATGGAGCAGATAGTTAATAATGCTGCCAAAATGCATTATGCGAGCAACGGTCAACATAAATCGCCTATAGTAATTAGGCTTGTTATCGGGCGTGGTTGGGGACAGGGTCCACAGCATTCACAAAGTTTAGAAACCTTATTTGCGTCAATTCCCGGTCTTAAGGTTCTCATGCCGGTGTTTCCTGGGGACACCAAAGGTATGCTCATTGCAGCGGTAGAGGATAATAATCCGACAATTATTATCGAACATCGTTGGTGTCATTACGTAAAGGGGCATGTTGATGAGGGCTATTATACCTGCGATATCTCAAGCCCTAAACAAATTCGGAAGGGTAATGACGTAACCATCGCGTCAACATCATACTCTACTTTAGAGGCAATTAAAGCCTGCGATGCTTTGAATAGTATTGATATACACGCAGATTTGTTTGATATGCGTTCTGTTAGCCCGCTTAATGTCCAAGGATTAATCTCTTCTGTAGAAAAAACCGGTCGAATTATGACCGTCGATATTGGTCATAAAACCTACGGAATTGGTGCCGAAATAATTGCTTCAGTACTCGAAAGTACTAAGCAACCTATGAATAGTAATCCCGTCAGGATTGCCTTGCCAGATCACCCTGTTCCGAGTTCAAGGGGATACATTCCCGGCTTGTATCCGGACGCCAACAAGATTGTTAAAAGGGCATGCGAAATGGTTGGTGTAGAGGATGATAAAATTAATTATTCACTAGAGTATTTAAAGAAATCGCAAGGCGACTTACCTGTCGACGTTCCTGACCCAAGTTTTCACGGGCCATTTTAATGGATGAAGTTGCGAACTGATTACTATACTTAGAGGAGTTTGGTTGAAGGAGTGGAGATGGAAGTACCTTTTATTGATCTAAAACAACGGTACGAAGAAGAAAAAGACGAACTATTAGAATGTGTCGAAAGGACATTGGAAAATGGGTCATTAGTTCTCACGCCTGAGCTTGGTGAACTCGAACAGCAAGTTTGTGATTTCACCGGGGCGCACCATTGTATCGGCCTTAATTCCGGTACAGATGGCCTTTTGATGAGCTTGTGGGCGGCCGGAATTACCAAGGGTGACGAGGTTATACATCCCCCAATTTCTTTTATAGCTACCACTGGAGCGATCCATCATGTTGGTGCAACTCCAGTATATTGTGATGTAGGAGAAGATAGCCTTATTGACGCATCAAAAATCGCAGAAAAAATTACCCCAAATACAAAAGCAATAATGCCGGTACATTGGGCTGGTATGATGTGCGATATGGAGGCTATTCAGGATGTTGCGGATGAATACGGGCTTCTGATTTTAGAAGATTCCGCGCAGGCAATGGGAAGTTATTACAAGGGTTTGCATGGAGGGTTGTTTGGACAATCGGGTTGCATTTCCTGTCACCCACTGAAAGTTTGGAATGCGGTTGGGGATGGCGGGCTTTTATTAACTAATGACGAAGAAGTTGCAAACAAGGTAAGACTCTTCAGAAATCATGGGACAGAATCGCGAGATAACGTGGTAATTTATGGTATCAATAGCCGCCTCGATGTTTTACATGCCGAAATACTTAAATTTCGGTTAACAAAAATTAACGATGTGATAGCTCGACGACGGAAAAACGCTAACTTGTATAGAGAGTTAATTACGACTGATAGTGTAAGCCTTCCAGTGGAACGAACCGATGAGGGGTATGTAGACTCATACGTAATGTTTATAGCAAAGGTAGATCGTCGGGATGAATTAAAAGACTTTCTCGAAAGTTTTGGCATTCAGGCAATGATATATTACGGCACCGCTCTACACTTACATAAAGCAGCTCAACAATATGGTTATAAGAAGGGTGACTTTCCAGTTGCTGAAAGGATTTGTGATAGTGTTTTGGCACTGCCTCATCATCAACACTTGGAAGAAGATCAAATCCGATTTGTTGCGGAGAAAATAAATGAGTTCTATGGCTAGTGATGATACCGGTTCTGTTTCTCGAATAGAATTTATTAAGTCTTTCTTTGAAGAGGCCTCTCAGATTTGCGCTCAGATTGACCTGAACGAAATTGAAAAACTAGTTCAAGGTCTTCATGAGATTCGAGAAACGGGAGGCCGATTATTCTTTCTGGGGGTTGGGGGTAGCGCCGGCAATGCGGGTCACGCGGTTAACGATTTTAGAAAACTTTGTGGAATAGAGACCTATACTCCTACTGATAATGTTTCAGAATTAACTGCAAGAACAAATGATGAGGGGTGGGAAACGGTTTTTGTAGAGTGGTTGAAAGTCAGCAAATTGTGTAAAGGTGATGCGATATTTATACTTTCTGTTGGGGGTGGTAACGCAGAAAAGAACGTTAGTGCCAATCTCATTTCTTCCATTAAACTTGCAAAAAACTGTGGTGCAAAAGTATTTGGTATTGTGGGCAGGGAAGACGGGTACACTTACAAAGAGGCTGATGTTTGTGTTCTTATTCCTACGATTAATGATTCTCTGGTGACCCCCCACTCTGAGGCTTTTCAGTCAGTTGTTTGGCACTGTCTTGTTTCTCATCCAGATCTACAGGTGAACCAAACTAAATGGTAAGAAGGGCCGTCTTCCTTGATCGGGATGGCGTTATAAATAGGGCCATCGTTATAAATGGAAAGCCATTCGCTCCACGGGATATTGAAGATTTTGAAATTTTGCCCGGGGCAGAAGAAGCTATAAAAATACTAGCCGATGCGGGCTTTCTGATATTTGTTGTTACTAACCAGCCGGATATAGGAAATGGATTGGTCAAACGCGAATCGGTAGATGAGATGCACGAACTTTTATCCCATTTGCCTATACGTGAAATCTTTATTTGTCCTCATAAACAATCTGATGGTTGCGAGTGTCGTAAACCGCGCACTGGTATGCTGACTGCGGCAGAAGCGAAGTATGGAGTTGATTTGTCTTCTAGTTTTATGGTTGGAGATCGCTATAGTGATATGCTGGCGGGTTGGAAAGCAGGCTGTATTTGTTATTTTATCGATCACGGATATTTCGAAAGTCCGCAGTTGATATCGGCACCTCGATTTAGTAGCTTAGCAGAGGTAGCTGAAAGTATTCTTCCTTTAAGTGCATAGGTATGAGGTGAGAAAAATTGACCGATTTATCCCAGCTAAAAATTAAATTATTTGCAGATGGAGCAGATCTTGAAAGTATTAAAGAACATGCTGGAAACCCTCTTGTTCAGGGTTTTACAACTAATCCATCACTAATGCGCAATGCGGGGGTTAGTGATTATAAATCTTTTGCACTTTCTGCCTCAGAGTTGGTGGCTGGAAGGCCAATCAGTTTTGAAGTTTTTTCTGATGACGTTGATGAAATGGTTAAACAGGCACAGGAAATTGCTAGTTGGAATGATAATATTAACGTGAAAATCCCGGTAATTAATACCGAAGGAAAAAGTACTATTTCAGCCATTAGGTCTTTGTCGAGTGATGGTATAATAGTAAATGTCACCGCGATTTTTACGAAAGATCAGTACGAACAAGTTATCGATGCAGTGTCGGAGAATCATCCATCAATCATATCAATATTTGCTGGGCGAATAGCCGACTCTGGTATAGACCCGACAGGGACTATGACTGCTGCTGTGAAATATGCCAAATCTAAGCCAAGGGCGCAGATTTTGTGGGCGAGCACTCGTGAACCGCATAGTATACTTCAAGCGGAAGCATGTGGTTGTCAAATAATTACTGTTGAACCATCGATGTTAGATAAAGCGGCTAAGCTGTTTGGTAAAAATTTGGAACAATACTCAGTGGAGACTGTGAAACAATTTTATGATGACGCAATGTCGTCAGGGTTTTCTATACCAATTTAAATGATTGGTGCCTAAATTTTCTTCATAAAGGTTTAATGAGCAAGGATTCTTGAACGATGAAAATCTTCGTCACTGGCGGTGCGGGCTATTGTGGTAGTCTTTTGATACCTAAACTTCTTGAACTTGGACACGAAGTTACAGTTTACGATATAATGTATTTTGGTAATGATTTTTTGCCAAATGATAATTTAAAACTGACTTTGGTTTCCGGTGATATTCGTGACGCAGAAAAAATAGAGAAGCACGCCCAAAACCATGAAATTTTTATTAGCCTAGCTTGTATTTCAAATGATGCGAGTTTTGAATTAGATGAAAATCTTTCCACTAGTATTAATATGGATGCGTTTGAGCCGATGGTCGTTGCCGCTAAATCTGCTGGCTGCGGGCGTTTCATTTATGCTTCTTCGAGCTCGGTCTATGGTGTATCAGATAAAAAAGATGTGACTGAAGAGCATCCTTTGGTTCCTCTAACTCTTTATAATAAATACAAGGGTCTCTGCGAACCAATTTTAAAAAAATACACTGACGACGATTTTGTTGGAGTGACATTCAGGCCGGCAACAGTTTGTGGTTATGCTCCGCGTTTGCGTCTTGACCTTTCAGTAAATATCCTCACTAACCACGCCATAACGAAAAATAAGATAACAGTTTTTGGAGGATCACAACTTAGGCCAAATCTTCATGTTGAAGACTATTGTGAAACAGTTATTTTGCTGATGGGTGCTCCCGTGGAGCTTATCAAAGATCAAATATTCAATGTTGGTTTCCAAAATATGTCAATTCAGGAGATTGCTGCGGTTGTTAAAGGTGTTGTCGAAGAAGAATTTCCTGAAAAGGCACCCATCGAAATTGTTACAACGCAAAGTGATGATAACAGGTCTTATCACATTAATTCGGATAAAATTAAGAATGTATTAGGGTTTGAACCCTCTCTATCTGTAGAAGACGCTGTCCGGGGATTGTGTGAAGCATTCAAAAATGGAAAGGTTCCAAACAGTTTTGATGATGATGTCTATTTCAATGTTAAACGGCTGCTAAGGAAACAAGCATTGTGAACGCTATTTCGATAGTAACAGGTGGCGCAGGTTTTATAGGCAGTCACCTCACGGAGTTGTTGCTCTCCCAGGGGCATCAAGTCCGAGTTATCGATAATTTAGTTGGTGGCCACAAGTCAAATTTGGACCATCTCTTAAAAAATCAAGCGTTAAAATGTTTTTGGGAAGATATTAACCAATTAGAGCCGGACAGTGATATTTTCAAGGGAGCTGACTTTTGTTTCCATTTGGCTGGGATAGGGGACATCGTTCCATCTATCGAACAACCAATCGATTATATGAAAACTAATGTACAAGGTACGGTAAACGTATTAGAAGCCGCTAGAATGGCTGAATTGAGGAAATTCGTTTATGCGGCCTCATCTTCATGTTATGGGCTCGCAGATACACCTACCGATGAAAATCATCGGATTGATCCTCAATATCCTTATGCGCTTTCAAAATATCTAGGAGAGCAAGCAGTGTTTCACTGGGGGAAAGTCTACGGATTACCCTGTAACTCTATTTGTATATTTAACGCATACGGTACTCGTGTCAGAACCACGGGAGCATATGGAGCCGTATTCGGTGTTTTCCTAAAGCAGCAGTTAGCGGGAGAACCATTTACTATCGTAGGTGACGGCCATCAGAAAAGAGATTTTATTTATGCATCGGACGTTGCTCGCAGTTTTCTTGCTGCTGCTGAAGTGCCGACATGCGGAGAACGATATAATATTGGTGCGGGAAATCCTCAAAGTATCAATTATTTGGTCGGTTTGCTGGGCAAAAATGATATCGTCTATATACCTAAACGGCCGGGTGAACCTGAGGTGACATATGCTAATATAAGTAAGGCTGAAAAGGAATTAGATTGGCAGCCATTAGTCTCTTTCGAGGATGGAGTAAGCAGAATGGTTAATGATATTGACCGATGGAAAAATGCCCCACTTTGGGACCCAAATTCTATAGCTAAGGCTACTGAAACGTGGTTTAAGTACCTAGGTCCAAATTTGGATAAGTGAATTAGAAACACTTCTTGTAGATGATCAATGGTTGATGAACTAAATAAAGCTTATAGTGGGAAGATTCTGGACATTGCAGGCCTAGAGGCTGTTATTGGTTCCATTGGCAAACGAGAGAAAAAAATTGTTTTGTGCCATGGCGTTTTTGATGTAGTTCACCCAGGTCATATTAGGCACCTCGCCTATGCAAAATCGAGGGCCGATGTTCTGGTTGTAAGTATAACTTGTGATCGTTGGGTTGAAAAAGGCGCATATCGACCACATGTGCCGGAATCGTTACGAGCATTGAGTCTCGCAGCTTTAGAAATGGTCGACTTTGTCTTGATTGATAAGAATAAGACACCAATAGAAAACCTGAAAATTCTAAAACCTGATTTTTTTGCAAAAGGTTTTGAATATTCCGATAACCTTCCAGAGGCGACCCTTGAGGAAATGGATATAGTCAGCGAATTTGGAGGGAGCGTTCTTTTTACGCCTGGTGATGTGGTCTATTCATCTACAAAGCTTATCAATCAGTTCACACCGAGTTTAAAAATGGAAAAACTCGAGGTGCTGATGCAGCAATTTGATCTCTCTTTGGATAAAATCAGAGAGACGGTTAACAGTCTAGCTGGGCAAAGAGTACACGTTGTCGGGGATACAATCATTGATACATATACTCGTACTGTCTTGATAGGAGGAAATACGAAAACTCCAACCTTTAGCGTATTATTTGATAGTAAGGAGGACTATGTAGGAGGGGCTGGAATCGTTTCTCAGCATATGAAAGCGGCCGGTGCTGATGTGATATTTACAACTCTTCTCGGTGATGATGATCTCGGAAGGTTTGCACAAGACCATTTGAAAAACGCGGGCATTGAGTTGAATGTAATAATTGATGAGGGCCGTCCGACAACAAATAAAAATGCAATCATTGCTGATGGTTATCGCTTGCTAAAAATTGATACATTAGACAATGCTACCATTGTTCCAGATATAAGAAATCAGTTTCAAAAGAAGGTTAAAGAAACCCAGACAGATTGCATAGTTTTTAGTGATTTCAGGCATGGGATCTTCAACAGGAATACTGTTAAAATGCTGATATCGGCAATACCGGACGGAGCGTTAACAGTTGCCGATAGTCAAGTAGCGTCTAGGTGGGGAAATATTACGGAGTTTGAAAACCTTGATTTAGTTACACCAAATGAGCGGGAAGCGAGGTTTGCACTTGCCGATCAAGACTCAAATATCGTGCAATTGAGCCACACTATTAAGGACCGCACTGGAAGTTCAAATGTTATCCTCAAATTAGGGCCCAGAGGTTTGTTTTTTTTGAGTGATAATAGCTATCAATATATAGACAGTTTTGCCACTAACGTGAAAGATGCGGTTGGGTCGGGAGACGCATTACTAGCCTATGCAACCTTAACCCTTCGGAAGACGGGTTCTCTGGCGGAAGCGTGTTTTGTTGGTGCAGTAGCAGCGGCCTGCGAGTGTGAATTTGATGGCAATATTCCAATTTCACCAGACTTGATAAATATTAAAATTGATGAAATTGAAAAGGCGATTCAATAGTTAAGGCTAATAATATCCAGTGCGGTGAACCATTATTCTTTCGGAGGGCGTTTTGAGAGTTATCGTTACCGGGCAAGGTATTCAAGGAAAGAAACGACGGAAAATCTGTGGTGATGACTTTGTTGGGTTTGTTGATCCGTTTTCTACTGGTTCAGACTTTAAAAACATCCAAGATGTACCATTAGAAAAGTATGATGCAGTTCTAGCTTGCATACCAGATGAACCGAAGCAAGATATCGTAGAATTTTGTATAAAAAATGGGAAGCACGTCTTGGTAGAGAAGCCCTTGTGGTTTAGAGATGTTTCCAAGTTTAAAGCACTTGAGGAGCTGGCCAACAGAAACGGGGTATTGTGCTACATCGCATATAACCATCGATTTGAGCCCCATTTTATTAATATGGCAAGATCTATTCAGGATGGATGGCTTGGAGAGATCTATAGGTGTCGAATGTTTTATGGTAATGGCACTGCTAGGTTGGTAAAGGAGAGTGCGTGGAGGGACAAAGGTGGTGGTGTCCTTCCTGATTTGGGTTCTCACTTGCTAGATACTTGTAAATTTTGGTTTGGTAAAGAGGTAGAAAATTCGAAATGGGAAATTGTTTCGGCGAACAGTTTTGAAAATGCGGCGCCAGATCACGTTATCATTGGCGCAAGCGTTAATGGCATTCAGGTCGAGTTAGAGATGACAATGCTCATGTGGAAAAACCATTTTACTTGTGATGTTTTAGCTCATAATGGATCAGTGCACATCGAATCTTTATGTAAGTGGGGCCCGACTAAGTACATCGAGAGGAAACGCGTGTTTCCCTCTGGAAAACCTCCGGAAACACAAGCAATTTTAACTCAATCAGATCCGACATGGGAGTTAGAATATAGTCATTTTAAAAAACTAATAGACGGGAAGGCTTCCACAAACTTTGTTTGGCATGAGAGGATGTATAAAATTTTATCCAGTTTAGAAGAGTCTTTTGGAGTCAGTTAATGAATGTGGAGTGGATTAATTGAACAATCCTATAATTGGGTTTGCAGGTTTAACTCACCTTGGCGTAAACAGTGCGGTTGCTTCAGCAGTGAAGGGTTTCAAGACCGTTGGTTACGATAAAAACGATGATGTTATAAAATCTCTTTCCGCTGGAGAGACTAAAATCCAAGAACCGGAACTTACCGAATATCTGAATTCTTGCTTTTCTTTATTAAATTTTTCTACTAACCCAAAAGAACTAACTAAATGTGATATTGTATACATTTCTACTGATGTGCCAACTGATGAAAATGGCCAGAGTGATTTAGATCCAGTCATAGAACTTTTAGAAGTAGTGGACCGTAATGTTCCAGAAACCACTGCAATTGTTGTTCTTTGCCAGGTCCCACCGGGTTTTTCACGAAATATCAAACTTGGCTCTGCCCAATTGTATTACCAGGTTGAAACACTAATTTTTGGCAGAGCTATGGAGCGGGCTTTGAATCCCGAACGCTTTATAATTGGGTGCGCAGATCCAAATCGCAAGATCCACGAAAAGTTCTGGCAATTTTTATCGGCGTTTTCTTGCCCGATTTTGCAGATGCGTTATGAGAGTGCAGAACTTTGTAAGACAGCTATAAATCTTTTCCTAGCTGCTAATGTTTGCACATCGAACTCCTTAGCAGAAGTTTGCGAACTGATTGGTGCGGACTGGTCAGAAATAATGCCTGCTTTAAGGCTTGATAAACGAATTGGAAATCACGCTTATATTGAAACAGGACTTGGTATCTCGGGTGGTAATATAGAGAGGGATCTTTCAACAGTCTCCGATCTGTCTTACGAATACGGTGGTAATGCAACTTTTATTAATGGCATGGTGGCTCACTCTAGGTACAGGAAACAATGGCCGATTCAGATTTTTTTTCAAAATGTTCCGCGCGATTTAAATCCCCGTGTGGCTATTCTCGGTGTGACCTATAAACCTAACACTCATTCGGTTAAAAATTCTCCGGCCTTAGCGCTAATCGATGCCATCTCAGGTTATAAAATAAAGGCTTATGATCCAGCAGTAAGTTTCTTGCCTGATTTTTCGAATGTAGACTTTGTGGATACGGCACTTGATGCGACCAAAGGAGCTCACGTCCTTTGTGTAATGACACCGTGGACACAAATAAAAACTATTGATTTTGATGACTTGATACAAACAATGAACCCTGATTTTCAGCTTATCATCGATCCGTTTCGACTGATTAAAAAGGCTCCAAATTCTCTTTATTTTTCTCTCGGAGAAAAAGCTAAATGAATGACGTCGCGGTAATTGGTGCCGGAGGTTTCGTTGGCCAAGCAATACTCAACGAAGGTAAGAGGAGAGGGGTCGAGTGCCGACCCTATCCTTCCTCGGCGATAAACTTATTATCTGAGAATGTGGGTCAGTTGGTCGAAGAAAATATTAATGATGGTGATAGCATAGTTTTTTGTTCGGCCTTAACACCCGAGCAAGCGGATGGGGTAGAGTTATTTAATAAAAATTATTATATGATGATTAATTTTTTAGAGGCCGTAAAAAAGAAACATCTGTCGTTTTTCACTTATATAAGCACAGACGCTGTTTATTCACTTTCTCTTGATAGGGTCGACGAAACAAAGCCCACTGAACCGCAAACTCTCTACGGTATGTCTCATTTGGTCAGAGAAAAACTAGTCAAAGAATATATATCTGAAAATAAACTGATCATTCTCAGACCCTGTGCAATTTATGGAGAGGGTGATCCGCATAATGCTTATGGCGTAATGCGGTTTCTGAGGGAGGCAAAGCATGGAGGGTCGATTAAAATTTTTGGTGAAGGAGAAGAGTTTAGGGATCATCTCTTCATCGATGATTTTGCTTCTATAGCTCTTGAAGCAATATTTTCCAAGGTATCTGGTATTTTCAATGTGGCGAGTGGTAAATCAATCCGCTTTATTGACCTTGCTAATCTTATAGCTGACCTATTTGAAAACGTTGTCAGCGTGGATAATCTGCCGAGGAAAATGGAGGTAATGCACCGTCACTATGATCTAACAAAATTATGGAAGGCATTTCCTCATTTGCTGCCGAGGGGAATTAAACGAGGCGTAACGGATTTGTTCCATAATGGAAATCTTGGGTAAAAAGACTATGGAGAATTTCTTAAATGCGAGCTCTGAATTACGTCCCGCTGATGCTGTGGCCGCAATCATTATAGATAAAAATGAAAAATTACTTTTACAACTCAGAGATGATCACCCAGATATTTTCTTTCCAAATCATTGGGGGTGTTTTGGCGGTGCAATTGAACATGGTGAAAGTACTGAGCAAGCATTAATTCGTGAAGTTAAGGAAGAGTTGGAGATAGATATAGCAGCAGAAAACTACGAATATTTTATTAATGTTGATTTTAATATGAAGCGAGGTGGACCCGTAATAAAGCGTTATTTTTATGTGGTTCGGTGTAAAGAAATGGAATTACAAAATATAACTGTAAATGAAGGACAAGGTTCAAGGAGATTTTCAAAAGAAGAGGCTTTATCATTGCATCACGTCACACCTTACGACCGTTTAGCGATTTGGTGCTACTTCAGTCAGTCACGTATAGTTTGATTTATTCTGTAGCCACTTTGGCTCTATAAAGGCCTTTTGTCAGTTTTTCCAACTTAATTTGATAAATTAATACTAGGAGGAAATTATTTTGGGTACGGCCATACTTTTATGCACCTTTAATGGCGAAGAATACTTGTCGGATCAGCTCGATTCATATCTTTCGCAAACATACTCGTCCTGGAAACTTTGGGTATCTGATGATGGTTCAATAGATAAGACCAAAGAAATTATAGAACGTTATCAAGTCAATTTAGGTTGTGACCGTGTTAGATTAGTGGATGGTCCTAAAAAAGGTTATGCAGCAAACTTTATGTCACTTGTTTGTAATCCAGAAATTCAAGCCGAGTATTTTGCATTTTCTGACCAAGACGATATTTGGTGTCCGGAAAAATTAAAAATAGCGCAAAGTCTTCTTGCCGAAATCCCTTCTAAAATTCCTGCTATTTATTGTTCTCGTACGACCTTAGTTGATAGTGATAATAAATTTATTGGGTATTCTAGGTTACGCAGAAGACCTCCTAAGTTCACTAACGCAATTCTTGAGAATGTTGGTGGTGGTAACACGATGGTTTTTAACAAAGCCGCAAGGGATTTAATCGCTTTGATTGGAGAGGGTTCGGATATAGTGTCGCATGATTGGTGGGCTTATATGGTTATAAGCGGTTGCGGTGGCAAGGTAATATATGATCCTAATTCCTATATACGATATCGCCAGCATTCTGATAATATAATTGGAAAAAATACAGGATTAACTCCCAATTTTTCACGTTTAAATGCATTATTACGCGGGAGATACAGGAGTTGGCTAGATATAAATATAAATGCTCTAAATAAGATTAAAAGCAATTTAACAGTCGAAAATAAAATACTGTTTGAGAAATTCTGTAGTGCACGTCATAAACCCTATTTTATTAAACTATTGGCAGTTATGAGGACAGGAGTGCATCGCCAGACTACACTCGGAAACATCGCATTCCTGATTGCGTGCCTTATTAACCGGGTTTGATTGTCAATATCACAATAAAAAAAACTTTTTATTCAAGGGTTGGAACACAGACAACGTTTAATATTGATTTTGTTTTGATAGAATAAACCTATATTCTGTAAATCCAATTTAATTAGTGGTTCGATAATAATTGACTGGCAATGGAAGTATTTTCGTTACGGCACTAGCTTTTGTCTAGAGGTTAAAGAATGACAGTTTTGATAACTGGTGGCGCAGGATTTATAGGTTCAACTTTTGTAAAAAGCTGGGTGGAAACAGAGCAGGAAGAATTGATCAATCTTGATAAATTGACTTACGCGGGCAATCTAAAAAACCTTCAATCCGTGAAAGAAAAGAAGGGGTATAAATTTATCAAGGGGGATATTTGTAATGCAAAATTGATCGCTGAAATCTTCAAATATTTTAAACCGGGTGCTGTTATCAATTTTGCCGCTGAAACGCACGTTGATCGCTCTATAAATGATGGAGGAGAGTTCATCCATGCAAATGTGGTGGGGACATCGAATTTATTACAACAATCTAGGGATTACTGGGCTCAATTAAATCATGAAAGACAGGAGGAATTTCGTTTTTTGCAAGTGTCAACAGACGAGGTTTATGGTTCATTAGAATTGACAGAAGCCGGTTTTACGGAAACTCACGCCTACAAGCCAAATAACCCATATAGTGCTAGCAAAGCTGCAGCGGATCACTTGGTAAATGCTTACTTTCATACCCACGGTTTGCCAACATTGATCACCCATACATCGAATAACTACGGCCCTTTTCAGTTTCCAGAAAAATTAATTCCGTTAATTATTCATAATGCAATAAATGGTGAAGTATTACCAATTTATGGTGATGGTAAACAAATTCGTGACTGGATTTTTGTGGATGATAATTGCAGCGCAATACGAAAGGTTCTTAAAAAAGGTGTTCCCGGGCAGTCCTACAACATTGGGGCTCAAAACGAAAAAACTAATATTGAAATTGTTCATACTATTTGTGATTTGCTTTTGGATTATCATCCCCTTCCTCGTAATTCATCGATTTCCAACTACAAAGAACTTATAAAATTCGTTAGAGATCGGCCTGGCCACGACAGACGATATGCTATCGATTCAACAAAAATAGAAAATGAATTGGGTTGGAAACCAATTCAAACCTTTGAGTCGGGTTCTAGAATTACTGTTAAATGGTATCTTGATAATCAAGAGTGGACCAATCAATTGGTCGGTAGATAATCTCCTTTTCAACTCAATGAGCAGCATTTATGAAAATACTACTTCTCGGTGCTAGTGGACAGGTTGGTATAGAGCTAAGCAGAGTTTTACCTCGTTTAGGCGTTTTATATTCCTGTAATCGTGGAGAAGTTGATTTTTCTATAATTGATTCTGTGCGCCATGTTTTATCTTTATATCAACCAGATTGTATTGTTAACGCGGTGGCTTATACGGACGTTGATGCAGCAGAAAACAATAAACACGAAGCTTTTTCTGTAAACGCTGAATGCTTAAAAGTTATTTCAGAGGAAGCATTTAAAAGGAATGCATGGTTAATTCATTACTCTACCGATTATGTTTTTGATGGGAGAAAATCATCCTCTTATCGTGAAATTGATTTGCCTAATCCACTAAACGTTTATGGCCAGTCGAAATTGGCGGGCGAGAAAATAATTCAAGACAGTGCTTGTAAATATATTATCTTCCGTACCAGCTGGGTGGTAGGCTCTCATGGACAAAATTTTATAAAATCGATCATTAACTTGTCTAAGGAACGGGACCATTTACATATAGTCAATGACCAGAAAGGCGCACCTACGACGGCTAGCTTTATTGCTGAAATAACCTCTAAAGTTATTGATAAATTAAAAACAAAACCATTATCATCTGGAATATATCACCTTAGCTTGCGGGGAGAGACAACTTGGTTTGACTTGGCTAAATACATAATCCAATGTTCTGAGGAATTTGGTCTTGGGCTAAACCTAGATAGTGATTCAGTTTTTCCAATTTCGACGGAACAATTTTCTACAACTGCTAAAAGGCCTTTGAATTCATTGCTTTCAACCAGAAAACTCGAAAGAGAATTAGATTATAATTTTCCTCATTGGGAAGGGGAGGTTGATGCGGTGATTAAAGAAATTATAAAAGGACTAATATCTAAATGAAACGTCGGGGTATTATTTTAGCGGGGGGGGCAGGTACGCGTCTTTATCCTGTGACGAAATCTATTTCAAAGCAGCTGCTGCCAATTTTTGATAAGCCCATGATTTATTATTCTCTGACCACTCTAATGTTAGCGGGAATACGTGAAGTTTTGATTATTTCTACGCCACAAGATAGTTCCGTTTATAATGAGCTTTTAGGTGATGGATCGCATTGGGGAATGAAAATCCAGTATGAAATTCAAGAGAAACCTGATGGTATAGCTCAGGCACTGATTATAGGTGAAAAGTTTTTAGATGGAGGCCTTTCTGCAATTATTTTAGGGGATAACTTTTTTTACGGGAACGCACTAAATAAGTCCCTTAAAGCTGCGAATAAACGTCAAGAAGGTGGAACTATCTTTGTTTGTAGAGTTAATAATCCCAATCGTTATGGTGTCGCGGGCTTTGATAAAAAGGGGCTAATCAATAGTATAGAAGAAAAACCTATAGCCCCAAAATCTGATTATGCGGTAACCGGCCTTTATTTTTATGATGAAAAAGCAGTTGAATTTGCAAAATTAATTAAGCCATCCCCTAGGGGTGAGCTAGAAATTACGGATATCAACAAGCATTATTTGAAGCAAAGGACTTTGTCAGTTGAAAAATTTGGGCGAGGTGTAGCTTGGCTAGATACGGGAACGCATGAAAGATTGTTGGAAGCTAGTCAGTTTGTTCAAACTGTTCAACATCGCCAGGGTTTGAAAATAGCCTGCCCAGAGGAAATAGCATTTCAACAAAATTGGATAGATACGGTGCAGTTAAGAAAATTAGCGGAAACAATGATCATGAATGATTATGGAAAATATCTTATGAATATTGCATCGGACTAATGCCATGAAGGTTTTTAATACTAGGCTGCCGGAAGTAAAAATCCTTGAGCCTGATGTCTTCGAAGATGTAAGAGGTTTTTTTTATGAGAGTTTTAATAAACTCATTTTCCAAAACCAGATAAAATCATCGGTTGAGTTCCTGCAAGATAATCACTCTAAGTCATCAAAAGGCGTTTTAAGAGGTCTCCACTACCAAATGCGTCCTAAATCACAGGCGAAGTTAGCCAGAGTAATTAGGGGTCAAGTTTTTGATGTAGCGGTCGACATTCGAAAATCTTCACCAACATTTGGTCAATGGGTAGGCGAAATTTTATCTGAAGAGAATCGAAAACAAATTTGGATTCCAGAGGGATTCGCACACGGTTTTTTGACGATGTCAAAGACGGCAGAAATTATATATAAAACAACTGAATTTTATGACCCTAAACTAGAGCGTTGTATCCGTTGGGATGATAAATTAATAAATATAGACTGGCCGATTGAGGGTAAACCGATGCTATCACAAAAGGATGCTGTTGGAGAAAACTTAATTGATGGTGAAGTCTTTGATTAATCCTGATATCAGAAATTTGAGAATTATATAAAGTTTAAAATATATCGTTTTAAAGCTATTAAATTCAAATTAATGTTTGGAAAAGAAGCTCAGAATAACTCTGAGAGTAATGATGAAAATAATTCTTGGCTAATGTAGGGTATAAGAATGGCCGATACGTCGACTTTTGCTAATATAAAAAAGAAAACAGTCAACGAGAATCTAATTTTACCTGCGCAACGCAAGCTTAAGAGAAGGTTTCCTACTGCCCAAGATTTACGCACCCGGGCCCGCAAAAAACTTCCTAATTTTGCTTTTGAATATGTTGATGGTGGTGCGGGCAGTGACAAAGGAATTATACGAAATTGGGATGCATTTGACTCCATAGAATTGGTACCAAGATATGGGAGGGTGGTCGAACCTCCTCCAACGAATGTAACGCTTTTTGGCAAAAGTTATTCCGCTCCCGTTGGTATATCTCCGATTGGAGGCCCGGGAACAGGGTTTCCAGGAGCGGAGACCTATTTCGCTAGGGCTGCCCAAGCTGCCGGGGTCCCCTATACACTTGGTGTCCTCTCCGCAATTACCATTGAGCAGGCTGCGACTATTGCGCCTGATGTGCTATGGCTCCAGTTATATCGTTTTCCAAGGAAGAACCATTTAATTGGATTAGATCTTGTAAAGCGTGCCGAGGCGGCTGGTGTTAAGGCTTTAATGCTGACTTGGGATTCTCCTGTCAGGACTACACGCCCCAGGGAAGTGAAAAGCGGTATCATGGCACCATTTAAACTCACAAATAGACTAAGATTGGATGCAATGACTTCACCATCCTGGCTTTTTTCAATGTTAAGGAACGGTATTCCAAGATTTGTTAGCCTACGTCCATATATGGAAGGTCGAACGGGTATTCAGGAGTCGACTGAATTTATTCAGGCGGAATCTGGTGGTGCTTTTACATGGGAGGAAGTGGCTCTTTACAGAAATGCATGGAAGGGGCCATTGCTGATCAAAGGTGTTCTACATCCTGAAGATGCTAAAAGGGCGATTGCTGCGGGAATTGACGGACTAGTGGTTACCAATCACGGTGGTCGACAAATAGACGCTCTTCCAGCGTCAATAGATGCTCTTCCGGTTATTTCCGAGCAAGTGAATGGAAAAGCAGAAATTATCGTTGATAGTGGTATCCGCTCAGGGGTAGATGTAGCCCGTGCAATTGCGCTGGGTGCTAATGCTGGCTTCTCTGGCAAAGCTTTTCTTTGGAGTTTGGGGGCGTTGGGTGCACGAGGACCAGGCCATTTAATAAACCTTTTAAAAGATGACTTAAGTGCCACGTTAGGACAACTTGGGTGCCATTGTATCGAAGACCTAAGGGCAGTCACGGTTCGTCATCCGGGGGCCTATTCACGAGAGAATTTTTCTAGTTTAGATTAAAGATATATAGATAAAGACAATTCTAGGATATTATACCTAAAAGCCTTTGGTTTATTAATTAGTAAACTATGTTCGCATTAATGGGGTCCACTATGGATTTTGATCTAATAATTAGAAATGGTAATATCGCAGACGGAAGCGGCGAAGGAATTTTTGAAGGCGATATTGCGGTTAGTTCAGGTAAAATTGTTGCAGTAGGAAAAGTATCCGGTCGAGCTCAACAGGAAGTAGAAGCCAAAGGAATGTTGGTTACTCCGGGCTTTGTAGATATTCACACACATTATGACGGACAGGCTACATGGGAAGAACGCCTTGTACCTTCGAGTTGGCATGGAGTGACAACTACCGCTTTTGGTAATTGCGGAGTGGGATTTGCTCCAGTTCGCGCTAAGGATAGGCAAAGTCTTATTGATCTTATGGAAGGTGTAGAGGAAATCCCCGGTTCAGCTTTGCATGAGGGCCTTGAATGGGACTGGGAGTCTTTTCCAGACTACTTGAACGCTCTTGATCGGCGTAAACATGATATAGACCTTTGTGCGCAATTACCCCATGCCGCATTAAGGGTATTTGTCATGGGAGAACGTGCCCTGAATCTTGAAGATGCAAATAAGGAAGACATACAAGCCATGCGTCTTTTAGCTACTGAGGCCATGAAGGCAGGTGGTTTTGGTTTCACTACCTCCCGCTCTTTAAACCATATGACAGTAAAAGGAGATCCAACACCAACTCTAAGGGCCCGAGAAAATGAGCTTTCTGGCATTGCATTGGGTCTTAGAGATGCCGGAAGTGGCGTGATGCAAATGATAGGAGAATTCAGCGCGGATGAACGCCATGAAGAAATAGAAATGTGGCAGAGAATTATGCGGAACTCCGGGCGCCCATTGTCAATAACCGTTACTCAACGGCACCGGGATCCAAAAGGGTGGAAAGATATTATGGCAGGAATTGATGAGGCATGTGGTCAGGGCCTAGAAATGCGTGCTCAAATTGCTCCTCGGTCCATTGGTGCTATTTATGGACTCAGTTTGAGCCAGAATGCATTTTACCTGCATCCTTCCTATAAGGCTATCGCGGATAAAACTCTTGAAGAGAAGGTTTCTATTATGCGAAACCCAGAATTCCGGAAAAAACTTTTGACTGAAAAACCAGAACATAAAAGTGAACGATTGATACAGAGGACTGCTAATTTTCAATTCACTTTTCGTCTTGGAAATCCGCCGAACTATGAGCCACCTGAGAAGGACTCGGTTCTCAATATGTCAAAAAGAATGGGCCGCGATCCATTAGACCTCATGTACGATTTATTGTTAGAAGATAATGGTAGCGCATTTTTGTTTTCTCCTAATACTAATTATGCTGATTATAATTTAGATGCTTGTCACGAAATGATAAAGCATCCCCGGAGTTGTCTGGGTTTGAGTGATGGCGGTGCTCACGTGGGCCATATTTCAGATTCTGGTTACCCAACCTTTGTTCTCACTCACTGGGGCCGTGATCGTAAAAATGGTAGAATTGATCTAGCGTGGCTCGTAAGGTGGATAACAAGTGCTACAGCTGAGGCTATAGGTCTCCATGATCGCGGTCGTATCGCTATTGGGTATAAAGCGGATATCAATATTATTGATTATGATAAGCTGGGACAGAGCTATCCTTATTTGACATATGATCTTCCAAAGGGAGGACGTCGTCTGATGCAGAAAGGTCAAGGTTATAAAGCCACTTATTTGAATGGGATGGCAACTTATATAGATGGCGAGTCTACAGGTCTATTGGCAGGAAAATTAGTTCGGGGTCCGCAGAGTTGCCCCGCATAGAGTAATAAAGATCAGGCCTGATCGGGGGCAATTACCTCATTACCAGATGGCACTACAATTAGCTCTTGATTTGGTTTGCGAGCGACGCCCGGCGGATCTTCGCCATTTTCCATCATCTTTATTGCTTCACGAAGGTGGCGCCGAAATAAGGCAACCCCCCGGTCCGAAGTAGCTAGATGTTCCAAAGCATGTCTTGCAATAGGTCTCTGGCTAGTCTGAGCCTCCCAATCATCTGGTGCTCTTTGTTTTTCCTCGTATGAGCGAACAAGGGGTGCGTCTGGCGGTTGAAATATCTTTTTATCAGGGTCAATTAGTTCTACGTGAAATCCAATAGTATTTTCATTGTCAACAGGAACCCACCAGCCAACCATTCGGGCACGTTCTGTCTCACGGTCGGGGTCAGTGCCGGTGACCTCTGTTGGTGGAACGGATCTTGCTGTCGGTACAAATATCGTAGAAGTGCGTGTTAATTTATACCCGCTGTCAAGATCGGTGGTACGGATATAGGATACGTGGGTGTTGGCGTGTTTATAATCGTAAGTTGGTTCTACAGCCATGACTTCTGAAAACTCAAATAAACCGGGATTCCATCCGTGCAGGATATTCGTATGCACTGGGTCCGCCGCGTTCTCCTGTAATTGAAGCCAATTACATTTCGCCACTTCCCCTCGGCTAAAATTTCGATAGGCAAGGTAATCAGCATTTTTGTCTTCCAATACATCATATTTTGGAAGTAAGGGTTTCTTATCTAACGGACCCATGTAAGCGAATACCAGGCCCTTATATTCTTGGGCCGGGTACCAAGGTTGGTTGATTTCGTCCTTGTAATTACTTTCTTTGGGTTCCCCTGGTTGGTCGAGACACTGCCCTTCAGAATTGAATAACCATCCATGATAGCAACACCGAAGCCCATTTTTTTCAATGCGTCCATATTCCAAAGATGTTCCCCGATGACAACAATGAGCTCCCAGGACACCAACATTGCCCGATTTATCTCGGTAGGCAACTAACTCTTCATCAAGTATTTTGATAAACTTGGGTAAATCTGCAAGTTCAGAAGACATGCAGACCGGTTGCCAATATCTTCTCAGCAGCTCTCCCATTGGGGTGCCCAAGCCCACGTGAGTAAGAACGGTGTCCTCAGGAGGGACAACGGCGTTTCGTCCATAGCCGGACTCTCTAATAGTAGTCATCTAGTCTACCTGTTATAAATTCGAATTTAATTAACCAAATTAATTTTTGATAAAAATAGGAAAAGACTCCTCTAAGAGTCAATAAAACCCGTGTTATTTTTTTAACTGAAGTTATATTTAGATTTTAACTCGTCGAAATTCATTTTTTAAAGGTACGGATCAGGAAAATGGTAAAAAGAACACTGAAGATTGCACTGGATCGTTATGACAGGCATCTACCTTTTTATGATGGCACTGCCATACCTCCTAAGGACATTGTATTTGACGTAAAACAGGTCGGACAAGGCACTAGTTTTAGAGATGGTAATGACCGTCATGGACGAATGATCCATAAACATGAATTTGATATCGCAGAATTTTCTATGTCGAGCTATCTCATGGCTAAAGAAAGAAAGTTACCGCTTACTGCCATCCCGGTTTTTCCGCGCCGGCTTTTTAGCCAAAGTCAAATGTGGGTTCACCCCGACTCAGAACTTTGGCATCCCAGAGATTTGGTAGGAAAGAGAGTAGCTATCAGCTCTTTTCAGACAACTTTATCGCTTCTGGCTAAAGGTGATTTAAAATTTTTTTATGATGTTCCCTGGGAAGAAATTCAATGGTTATTGACCGCGAAAGAAAAAGTCAAATTTAAAACTAAAGCGGGAGTTAAAACTGATTTTATCGGTGACCGTGAACAGCTCGGTTATTTGCTAGAAACCGGAAACATTGACGCTTTTTTCTTGCCACACCCCCCCCATTCAGTCGCCACAGGTGAAACTAGAGCGCGGCACCTATTTGCTGATAGCAAAGCTGAGGAATTAAAATATTATAAACAGGTTGGTGACTTTCCAATTATGCATGTAATTGTAATGCATCAAGATCTTGCTGATGCCATGCCAGAACTTGGAAGAGAGTTGATAAAAACGTTTAACGATGCCCGTGATTTAGCCGAGGGCTATTACGAGGACCCTAATTGGTCACGTTTAGCCTGGGGACGCCATCTTTATGAGGAAGAAGCTCAACTCTTCGCAGGTAATTTGTGGCCTAACGGGTTTACAAAAAATCGCGATAATATTTCAAGGTTTATAAAATATTCCCATGACCAAGGCCTAATAGATAATCCCTATGAGGCAGAAGAATTATTTATCCATAATACCCTAGATACCTAATAATTCCTGCGACTAATGAGCCCTAAGTTTTAATTAATTTTAAAAAAATTATTCCAGGGAAGGCTTAGATTCTCTTTGTCCGTTCTGTTCCATTAATGGCATGATATCATCAATCCATTGCTGACATTCTTTTTTATAGTCTACCCATGATATTAAAATACCGTTGATACCCATTTTGATGAGGTCATTCATGCCGTCGACTATTTGCTCGGGCGTCCCGATTAAAGGATAACCGCCGTGTCCGCCAATAAAATGTCTGCGAAACTTGTTTAAAACATCGGATGGTAATGTCTCGGACTGCATTCCAAAAATCTCAAGTAAATTATTTACTGCGACATTGTCACCTTTTTCAACAATATAGTAATCAGCATAGTCTTTAGCCTCTTTTTCTGTTTCCCTGCAGACGACATAGACGTGGATCCATACCTGAATATTTCGGCCAATCTCCTTTGCCATCATCTTTAGCTTGTCCACTTGTGCTTTGCCACCCTCAATATTCCTCTCTTTCAACAATACAAAATTCATATCTGTTTGAGTGGCCGCAAACTTTTTTCCTGCCACTGACCCTCCAGCATTCATTACGGGTGGCATCGGCTTTTGTATTGGCTTGGGCTCGCTCCAGACAGATTTAGAATTGAACCAACGCCCTTTAAAGTCGAATTCTTTTTCGGAAGTCCATATCTTTTTTAAAAATCGAAGCCATTCGGTAGCATATTCATAACGAACCTCGTGTTCATTCCATTGAGCACCAAACATTTCAAATTCATTCTTAAACCAGCCGCAGACAATATTTAAGGCAAAACGCCCTCCAGAAATATGGTCTATGGTTGCACATTGTTTCGCTGCAGAAACCGGGTGAATGAGTGGCACGTGCGCAGTGGAGAAAATGCAGCTATATTCGGTGATAGCAGAGACAGCTGAGGCCCAGTTGAAAGTTTCAAAGGTTCGGTTGTTGAAATTTGTTGTTCCACCATAGCCCTTCCAACGTGCAACAGGTAATAGCACCTCGAAACCGGATTTGTCGGCCATTTTGGCAACCTCAACAGTTTCCGGCCATGTCATTTTCCAAGTATTATCTGCGGTGGTTATGGTTGAACCATGCGAACAATTCATTCCGATGATCCCTAATTTTAACTTATTATTGTTATAAAGGGGGTTTGTTTTTGTGATACTAGTCATCGTAATAACTTTATCGGTATTTTGATTTTGCAATAATGTAATAATTTTGGTTTTCTATAACAAATCCGAGTGCTAGTAACGCGGTCGGACACGATATATGTTAATGAATTTCTAGAGTATGAATAGTATAGATTCCGTCAAAAGCCCACATAAACTTAGCTCTAGGATTTATGCTAGGACTTATGCAGGTTTAGAAATAGACCCAGATCGTAATCTAAGCGATGATGCTGTTGTTTTTTGGCGCATTATTAAGTTAGCTTTTAGTAATCGGATCAGAATTACATTAGCCCTAATTGGAATTGTCGCTGCGGCCTGTTTCCAATTAATGATACCCCAATTCCTTGGCAACGCTGTTGATGGCGCCTTGGGTTTAATTGGGACAGGTGTTGTTTCTATAGAAGAGGGACGGCGAGCTTTATATTATGCTGCGGGATTGCTTTTGACGGCAGCCGTATTCCGAGGATTATTTACTCTACTTCACAACTATTGCGGGGAATCAATTGGTCACCTTTTAGCGTTTGACCTTAGGATTGCCTTTTATGCAAAGTTACAACAGCTGAGCTTCTCTTTTCACGACCATGTGCACACTGGTGAATTGATTACCCGAGGTATGCTAGACCTTGAGGGTATCCGATCTTTTATGAATGGTGGTCTATTGCGCGTTTTACTCCTCATAATTTTGATAGGGTTTGGCGCTTATTTGTTAATCTCAGCAGACCTTATAATGGGATTATTGGCGCTTAGTTTTGTACCTTTTGTTGCGTGGATATCAGCGGTGTCGAGACTGAAGCTCCGAGGCCTGTGGTGGACACTCCAAGAAAAAATGGCTGTTCTTGGCCGGATTATGGATGAAAATCTGACAGGAATTCGTGTCGTTAGGGCATTTGGCGCTGAACCTTATGAGCTGGAAAAATATGATTTTGCCTCCGAGGAGGCTCACTCTCTAGCTGCAGCGCGAATTAAGACAAGAGTTGCTTCAACAACTACGATGACTTTTGCCTACTTCGTCGCAATGGGATTGGTGCTTTGGATTGGAGGTATACGAGTAATAGATGGACATATGACTGTCGGAAAATTGACTGAGTTTTTGACTTTTATGACAATATTACAGGCGCCGGTTCGTCAGTTAGGAGTAGTGGTTAATTCTTTCGCGAGAGCACTGACTTGTGGTGCGAGAATGTTCGGGATTCTAGATCTAAAACCTGTCATTTCTAATGATGCTGAAGCAGAAGATCTTTCCGACGATATAAATATACTAAAGTTTGAAAATGTTAGTTTTACCTATCCAGGCGAGGGTTTACCCGAAATTTTAAAAGGCATCACCTTCTCGGTAAACAGAGGGAAGACACTGGGTATTGTTGGTCCTCCGGGTAGCGGGAAATCAACAATAGCTCACCTTATACCGCGATTTTATGAAGTTTCAGCGGGACAAATTACGATAGACAATGTGGATATCAGGAAAATATCTCTTTCTTCTCTGAGACATAATGTGGGTGTCCTTTCCCAGGATCCATTTCTATTTACTGCCTCTCTTGAAAATAATGTTGCATATGGAGACCCTTGGGCGGAAAAGGTAATGATTTCCAAAGCTACTTCTATTTCTCAAATTGACAGTTTTATAGAAGGGTTGCCCCAAGGATATGACACACTGGTAGGTGAACGCGGTGTTTCATTGTCGGGCGGTCAAAAACAAAGAATTGCGATAGCTCGTACAGCAATGCTAAAGCCTCAAATTCTTGTTTTGGATGATTCTACTGCCGCAATTGACGCGGGCACAGAACAACGTATTCGGATGGCGCTAAAAGAGCAGGCTCAGAACACGGCCACAATTATCATCTCACACCGTTTAGGTACTTTACGTCATGCCGATGAAATCATTTTTCTTGAAGCGGGCCGTATAGTTGAGCGTGGATCACATGAAGAATTAATAAAATACAACGGCAAATATGCGGCTTTATTCGCGTTGCAAAGTCGTGAAGATGCAGAAAATAAAAACAAGTAATTGGAAATAATTAATGTCGACTACTTATAGAACATCTTCAGATCCTGAGGCGGCGCGGCCACCTCATGCGGTTGTTGGTTCTCAGATAAGTCAGGACGAGGTTATTTTTGGCGCAGCCTTTGATCGAAAAGTTGTGCGACGATTTGCAGAGTTTGTAAAACCTTACAAGAAGACTGTTGGTCTAGCCCTTATTGCTGTATTGGTATTCACAGCGGCGCAATTATCAATCCCCTTAGTAATTAAATATGCAATCGATGAGGCATTGATATCCAAAGTGGGTGGAGAAGGTCTTCTTATGTTATCGGTCGCCATATTTGGAGCAGTTATAGTCATTAATTATGCTGCAAATTACCTTCAAGATAGACTAGTAGGTTTAACGGGTGAACGTGTGATCTTCGACCTAAGACGAGCAATGTATGCCCATTTACAAAATGTTGCCCTAACTTTTATGGATAAAACAGAAGTTGGGCGTATGATGTCGCGTTTGCAGGGAGATGTTAATTCATTACAGGAATTTCTCGAAAATACTATTACCGCATTTGGAGACCTCGTCCTACTTTTTGGTATTATCATTATAATGCTGACATTAAATTTTGAGCTAGGTTTATTAACTCTTTCTGTTGTCCCTACCTTATTCTTTGTGAGAATTTTATGGTTGCCTAAAGCCAAAGTGGCTTTTAGGAGAGCGCGCGAGACAAATTCAATTACTAATGGTGCCTTGGCAGAGGGGATTCATTCTGTTCGGACCGTGCAGGGTATGAACCGAGAGAATGTAAACTTAGATCTCTATAGCGATAAATCTAACGATAACCTCGGTGCACACCTTCGCTCTGCAAAATTTGCGCAGGTTATGGTCCCAATCGTTGATACTCTCACCGGCGCAGCTATGGCTATCGTAGTGGTAATCGGCGGCGCATTAGTTCTTGACCGCACGCTTGATGTTGGAGTGATGGTCGCATTTTTATTTTATGTACAGAGGTTTTTTGATCCAATCCGATCGTTAACGGCACAATATAGTATAATGCAAAGGGCGATGGCATCGGGACAGAGGATATTTGAAGTTCTTGATGTCCCACTGGATATAACTGATAAAGTTAATGCGGCAGACCCGAAAAGAATTGAGGGGGAGATCGAATTTCGAAGTGTTACGTTTGGTTATTATCAACATCAACCGGTTATTAAAAATTTAAGTTTAAAAGTTAATTCTGGAGAAACAGTGGCATTGGTTGGTCCAACGGGTTCGGGTAAGACGAGTATAACTTCATTACTAAACCGATTTTATGATGTCTGGGACGGTGAGATACTTATCGATGGCATAGATGTTCGCGATTATTCTAAGGGCGCCCTAGGTCAACATGTTTCGATGGTATTACAAGACCCGTTTCTCTTTACGGGCAGTATCCTAGAAAATATACGTTATAGGACCAAGAGTGCGTCACGTGCGGATATAGAAAAGGCGGCAGAGGTTGTAGGCGCTCATGATTTCATTTCGGCTTTACCGTTTGGGTACGATACGGTCCTGGAACAACAGGGCCATAATCTTTCGATGGGGCAACGGCAGCTATTAAGTTTCGCCCGTGCCCTTGTGGCAAACGCAAAAGTTTTGATTCTCGATGAAGCTACGGCCAATATTGATAGCTATACGGAACGACAAATACAAATTGCTCTTGAAAAACTATTACAAGGTAGAACGGGAATAGTAATAGCCCATCGCCTTGCTACCGTGCGGAATGCAGATAGGATTGTTGTATTACAAGAGGGTCAAATAATTGAGACTGGGACGCATCAAACGTTGATTATGAAAGGTGGACTTTACGCTAAACTTTATGAATTAAATTATGCATCATTTGATGACTTACCCATGAATATTATCAGCCAATCTTTGACAACGCCCGTACGTTCATAATCCTGAATATATCCTGATATTGCGATTATTTCTATGTTTGCTTATCTTACTATGCAGGGGAGGCAAAGGTATGGTGACAAATGTGTTAAAAAAAAAAATAAGAAATCGCTGGTAAAAGTAGAAAAAGTCGGTGTCCATCTGGGTGCGGAAATATCCAACATTGATCTGTCACAATCGATTTCAGATGAAGACCTATCAGTAATTCATAGGGCATTTGTAAAGCATGAAGTGATCATTTTTCGCAATCAGAACCTAACCCAAGAAGAATATATAAAATTTGGAAAACAGTTCGGAGATTTGACAGTTCATCCTTTTGCTACGAGCCTTCCAGATCATCCTGAGATAATTGTTTTGGATAATGATGGAAATAGTCCGCCGTTATCGACGGATCAGTGGCATA
Organism: Rhodospirillaceae bacterium; assembly: GCA_002712335.1. The sequence continues at coordinate 13,367 of PATI01000038.1, read as the reverse complement.
GTGATGAAATGTTCCGCGAGGACCCCCCAGCCGCGACTATAATCCGTTCAACGATTACCCCTAGCATCGGTGGCGACACTCTTTTAGCGAGTATGACCGCTGCATTCGATGGCCTCAATCCGGCTTTAAAAACCTTCTATGCCAACCTTGAGGCAGTTAACGACTTCAAAGTATTTCGGGCACTTTATGAAGGCACCTACGAAGGACGTAAAAAACTCGTAGAAATGGAAGAGTTGTTTCCAAATGTGTCTCACCCGGTGGTCAGGGTTCACCCGGTTAATAAACGACCATTAATTTATGTTAGTCCACAGACCACAAAATATATTGAAGGGGTTAGGGACTTCGAAAGTGAAAAAATACTAAATATGCTTTACCAGCTACCTGAAATTCCTGAATATCAATACAGAGTCAGGTGGGAACCCAATATGATCATTATTTGGGATAATCGATCGACCCAGCATTACGCACCTCGGGATTATTTGCCACATCGTCGTCGTATGGAGAGATTAACTATAAAAGGTGATAAACCCTTTGGAAGTAAAAAGAAGATGAAAGGCTCAGTTGTTAAAATGAATATCAGGGGTACAGATAAGGCAGAGAAAACTGGCAGTCATCGAAAGAATCTGACCAGACCGTCAACCAATATGACAAAAAATCGATAGGACTTAAAATGAAAGGCAACGAATTCCCCCCCGACGTTTATAAGGATTCCGGTTTCCGTTTACCTCTGCCTAAACGAGAGGAACTAGATAAGGAAGCACAAATTATTTTTGATCATTTCATGGACCCCGAAAGTGATACCTATGTCGGTATTCGGGGCCCTGGAGGGATACGGCTTCATAGTCCGAAGCTTTCGCGGCTCACCCAAGAAGTTAATCATTATCTCCGTCATGAATCTGGTATAAGTAAGAGAGTAAGAGAATTGGCAATTTTAACTACCGCCCGTGAGCTTAACCATCAATTTGAATGGGTCGCACACGAACCTGCAGCTTTGAAAGTAGGGATATCTCAAGATATCGTTGATGTTATTAAATATCGTAGGTCTTGCTTTGGCCTCGATGAAATTGATTCCGTCGTAATCGAATTTGGGCGTCAACTTATGGGGGCACGAAATGTTAAGCCGGAGACTTTTGCAAAAGCACATAAGATGTTTGGAACAAGAATGTTAATTGATATTGTGTCTGTAATGGGCAGCTACGCAGCTACAGGCGCTTTACTGACTGCATTCGATATACAGTTGCACCCAGACAAAGAACCGCTGCTGCCTTTGGATTAAATATTTTGTGGAATTGTTAACTATAAAATCCCATTATCGGGAAAGATGTTAGCCTGAATTAAATTGTTATATTAGCTTTCACAGGGAGTAAGATGGAACTAACAACGATGGCAGCCAATGTAGCTGCTCTTTTAAAAGAACGTAAATGCAGGCTTTCCGTGGTAGAATCTTCTGCGGGAGGACTCATCTCGGCGTCTCTCCTCTCAATTCCAGGGGCCTCGGGGTACTTTGTTGGAGGAGGAATAATTTATACCCGAGATGCAAGGCGTGCACTTTTGGGAGCGAATGAGGAAGTTGCTAGTATGCGGGGCTCTTGTGAAGAATATGCACTGGCCGCAGCAAAAATAATTAAAGAAAAACTAAAAACCGATTGGGCTTTGTGCGAAACCGGTGCGAGCGGACCTAGCAACAATAGCTATGGGGACGATGCGGGGCATTGCTGTATCGCTATCACAGGCCCCATTGAGTTAGCGATAACTATCGAGACCAAAAGTCAACAGCGAGAACAAAATATGTGGCACTTTGCTTCGGCGGCACTCGATCTTTTAGAGGCAACCCTCAGAGAGACGGAGGTAGGCTGAATTGAACGAGGCGATAAGGTCGAAAAAACCAAAGAAAATGACCGAGAAAAGGTTACAGAATATCGCATTGTATTATTGTCAGCGCTATGTTGTTTCTCGCGGGAAACTAGAGGATCACCTTAAAAACCGGGTATATCGAGAAGTTAAAGAAGATTTGTTGCGCAAAACAATGTTGGATTATATCGGTACTGTTGTTAGTACAATGGTAGAGTTCGGCTATGTAAATGATAAAGAAGCGGCCTCTGCTAAGTTACGCGGTGCACTTCGTGCCGGATATTCACTTGATAGATCTGTTTATTTGGCTAGAAAAAAGTCTATGGTTGCGGGTTGTGTTGTTGAAGGTGAGTTGGATGCCGCCCTAGAAAATACGCTGGATATAGCCGATGTTAATGAGATAAAAAACGCGGGTGGTGACGCCAAAATGGCTTTGGCAGCTTTACAAAAAGCAAACCGTGGTCCTTTCCGTATTGGAAGGATAGATGACAAAACAAAGAGACAGGATTTTGCATGGTTGCAGAGACGCGGCTATAGATTAGAGGATATTAAAACGGCAATGCGTATGGAAGATTGATGTCAGTTGGATGTCGAAGTTTTTGGATACGACTCGAGGGCTGATTCTAAAGTTGGTAACCGTTTTTTTGCCCATAGCCAAACCCCAATACATATTATGGCACCAGCAATTATGGGCAGTTGTAATCCAAAAAATGATGAAAAATAGCCCATCAAAAGAGCGCCGGCAGAAGGGCAGCCCCGTGCGATGAGAGTGTAAAAACTAAGCATCCTTCCTCTCATTGAGTCTTCAACGGCTATTTGTATCAGTGTTTGCTCTATAACCCCGATGGCGACAATTGCGTAACCAACGGCAAGTGTGAATACCATCGCTATCCAGAAGTTATTGGTTGATGCAAAACCAATTACCGATAATGAAAGAACCAATGTATTAAAAATTAATATACGCGTAAGTCCCTTCACCCCCTCTCTCTTTGCAAGAGAAATGCTCCCAATGAAAGACCCAACACCTAGTATGGATGTAAGCAAAGCAAATCCATCAACACCTTGATTAAAAATTTTATCGGCAAAACCTGGCAAGAGTTCAATAAAGGGTCTTCCAAAGATCGCCATCATAACTAGGATGATCAAAAGTGGCCCGATACCGGGGTGTCTAAATGCATAGCGAAAACCTTCCATAATTTCTGCGGAGATCGTATTTTTTTCTTTAAGAACTTCTTTGACGTCATGGAGAAGCTGGACCTTGTAGAGAGTGAAAACGAAAACAAAATCGGCGACAACAGTGAACATTAATGCGGGTCCGACCCCCCAAAAAGCGATAGCTGGTCCAGTTAGAGCGGGGGCGCCTATTCTTGCAATGTTGAAAACAATTGCGCTTATGCTAACAGCTGAGGTTAAGGCCTCTCGTCCAACGAGAGATTGGATCAAAGATAGTCTTACAGGGTAGTTAAAGGACATAATAATGCCATTCAACAAAACCAGGATGAATAAAGAGTGAACTGTGATGGTGCCGGTCACTGTAAGCCAAACAATAATCGAAGAAATTATTGCAGAAATGGTTACGTAAAGCCTTACTGCTTTTAGTCGATCCCACCGATCAGCAAGCGCTCCCGCTAAGGGGGCCATAATAACGTTAGGAAAAAAATCTGCCATTGCCATGGCACCAAGCCAAGTAGGGCTTTCAGTTAACTCCCATGTAAGCCAGCCAACTGCAATTCGTTGCGCCCACATTCCCGCCTGCGAAAAGAAATTTCCAAACATATAGTTACGGAAGTTGGGTATTTTAAGAGTACGAAAAACAGCTGTGTTACCAGATTCTGTCATAGGAATTATTGCTTTTTTCTTTCGATAATTTAGCGACTTGTCAAAATAGTAAGCTAGCATATAATAATTTAGCTTATTTTATGCTAGCTTATCAAAAATGTTTAGCTATTAGGTGAGATTATAATATGAATTTTCGTGAACCTACAGAGCATGTTGGTTATTTTATTGGTGATGTTTCTCGTATGCTTCGGACTGTGTATGATCGGAGAGTTGAGCCCCTCGGTCTCACTCGATCTCAGTGGCGTGTCTTGACTAGAATTAGTCGTATCGAAGGGTGCACACAGACAACACTAGCAGGGGAGCTTGAGATTGAAAAACCCACGTTGGGGAAGTTAATTGATCGATTAGAAAGCAAACAGTGGGTTGAAAGAAGGCCCGACAAAACCGACGCTCGTGTTAAGCGCCTTTTTTTAACAAAACAAGCCGGACCGGTGATTGATGAGATGTCCCAGTTGGCGGATGAAGTTCTTAATTTGGCGATTAGCGGTCTAAGTGCTAAAGAAGCGCAATATCTAAACAGCACCCTTTTAAAAATAAAAATAAATCTTTCGGAACTCCTTCAGTCTGAACTGGTTGCAGAATAGTCTTATGCGACGGCATTTGAAAATCACCTTAAGGTTTATCCTACTCATTGTTTTGCCAACTATTGTCATTGGGGGTGGGGCTGATTATTGGCTTAAAAGTACACGATATGTGAAAACTGAAAACGCTTATGTAAAATCACATCATTTAGCGGTAAGTGCAGATATCAATGGAAGAGCCTCAAAAATATTAGTGCAAGAGAACGATCGTGTGAAAACCGGAAATTTACTTTTTACCCTGGACCCGGAGCCTTATCGGATAAAAGTTTCTAAGGCGGAAGCAGAACTCGCTGGTGTCCGGAATACCCTCAGAGCGCTAAGGGCTGAATATCATCAGGTTGTCGCTGAAAGGATGGAGGCCCGGCAGGAAGTTTTATATTTGGAAAGAGTTTTTGCGAGGCACAAAAAGTTATCGGCACGGGGCATATCATCAAAGGCACGTTATGATGAAGCAGAACGTAATTTAATTAAGGCACGACAATCTCTACGATCTCTTAAACAAAAAATTTTACACGCCATTGCCCGTCTGGGTGGGCGTCATGATACCCCGGACAAACTGCACCCAATGTTTTTGGCCGCTAAAGCAAAATTAGATGGTGCCAAACTTAATTTGCGACGGACGCAAATACGTTCGCCATCCAACGGTACAGTTGGGAAGGTATCCTTACAAGCAGGGGAATATGTTGAGGAAGGCAAGGCAGTCATTCCAATCATCCAGACAGCAGAAATTTGGGTAGAAGCAAATTTGAAAGAGACACAATTAACCCATGTAAAAACAAAACAAAGTGTCTTGCTAACGGTTGATGCCTACCCCGAAGTAAAAATTAGAGCTTATGTTGCTTCCATTAGTCCTACTACGGGTGGCGAATTGTCGGTTTTACCCCCACAAAATGCTAGCGGCAACTGGGTTAAAGTAGTCCAACGTGTACCAGTCAGAATTGAATTAAAGAGCATAGGCCCAAACATACAATTACGCGCCGGAATGACGGTGGCTATTTCCATTGACACCGAGAGAAAACGCTCTCTAAAAGGTCTCATCAAATCTGCGATTGCTCGCGTCGGCACTAAAGGTTGATCGCCTCGTTGCTATGCCTCTAGATAGCCAAAACCCGGAAAAGTCTGTTGATTCTAATCGAATCCTTATAACGGTGACGGCTATGTTGGCGACTACTGTTATTGTCCTTGATATAAATATATCTGCAATAGCATTGCCCCACATGCAGGGAGGTTTATCAGCAAACCAAGACCAGGTTTCTTGGATTGTTACAACCTACTTCATGATGCAAGCCTCTACAATGGCTGCTACAGGATGGTTGGTTTCACGTATCGGTCGGAAACGTTTATATGTTTGGGCTCTTGCTGGGTTTGCATTCTGTTCTCTCATGTCCGGAAACGCTGAGACAATTCCGGAAATCATGTTTTTTAGAGGTCTTCAGGGGATGTGCTCCGCACCTATCGCACCAATATCTCAGGCGCTAATGCTTGATTCATACCCTCGCGAGCGACATGGACAGGCTCTCGCTATTTGGGGTGCTGGTGTAATGTTTGCGCCTGTTATGGGTCCGGTGATTGGGGGATTGCTTACAGAAGAATTTAGCTGGCGATGGGTTTTTTATGTTTCGACACCCTTTGCCATTCTAGCTGTTATCGGTGCAGTTTTTTCAGTTAAGGAGACACCTAGAGACCGTGAAAAACCATTTGATATCAAAGGATATTTATTTTTGGTTCTTGCATTGGCCTCCCTTCAGTTAACGCTTGACCGCGGTGAAATTGAAGGGTGGTTCGATTCTAATTATATTGTGATTACCACTAGTGCCGTTGTTCTTGGATTGTATTTTTTTATTAGCCACAGCCTCACTACAAATAGTCGGTTCATTAGCCCAGAAATATTCAAGGATAAAAACCTAATGCTGGGCATCATCTTTCAATTTATACTTGGTTTTCTTGTACTCTCCATGAATGTCATCATGCCACTGTTTATGCAGAATTTGAGAGAGTTCCCGATCTTGATGGCTGCAATGGTGATGATGCCAAGAGGTGTTGGAACGCTGGTGGGTTTGGTGGTCGCGGGTCGCCTGTCAAACAGGGTCGACCCGAGAGCTGTGATTATCTTTGGGTTTTTATGTGTTGCATTCTCAGCTTGGCGACTATCAAATTTTACCGTGGATGTCGGTATCTGGGATTTTATTATTGCTGCATTTTTCAATGGTATAGGCATCGGCGCGATTTGGGTTCCTCTTACAGCGGTATCATTTTGGACACTTCCTGCAAAATTTCGGACTGAGGCTTCTACATTTACTACTTTATTTCGAAATTATGGCAGTGGCATTGGTGTTTCTGTGGTTATCTGCATACTTTCAAGGTCACAAACGACAGCCCACGCCTATTTATCAGAACGAATAAACCCCTACTCGGAGGCAATGAAGTCTAACCTAATTCCCGAGCAGTGGAATTTTTTCTCTGTTGATGGACTGCGGCTAATAGATAACGAAATTGCTAGGCAGGCAATGTCTATTGGTTTTTTTAACGATTTTTACTTTATAATGCTCGGAGCGCTAGCATCTATTCCATTAGCAATGTTGCTTTCGCGTGGAGGCTCAAAAAAATACGCATAAGCCAAGCTTAAGCTTGTTAACCAAACTTAAAGAGAGAGACATAATGATTCCAAGCACCAAAGTAAAAACTATAAATGTTTCCGAAACCCGCACTTGGAATACTTATGGTGTGGATAAAGACGCACAAATTATTTTCGAAGAAGATTTGCCAGCTGAAATGCGAGACGGAATTAGGTTGATGACAAATGTTTTCAGACCTTCAAAAACCGGTAAGTATCCAGCTATTCTAAGCCTTGCACCATATGGAAAACATTCTTATCCCCCGGATAAGCAATTTGAACGTATCCCTAATGTTGGTCCGCTACCGTTTTCTGAATATACGGGTTGGGAAATGCCTGATCCCGTATTTTGGGTGCCGAATGGGTACATAGTCGTGGGCGCTGATTGTAGAGCCACTAACCAAAGCGAAGGGGAACATTTCGCTCATTTTGATCCGCAAATTTCGAGAGATTTTCATGACCTAGTCGAGTGGACAGCTCAACAAGAATGGTGTGATGGCAATGTTGGCTCCAACGGTGTCTCCTATTTGGCGGCAACCCAGTGGTTAGGGGCCTCAGAAACCCCTCCGCATCTGAAGGCAGCAATACCGTGGGAAGGTTTCAATGACTTTTACAGGGAACATGTTACTCATGGTGGTATGCCCGATACAAACTTTTATAGAGAAATCTGGGGACGTCGTATGAACTCCCAAACGGGTTTTATCGCACATGATGCAACTGCTGAAGATGCAGTCGCGGAACAAAGGGAGCGTCCGCTAATGGATGAATTCTGGAAAACTAAGCACCCTGACCTTACCAAAATAAATACGGCGATATTAGCTGTTGCTAGCTGGGCAACGGCAGGACTACACACTCGAGGGTCCATAGAGGGCTACAAGCAGGCGAGCTCTGAATACAAATGGCTTTATGGCCATGGACGAAAGGAATGGGAAACTTATTATGCCCGCGAAGGTTTAGAAAAACAGAAACGCTTTTTCGATTGTTTTCTAAAAGGACATGAAAATGGTTGGAAGGAGTCTCCCCGGGTCTGTATCGAGGTACGAGATTATTTCTATGAAGGGCGCGAGCGTTTCTTTGATGATTTTCCGATACCAGAAACTGATTACCGACCACTTTATTTGAATGCGGGGGATAATTCACTCAGTGAAGAAGCCGCAAAGGAAATAAAACTATGCAAATACGCTGCCAGGAAATCAGATTGCGAAGAAGACGCGTCAACTTGGGAATACACTTTTAATGAGCCAGTTGACCTCATAGGTCACATGAAGCTTAAGCTTTGGGTCAGTGCAATTGAGGCTGACGACCTTGATCTGCATGTGGCAATCAAAAAATTTAACAAGCATGGTCATGAAGTTTTTTTTCCGGACTTTCAACATGTGGAGCAAGGACTAACAGCAAGTGGGTGGCTGCGTGTGTCTCACCGGGAATTAGATGAAGAAAAATCTACCCCCTGGCAACCCTGGCTTAAACATGAGCGGTTACTTAAATTGAATAATGAGGAAATAGTCCCATGCGAAGTTGAAATAATTGCTTCCGCTACGGGGTTTCGTGCTGGTGATAAATTACAGCTTACAATTCAGGGGTATGATATAATCGATGTATTTAACCGTTTTAAACATGAAGACACGGTTAATGAGGGATATCACGTCATTCACACCGGTGGTCAATATGACTCTCATCTTTTGATACCAGCGGTACCGGTTTAAGAAAAATTAAATAATGATAAAAAGTTCTAAGAATCAATTGAATTATTAATAATCGAGGCAATATCGTAGCCCCATCAATTTAAATGTAGAAAGTAGTGTTTAGGTAAAAAAGTGTCTAATAATTCTTCATCAAAGCCGAGAGATATTATTCTAGCGCATAGTTCCGACATTCACATTGACGATGGCTATACAGCCCGCGCCAATGAAGGTGATGGCACGAAGCCATTGCTCGATGTTTTAAAAACTGCGGAGAATGTCAAGGCGGATGTGGTACTCCTTGCCGGAGATATATTTGAACATAATCGTCTTGATAATAAAATTATAGAGAAAACAGCTAATGTTATCGCAACATTTTCAATGGCTGTAGTGGTCTTGCCGGGAAACCATGATCCTGCAATTTCTGGATCTCCGTGGCATCATCGATCAATGATCAAGAATGATAAATTATTTATTTTGGGTGTAACCGATAAAACCGCCGTGATGTTTAACGAGTTTGACCTCGAAATTTGGGGAAAAGCTCATCGTGATTATGAAGACATGAAACCATTATCCAACCCGCGAGGCCGGAAATCACGTTGGCAGGTTGCAATGGCTCACGGCCATTATGAACCGGTTATAGAAGGAAGTAGCATGTTGCGTCCGTCTTGGTTATTTAGTGATAAAGATCTATCAGCTACGAAAGCAGATTACGTTGCACTGGGACATTGGAATCGAGCAGAAAAAGTTGGTGACGGGTCCGTCCTTGCTTACTACTCCGGATCTCCGGATTATGCTCAAACCGTAAACATCGTTCGACTGTCGAAAAATGGAAGAGTCCGAGTGAGGCGTCAAAAAATCTTAACCTAAAAACTCAAGAATAATTAAAATATCACTTTTTTTGAATAGCGTGTCTGTGGCAATATCGTTTTGGTGTTCAAAGTTGGATTAATAGAATGGTTAAAAATAACTGGAAACGCAGTACTTTACCTAGAAAACCAGCCGAGTTGGGAAAACCGCTCATTGATCCTGCGATTTGGTATCCCGGTGACCTTTCAGAAAACGATCACTGGATATATCGTTTATCGGATGATGAAATCCTAGAGGTAGATAAAGCGGTAGGAGTGGTGGTGGATCGCGGGCTTGATATCAAGGATATCACGCACGAAAATTTTTCTCTGCCTAATTTAGGTTCTCGTCTGCAGGAGATGCAAGACGAGCTTATGGAGGGTCGTGGCATCGTCCTAATTCAGGGTTTACCAATTGAGAGATTGGGACGGGTTCAATATGCCGCCGCTTTCTGGGGAATTTCACTTTATATCGGTCGAGCATTATCACAGAACCGGCAGGGCCATCTCCTCGGGCACGTGAAAGATGTTGGTGGAGACTATTCAAAAACTAGAGGTTATCGTACTAAGTCGCATATGGCGTTCCACTGTGACCAGGCCGATATATTGGCCCTAGGTTGTATTCACACAGCAAAATCGGGAGGTGAACACCTCGTATGTAGTGCGGTTACCCTGTATAATGAAATGCTTAAGCGGCGTCCCGACCTCGCTGTTGAACTCGGTTGGAAATTTTATCGCCAACTTTCCAATGAAAAACACCCTGGACAAGACAAGCCCTGGATACGACAAGGGATTTTCAACTTTCATGAAGGATATTTTGCGGTGCGTGGTGTAAGTTCTGCGCTCAATAAGGGACAACTTATAGAAGGAGTTCCAAAATTTACCGATGCGCAAAAAGAAGCACTCCAGATGTTTCGCGATGTCGCTCCCGAAGTAGCAATTAAAGTGCCTATGGGCCCTGGAGATATAAGTTATGTAATGAATCACGTTACACTTCATTCGCGGACCGAATTTGAAGACTGGCCAGAACCGGAGCGTAAACGACACCTATTAAGGCTATGGTTAAATACCGGGGGCCGTCGTCCGCTACCCCCTGAGATTCATAAGTTCACACAGGGCATATATGACAATACAACCACATTTGTAACGCCGTTGGACGCAGAATAATAAAAAGGCGGCCTTGCTTTTTTTTCTGAGGCCCTTATCACAATGGGTCTATTAGAACAAAAAAATGGCCCCCTAGTTGGGGGCCATCGGTTTAATAAGTTATTTGGGTTTTCTCTTAATAGTTATTTTGAATCCTTGCCATTGGCAAACCAAGCATGGGCTGCCCCACCAGAAGCCCAACGGGTGTCACCTTGACAGTTAGCGATAAAGTTATTTAAGCCCTTGCGGCTACCTTTTGCATTTGGCATGTGGCCTATAAAAATTTTCCCAACATCTTCGTTGAGCACGAGAAGGGCCTTTCTGTATAATGCTTTACGGTTTTTAAAGTTCCCCTCAGCGGCAGCTTTTTTCCAAATTTTGTCGGCTTCCTTATTTTTCCATTTTCCATAATTTGTTCTACTCTTGGAGGAAAGCAACGAACGGTAGCGCCAATGCGGATCTGGCTGAAAACTATAATGGCCAACACTCATGTCCCATCCCTTTGGACTTCGTATAACCTTCCTGTGTGCAGCGTAGTCGAGAACTTTGAACACAACTTTTATCCCGGCTTTCTTGAGCTGAGCTTGTACCAAGGTTGCAAAGTCAACATGATCTGTCTGGTTTCTAACTAACATTGAAATTGTAAGACCATCCGGATACCCAGCCTCGGCAAGAAGTTTCTTTGCAGCTGCGGGATTACCCTTCGCATAGGGGTCAGGTATATCCTTGTGATACCACCTGTGTCCCGGAGGAAAAATCTGATTTTCAATTGTAGAAATTCCCCACGTCAGTCCTTGAAGGATCTCTTTCTTGTCTAATGCTTGGGCAATTGCTTGACGGACTTTTTTATTCCTTAAGGGACCATTATGCTTCTTACCCTGTTGCAAATGAATAAAAATCCATCGGGCACCTGATTCAATTTGAGGTTTAATCCACTCTGGTTTGTTTTTTTGAATTTCTGGGATCTGGTCGAAGGGGATGGCGTAGCTCCAGTCGATGTCACCACTCTTTAGAGCTAGAAAACGGGTAGTTGCATCCTTAATTGGTTTAACCAAGACAGTATCCACGTATGGTAATTGGTTACCCTTCTTATCCTTTTTCCAATATTTATCGAACCTAACCATTTTCATGTGCTGGCTTGGCTTCCATTCAACAAATTTGAATGGTCCTGTACCAATGGGGTGGGGAGGTTTTGAATTCAAGCTATCCGGGTCGAGAATATGTGCCTTCCGTTGTTCCATTAAGTTAAAAAACGCCACCGACGGTTTTTTGAGATTAAATTTTATCGTGTACTTGTCGATGATGGTCATCGACTTGACGCCGGAACGCCTGAAACGGTTCCGAGACCGAGATTTATTTTTCTTGTCCAGACGCCATTCTACATTTTTTTTGACAATATCAGCAGTTAACTCTTTACCACTATGGAATAAAACGCCTTTTCTCAGATGAAAAGTGACAGATTTTGCATCGTCAGCAATATCCCATTTATGAGCAAGTCCCGGGACCATGTTACACTGTCTGTCATAATCCAGCAGGCTCTCTGCGACCAGTCCGCCATATTGAACTACTGAATTACCAGAATGTTTGGCGAAGTTGGGACTTTTAACATCGCCGTTCATGCCAATTTTTAATGTGCCCCCATATTTCTGTGATAGGGCGGGGCCAGCTGTTCCCAAACTAACCCCGATCAAAAGAGTAGCAGCAATACTTATACTCTTATCCATAAAACCTCTCCTATTTCCTGTAGTTTATCATTAATTAATTAATTCTCTGCAATAGACTTTTACTTATTTTCAATCGTTTGTCACGAAGCATGTACCATTCATATCACAGTACTGGTACTTACTGTCTGGTGCAATTTGCTTCATGTGTTTGGCCCTGTTGCGGTCTTCTTCTCTATCTTCCAGTAACCAGCAGGGCGCTGCCATAGGTGGAAATCTTCCGTTATAGTCTAGGATTTCCTGATGTACCTTGTCTGCATCCTCAACCTTGAAGCCGATGTGATCGAGCATGGGTCGGTTGACATCCATTCCGTCGAAATCGTTGATCTTCCAGGGTACGAGTTTAAGAACTACCCGACCATCGGTGAGGTTGTATGTTTCCTCATCCTCGCGTCGGTTCATCGGTGTCATTTCAAAGACATCCCGGTAGAAGTCTGAGCAACGGGCAGGGTTAGGTGTTCTTAATGCAAGGTATTCCACGTGGCGGGGACGCGGTTCTGCGCTATCCTCTTCGAGGTAGAGGCTACCGGTTTTAACCTCGCTTACCCCCTTATCTATATTGCGCTGGTTGATGTTGACGACTTGCCCATCGGGGTCGTTGATATCCACCTGAGCATAGGGTCGTGTTCCGGACCTTTTTACCCATTCAACCTCAGGATAATCCTTTTCGGCATTAGCAAAGGAATTATTGATGTCATCGACCTCAATCCCGAAGTGATCCAGGCCAACAGGACCCGGTCTGCCGGGTAAAATAGGATTGAAATTTAATCCAACATATCCTTCTCTCGCAGCCGCTGCGTATCCAATGCTAGCGGCCCATGCATCGAATGACATTTGAAAAATTTTTGAATAAAATTGGCCAACGGTAACAGGGTCTATAGCGATACTGGCAATGTGGTTGAGTTTGGGCATTTTTTTCTCGTTATTATTATTTTCAATCGTTTGTCACGAAGCATGTACCATTCATATCACAGTACTGGTACTTACTGTCTGGTGCAATTTGTTTCATGTGTTTGGCCCTGTTGCGGTCTTCTTCTCTATCTTCCAGTAACCAGCAGGGCGCTGCCATAGGTGGAAATCTTCCG
>PATI01000037.1 GCA_002712335.1 Rhodospirillaceae bacterium | reverse complement strand
TAAAGCACAGGCGATCTTGGAATTCCTGTTATAAATAGGGCCACAAAAAAATCGGTTTAATCCCGTATTCCTAAAGTTAAATTAGGCATTAGATAAAGACAGAGCATACCGGAATATTTTTCGATTTTTGCTAATATTTAATATCATAGAAAAGGATTTCTGTAACTTTCCGAAGCATCGTCTTAAAAGGCGAACACTAAGTACACTAATATTTTATTCGACTATCACCCCATATAAATCCGCCGCATTTTTATAAGCTATTTTTTCGGCAATTTGGCGGGGTAATTGACCAAGAATTTCTCGATATATTCGTATGATCTTTCGATACTTCTTCCAACGACGTCGTTTATGGGCATCCGTCGCAAATAATAACCTGTCCTGATATCTATCAAATATTAAAGCCCAAGAATTTCTAAGTATCCTTGAACTATCCAAAAACCCAGGTCCTAGCTTACTGGCCTTTTTCCTATCAGAATAGGACCTCTGATCTTTCTCTTTTTTTGAAATTGTCATGTAAACATTAGGATGAACCGATAAAATTTTCTCAACTTGGTGGGGGTGCCCGAATGCCATATGAGGAATTATAAATTTTAAATCACGATATTCTGAATAAATTTTCGAAAATCGAGGCCAATCCCTTTTCCAATTATATACTTCCCAGTGCGTCATAACGGGAATGTTAAAACGCGATAACTCATTAAGAAATTTTCTGGTACCAGGTTGAAGAGGATCAACGTAGCGTTCTCCTCTTAGGGTTTGTTCACCATGACTTTTATCCGCATGTGTATATAAAATTTCTCCAATGAAAAGGTAATTATATTTAATGATGTTTTCTAAAGTTATTGAGATATAATCTTCATCCAAGTCATCTCTTAATAGAAAATATTTTGGAGAGCCAAGAATTATAAGGTCTTTATTGTTATTCCCGAGCTCTAGGACCTCGTCTTCATTTTGACCGAGATATTTCCTACTTCGTGCAAATAAGGCTAATTTTGAAACTCCTGATTTCCTGACCTTTTTAATTGCTTTAAAAAAATCGGTCCTTTCATCTATTTGTGCCATTGCATCAAATATTAAACCGCCATAGCGCAGTGACTGCGATAAAGAAATTGATGCTGCGCAGCAAAGTAAAACAATGATTAAGAGATACAAAGTTAAAGTCGGCTTAATTTTATAGAATAACATCAGTTGATGCCAGCAAGTGCTTTTACATATTCGCCGATGGCCATCGAAGAAGTTAATCCGGGTGACTCTATTCCATAGAGATTAATAATTGAATCATAACCGTGTTCATTTTTCCCCTGAATAACGAAGTCATTAGATGTTGCCTGCTTTAAACTAAGTTTTGGTCGAACCCCTGTGTAACCTGGCTGCAGCTCTCCATCCCTCAAGTCTGGCAACACCCGTCTGATAGCATCATAAAAGAAGCTTACCCGTTCCGCATCAAAGCTGTAATCAACTTCATCAATTATTTCAACGTCAGGTCCAAATCTATTTAATCCGGATAGGTCAGGACAAACATGAACCGAAATTGCGTGATCTTTAGGCAAAGGATAAATCATCCGATTAAAGGGCTTTCTTCCATGCATTACAAAGTAACATCCTCGTGTTAGAAACTGCTTTGGTACAGTCTCCGAGGAAATCCCCTTAATTGCCGCGGCAATCTTTTGGGCCCCATGACCAGCAGCATTAACACATAGTCCACAACGTATCTTAGACTCGGGGTTTCCACTCACAACAAGCTCTACAAAATTTTCAAATATTTCTCCTGACAAGACTTTTGTATTTACCGCTAAAACAGCGCCGCAATTTTCAGCGTCTCCTAAATAGGCAGTCATTAGGTCATGAGGTTCTATAAGGCCAGAGGTGGGCGAATATAGTGCTCCAGCGCAGTTAAGATTTGGCTCCATTTCCTTTATCTGACCGGCATCAGCAATATATATTTGTTCTAGCCCATTTTTATTCGCCTTCTCCTTAAGTTCGTGAAGTGCCGGAATATCCTCATCCTCTATAGCCACAATAAATTTACCGGTCATTTCATGGCTTACACCGCGTTCTGGACAATATTGATAAAGCAAATTTTTTCCCCGGATAGCCAACTGATTTTTTAGACTTCCCGTTGGATAGTTGATGCCAGCGTGTATACAACCCGAATTTCTCGTAGATGTATGAGTACCATAGGTATTTTCAGCCTCAAGTATAATAACTTCGCGACCAGCCATCGCTAATGACCTGGCAATGGCCAGACCAACGACCCCGGCTCCTATGACGATACAATCTACTTTTTCTATCATTGAATATTTTCTAAAATCAAAGTTAGTTTAAGTTTGTAAACTATCAAATTATCAATATTTTTTGTAGACTTAACTAAAATATTCAAAAAGAATAAATCATAGAAAAATCAAATGTAACGTTAATGAATTTTTAATAGAATATAAAATGGGTGCTAAAACGTTATTTGAAAAATTATGGGACAGCCATTTCGTTACAGAAATTGATGGGGAACACTTAGTTTACGTGGACCGCCTTTTTATTCACGAGGGATCTCGGCACTCGTTCTCTATGCTTCGTGATTCAAATATTAAGCCTTATAGGATAGAACAAATTATTGGTTTTGCTGACCACTACATGCCTACTGAAACTACCGTTGGAGGTGTCAGCGGTGTAAAAGATCCAGAAATTCGCGGTATGTTGGAATTAATGGAAAAAAATACCTCCGAATTCGGAATTCGGTATTTTGGATTTCAAGACCCTGACCAAGGGATTTTACACATTACCCCACCAGAACAGGGAATTTCCCAGCCAGGTATGGTTATCTGTGGCGCAGACTCACATACTTCAACACATGGCGCTTTTGGAAGCCTTGCCTTTGGTATTGGAGCATCGGAGGCCGGGCACATAATGGCCACTCAATGCATTTGGCAGCAACGACCCTCCAGACTCAGGATAAATATTGAAGGATCTCTTCCATTTGGAGTTTATGCAAAGGATATAATATTGGGCTTAATAGCCAAATTTGGTGTTGGCTTAGGGGTAGGAACGGCAATCGAATTTTCTGGATCATGCATCAACAATCTGACCATGGAAGAACGTATGACCGTCTGTAACATGACAATAGAGGCAGCTGGACGGATGGGAATGATTGCACCAGATGACACCACGTATGAATACATGGAGGAAAGGCCCTATATACCGAAGGGCACACTCTGGAATAATGCCATTGATTATTGGCGAACATTACCGACAGATGACGGAGCGATATTTGATGATGAAAAAGGGCTAAATATTGACGAGCTTGTGCCAATGGTAACTTGGGGTACAAATCCTGGAATGGCTGTTCCAATTACAGGTTCGGTTCCGTCACCGGATGAGGTATACGACGAAAACCAACGAAATGAATACATGAAAGCTTTAGACTACATGGATCTCAAACCCGATATGGGAATTGAGGATATTAAAATTGATCGGGTCTTTATCGGTTCATGCACCAATTCTCGAATTGAAGACTTGCGTGCTGCCGCCGAAGTAGCTGCAAAAGGACAGGCACAGGTTCAGACGTGGGTCGTTCCAGGATCTAAAAGTGTTAAAAGACAGGCAGAAAAAGAGGGACTAGATAAAATATTCCTCGAAGCGGGTTTCCAATGGCGCGAGCCAGGGTGCTCGCTTTGCACAGCTCTTAATGGGGATTTATTAAAAGATGGAGAGAGGTGTGCTTCAACATCCAACCGCAACTTTGTTGGTAGACAGGGACCAAACGGAAAAACTCATTTAGTAAGTCCAGCTATGGCTGCTGCAGCGGCTATAAAAGGAAAACTCACTGACGTCCGGAAGTTAGGCTGAAGACTATGGAGCCATTTAGAAAATTAACGGCCATCGCCTGTCCATTTGAAAGAATTAATGTAGATACTAATCAAATATGTCCCACACGCTTTAATAAGCTTCCCGTTAATGACCCTTACCTGAAAAAGGTGATGTTTCATGACCAACGATTTACCCGGAACGGTGAAAAAAAGAATACACAGTTCATATTTAATCAGGACCCTTATACAAAATCAGAAATTATAGTCGCTGACCAGAATTGGGGTATCGGTTCATCTCGTGAAAGTGCCGTTTATGCGTTGAAATCTTTTGGAATTAGGTCAGTGATAGCATCAAGTTTCGGTGATATACACTACAATAATTTAACGAAAAACGGACTATGTCCCGTGAAACTGACACAAAATGCTTGCCATGACTTACGACAACAACTTGTCGAAAATATAGGGGCTAAAATTACGGTTAACCTAGAGGCAATGAAAGTGATTGCCCCTAATGGTAAAGAATACAGATTTGAGATGCACCCACTCAAAAGACGCTGTTTGTTGGAGGGACTAGATGATATTTCTTTAACTAGAAAATACTCAGAAGAAATCCAAAGATTCGAAGCAAATCACCACCGCAGCAAACCATTTTTAAAAATCCAAATATCTAATTGAAATCGGCATCCCTAGTTATCAAAGATAGTCCCTCAAAAGGTTTTTAAATTTTTAGCGCAGCGATCCTTATGATACCTATATTGCTCTTTTATTTGACAATTATAAAATGCCGGAGTTGGGAGTAAATGCTATCCGAACCTCCTTTAAATGTTAAAACTGCTTCATCTCGACGGTTTAATATTTTCGTATAGGACAAGTGAGGCTTTTTAGAAACCCAAACGGCATATGCAGAGACTTTATATTTATTTCTACTATCACTTATGACGCGATACATTGCACTTTTTATTACCTTATCTAGGCTCAGCATATAATTAATCTTTCTCAACTCTTTATTGAGTGCCAATCGTCCCCTTTTAGAAATCATAAAATCTAATCTTTTACCCGACGAATTGATCACTACCGCTGCTAACCTTTGACCTATGGTTTTAAGAGAATTTTTCAAGGGTCCAATTTTTCCCATTGGGATCTTGGTCTCGATTACCAGGTTTTCTCCAAATTGCCCTTTAGAACGCGTAAACTTACTACCTTTCGAGAGATATTTTTTTGCCACAGCAACAGATTTTCCCAAAAGATTCTTTTTATCTTTACCCATAATTCGAAATGTGGCTTTCACAGGAACCTCAACAACCTTACCGGCTATCGCATCCTCAATATCCGAGGTATATAACGTTACTTCTGCCTTATCAGCTTTACACCCAGCTAATACAAAAACACCAAACAGAATAACTATTAAAACCCTAAATTTATGACACATTTCTAAACCTCAAATTTTATAATGTTTTAAATTAATAACATAATGTTCGTAAAAAGCTGGAGATACAGGACCAACTAACGCAATTCGGTGACAAAAGTCGCATTAATTTCTGACACTAAAAACTCCAATGGCAGCTAAGTGATTGAAATCATTGGTCGGAGCGATAGGATTTGAACCTACGACCCCTTGACCCCCAGTCAAGTGCGCTACCAGACTGCGCCACGCTCCGAAGTCTTGTAGTTAGTTGATATTAATGGATGTTGCAAGTGGCAAATTGGTTTGTGAAACAATCAGGAAACAAAAACTCCACTACCATCTAAGTCATTGTAATGATTAGGGTAAGGGATTTTCATTAACCATTTTCTATTAATGAAGGTAACGCGATTCCAAATGGAGTCTAAAATCATTTGTCTCCAGTGGTTGACCGGTCGCTTGAATAAGTATCTCGTTTGTATCTAAAAAAGAGGCCTTAGAGTGAATATGATGTTTAGTCCATTCCGTTATATCCCCAAAATTACCTCTTTTAATCATATCGTGGTAATCTGGAAAGGCACATCGAATTGCTGAAGAAATTTGCGCCGCTGCCAATGCTCCCATGGTATACGTTGGAAAATAGCCAAAGGCTCCCGAGTACCAATGAATATCCTGCAAACATCCTTGACTATCGTCTGGTGGACTAACATCAAGGAGTCTTTTAATCTCGGAATTCCAGGCGTCAGGCAAATCCACAACTGCTAACTCACCACTAATAAGTGCTTTTTCTAAACGGTAGCGCATTATGATATGAAATGGATAGGTAACTTCATCTGCATCAACTCTAATCAAACTTGGGGATACGGTGCTACAAAGTGAATAAAGATTTTTTGCCGACCAAGCTGGTCCGCTACCATCGAATATTTGTCGTAAAAGAGGAGCAGCAAATTCAAAAAACTCTGGGCTACGACAGACCTGCATTTCTATAAATAGAGACTGACTTTCATGCAATGCCATGCCTCGGGCGAAGCCTGCTGGCTGTAACTGCCAATCATCGGGTAAATTTGCTTCATATAAAGCGTGCCCAGTTTCATGTAACACACCCATGAAACTTTGAATAAAATTTTCTTCCGAATAACGTGTGGTTAGTCTGACATCGTTTGGCACGCCACCACAGAATGGGTGAAGACTGGTATCTAGTCTGCCTTTCTTAAAATTAAACCCTAATGAATTCATTATGTTTTTTGCCAAGNCCTTTTGCTTCTCTATTGAAAACGGGCCCTCTGGCGTAATTGGACTCTTTCCCTTTTGCCTCTCCAATCCCTTTTCAAGTATGTTGGGTAAAAATTCCATTAATTCATTAAAAAGTTGATCTGTTGCTGGCTCACGAAGTCCAGGTTCATATTGGTCCATTAATGACTCGTAGGGCGAACAGCCGAAAATAGATGATTTGGCCTGCGATTTTTCCTTAACAAGCAATAATAAATTAGAGAATTTTTCAATAATTTGCGAAAAATCTTTCTCTTCTCTAGCGCCTCTCCAACACATTTCGCATTCAGATGAAGCTTTTGTGATTGCCTCTANTAGTTCAGAGTCAACTGCATTGGCATGCGAGTGTGCTCGCCTCATTTCAATTAGGTTAGCTCGATGTAAATTATTTTCTGGTGGATCAGACTCAGCAGCTGATAATAGATCTTCTGTTTTTTTATCACATAAAAGTTCGTGTATGATGAGATTTATTTCAGAAAGCTGAATTGATCTACTACCAACTGCTCCCGGGGGCATCAAAACTGCCCTATCCCATTCCAATAAACTTAAAGCTTCCTTTAAAACCCCAATACGCTTAAATCTNTTTTCTAAACATTTATATGAACTGGAATACATTTTCCTATTAGAATAAAAGTACAAACAACATCTATTTTTATTTATATAATTTTCCTTATTACAGCAAGCAAGCGAGGAAAACTAATCAAAAAATTTCTCGAACATTAAAACACCTTTTTTTCTACTAGAAAAAGCAAAGCACACTAAAAGTGATTAATTGAGTGATTTTTTGAGAAAATATGAGAGACAAGATTGAATGCCTTGACATGGTCTGCCAAAAGGTTCATCAACCGCTTTTCAATTGTCTTATGGTGGTGTGAAGTGCCTTAAAAGGCATAAATCTTGCATTCCCTTGGAAATAACGTCTTTTTGGGCACGCTCGGTGTGAAGAAATGGTCCCTTAAACNGGATTAATAATTCATTTCTTTCAATGAGGGCATGTAAGGTCGAACTTTGAGTATTATTAACTTTACTGATTTTGGTTTGATTAAACCAATTCAGCGCGCTTTAAAGGAGCGCAATTACATAAATCCCACGCCTATTCAAATTCAGTCAATACCCACTCTGCTTAGGGGAAGAGACTTTCTGGGAATTGCTCAAACAGGCACAGGNAAGACTGCAGCATTTGCTCTTCCTNTCATAAACATTTTGTCAAAACGTAAAGGTAGCAAAAAACATCGTCAGCCATGTGCTTTAATTCTTGCACCTACCCGCGAATTAGCCATTCAGATTAATGAGGAATTAAGCCTTTATAGTAAATATCTTCCTCTGAAGAATACGGTGGTTTTTGGTGGTGTGAGTAAAAATAATCAGGTGGCTGCGTTAAAAAACGGTGCAGATATTTTAGTCGCCACACCAGGACGGTTACTTGATTTGAAGCGGCAAGGAATCATTCAATTGGGCAAGATTGAGATACTTGTCNTAGATGAAGCAGACCGAATGCTTGATATGGGTTTTATTGTTGATGTGAAAAAAATCATTTCAGCCTTGCCGCTAAAGCGTCAATCATTGTTGTTTTCGGCAACGATGCCCAAAGAGGTAGATAGGCTTTCAACCAAGATTCTTCATAAACCAGTTAGGGTCGAAATCACACGTCAAGCAAAACCTATAGAGCGGATTAAACAATATCTGAGATATGTTCGTAATAGTGAAAAAAATAAGGTACTAGCGGAAGTTTTATCGGAGCCTGGGTATTGTCGTGTNATTGTATTTTCGCGCACGAAGCATCGGGCAAATAAGGTTGCAATTGCCTTATCCAATGTCGGTATCGCGGCGGATGCAATACATGGTAACAAGTCTCAGAATGCACGCCAGCGGGCGTTAAAAAAATTTCGTGCAGGAGACATTAGGGTGCTCGTTGCAACAGATATTGCCGCACGAGGCATCGACGTTAATGATATAACACATGTTATTAATTATGAGTTACCAAATGAAGCAGAAAACTATGTTCATCGTATCGGACGAACAGCTAGAGCTGGTGCTAACGGTANCGCCTTATCTTTTTGCGATAACTCAGAATTAAGTTACCTACGCGGTATTGAGAAGCTAATTGGTAATAGGTTAACAGTGATAGGAGGTGAACCTGATCCCGTCGCTAACACACCGAATAAAAAGCCCCTTAACCGGCAAGCCAAGAATTTGAACCAATCTAGAAAATTGCGTAGCCGAAGTAAAAGTCACAGAAAGGGTCTTTCCAATTCAAAGTAGAAGACAGTGCGAAAAACAAAATGTCCGTAAAACCTTAAGGACCAAAATTGACTGATGCAATTTGGANAAAAATCGTACTTTTTTAGAAGTTGAAAATTCCAATCGCAGCTAAGTTAATGTAATCATCACAATAAGAAAAAATTTTTTAGAGTCCGGACCTCTTGACCCCCTGTGTAAAACGCTACCGGACTTCACCCCGCTCCGTCCGCAGACAACTGTTTATTTTTAGTAGCAGCGTCGAGCGGAAAAATTAAATTAGTCTTTATAAAATTCTTCTTCAAGAGCGATAAGTTCTTCCAAAGTCTTCTGGAGTGTCTCGCGATACTCAATATTTAATTTAGTCGGAACCTCTGATTTAGCTCCAAGCGCTGACGATTTGTTTACGTCGGATTTTTTATCTAAATTTTTTTCAGCCCCTTTGATATTTTTAAGTCCAAAGTCACGAATTAATTTGCGCACGCCTCTGATGGTATAGCCATCCTCATATAAAAGAATTTTAATTTGCCGCAGAATTGCGATGTCTTCAGGTCGATAATAGCGACGCCCGCCCCCTCGTTTTAAAGGCTTTATTTGAGAAAATTTTGTTTCCCAGAAACGCAAAACGTGGGTTGGAATCTCTAATTCTATTGCCACTTCACTGATTGTTCTGAATGCGTCAGCGGATTTATTTGGCGATTTAAGAGGCTTTTTTACNATTTTTTGTGTGGCATCACCTGTAATCATCTTAGCCCTTAATCATCTAACAGTTTTAATCAACGGGATTTAAAGAAGTGTTAATTCTTCTTTTGAGAATATTAGAAGCCTTAAAAACAAGCACACGCCTTGGTTTTATAGGTACTTCTTCTCCAGTTTTTGGATTTCGACCAGTTCTTTCTCTTTTATGCTTTACAGTAAAACTCCCGAATGAAGATAATTTTACCTGCTCGCCCCTTATCAAAGTGGAACTAATTTCATGGAGTAAGCTTTCAACAAGTTCCGCAGATTCATTCCTGGATAATCCTAGCTCTCGATACACAGCCTCACTTAATTGGGCACGCGTTATTGTTGAACTCGGCATTTTCACCCCCTTGGAAAAAGATTAACGACGGTAACCACATGGAATATAGCAGTCAATAACAAGAACATAACTAAAGACCATAAATGGAAGTCTAAACCTTTTTTACTACCAGCGAATTAAACTAGCTCCCCATGTAAAACCACCACCCATAGCTTCTAAAACGACTATATCTTGTTCATTTATTAAACCATCATTTAGTGCTGTCCCTAGCGCTAGGGGAATTGAGGCAGCAGAGGTATTTGCGTGACGGTCAACAGTTACAATCACCTTTTCAGGCGCTAATTTCAGCTTCTGTGCTGTTCCGTCAATTATACGTTTATTTGCCTGATGCGGAACTAGCCAGTCTATATTTTCAGGTAATAGATCATTCGCCTCTAAAGCCTCTTCCAGAACCGAAGCCATATTTTTAATTGCATGACGAAATACCTCTCGACCCTCCATTCTAAGGTGACCAACTGTCTTAGTTGAAGATGGTCCTCCATCAACATAAAGAAAATCATGATGACGACCATCTGAATGAAGGTGATTACTCAAAATGCCGCGAAGATTTTTATCACTGCTTTGCTCCAGACCCTGAATAATTAAGGCACCAGCGCCATCACCGAACAAAACGCTAGTAGTGCGGTCATCCCAATCTAATATTCTAGAAAAGGTCTCTGCACCAATTACCATAACGGTTTCAGCTTGTCCCACTCTAATAAAGTTATCCGCTATATTAAGAGCGTAGATAAAACCGGTGCATACCGCCTGAACATCAAATGCTGCTCCTTTTGTCATTCCCAGTCCCTCTTGGACCCTTGTTGCAGTTGCTGGAAACGTCTCGTCAGGCGTAGCAGTCGCTAAAACTATGAGATCAATATCATTTACAGAAATTCCTGCTGTTTTAATTGCCTCTCTAGCCGCATTGATGGCTAAATCAGAAGTTTTTTCATTTTCGTCCGCTATTCTTCGTTCGAGGATACCAGTTCTTTTTCGAATCCACTCGTCAGATGTATCAATGCTACGAGCCAATTCTTCATTCGTAACAACGCGTTGTGGTAAATAACAACCACATCCAACAACAATCGATCGTCGAGTCATAAAATCCGCGCCTGGTGTGCTTCCTGCTCTCCATACTCAGCCAGCTCACGTATAATAAATTCATTGATTCCATTTGCCGTCATATCTATTGCGACACCAATAGCATTAGCGAACCCAAATCCATCCGTACCACCATGGCTTTTAACTACTACACCATTTAAACCCAGAAAAGTTGCACCGTTATATCTACGGGGGTCAATTCGTGCACGCATTTTCATAAAAGATCGCTTTGCTAGTAAATAAGCTAATCTAGACATTAGAGAACTTTTAAAAGTCTGTCTTAAGTACTCTGAATAAAGCCGCACGGTTCCCTCTAAAGTTTTTAAAGTTATATTTCCAGTGAAACCATCAACAACAAATACATCTACGGTGCCAGCGCCTATATCGTCACCCTCAACAAACCCGTGAAATTTAAAAGGTAATTTACGCTCTCTAAACAAAGCTGCCGCTTGACGAACAGCATCCCGACCTTTTACTTCTTCTTGTCCCACATTTAACAATCCGACGGAAGGTTGCTCAATACCAAAAACCGTTCTAGCAAATGCGGCACCTAGCATCCCAAATTGAATGAGATTCTCAGCATCACCTTCTACGTTTGCACCCAGATCTAACATAACGCTCTCTCCTACACTCGTAGGACAAGTAGCCGCGATAGCCGGACGATCTATTCCGGGTAACATTTTTAGTGATATCTTTGCCATCGCCATTAAAGCACCAGTATTTCCAGCTGATACTATTCCAGCGGCCTCACCAGAATTGACCGCATTAATAGCTAACTGCATGCTTGAGTTTTTACCCTGCCGTAAGGCAATTGTAGGTCTCTCCTCAGAGCTTACAGCGTCATTTGTGTGTACAATTTCCGCTGAGAAATTCGGTAAGCCGTGTTTTGTTAAAAGCGGCGAAATTCTATTTTTATCACCAAACAAGATAAATTTAACTTCAGGAAATCGAACAAGAGCCATAGCTGCACCCTCTACAACGATTTCTGGGGCATTGTCACCACCCATTGCATCAAGTGCGATAGTAAGACGCTTACTCAAAATGGGTTCCGTATACTAGTTTCAGGAAAAATTCAGCTTAAACACCAGAAGCTTCCATGACTTCACGTTCGCTATAATAACCGCAAGAGCCACAAACATGATGTGGCCTTTTGAGCTCACCGCAGTTCGGACATTCGACATAACTACCTCCAGTAAGAGCGTGGTGCGAACGGCGCATATTCCGACGCGATTTGGATGTTTTCTTTTTCGGTACAGCCATAATATCAATTTCCACTCATAAACCTACTAAAGGGGCGGTTGTAATACCTAAGTTCTTACGCCACGGCAAGCCACAACTCAAATAATAATTAATAATAGTCTCTCATCTTACTTTTTTTGTTTGATACCGGCTAGTGCGGCAAATGGTTTGTTTTTCTTATCTTCTTTAGTAATTAAATAAGGTCCAATAACTTCGTCTGCCAAACCCTCCGCTCTAGGATATGGGTTGGCTGCCAAAGCCAATTCTTGAGCCCCAAGTTCTCCAAGATCTATAATATCATTTTCATAAACTTCAAACAATCCATCGTCTAAAAAAGTTTCCGTAACTACATGCGAAATATCATAAAAGTCGACTTCGAACGTTTCATCAATAATACTCTCGATGGGCACCATTGATACGACACAATTTTGCACGATTTTTGCATTTATTTTACCACTAACCCGAACTGCATGTTTAGACTTTATAGCCTTTACAAAAACATTTATGGTAAAAATTTTTATTTCTTCAAAACCAAATCGTTTTGCGAGAGCAATTTTCTCACTTGATTCGGGGTTTAAAACAAATTTTTTCTCGATTGCTTCTAATTCGGAGGGATGTATTAAGAAAGAGAATTCCATATTTTCATCATAACTAGTTAAAAATCTTTACTTCAAAGAAGCGTTATCAATTTCATCTAATACGGGTAGTTTTCCATTTATCAAAGTTTCCGCTGAAAGTTTCAGGAGCTTTGAATAAAATACATTTATATAGCTAGTGATTTTTTCTGCACCCTCTATACTTTCCATATCTCCGCGAAAAACATTACGCACAATAGCCTTTGAAAGAGAATTAGGGTCCTGATCACCCATGGCCTTTTCGTAAGCAGATAGCCGTCCATAAAAAGCCTTAATCATAGCCTTCACTCTTTTTCCCACCCCAAGGTCGCCCGCACCCATTTCTCGCAATGAACGATCCATATCAGCGAACATAGTATCAAATAAACACTGTGACAGAGATTCTACTTCCTTTCCCTCACCTTTTAGGCGCTTTAAAACAAGAAAAACATGAAGGGAGATCATATCAAATCTGCCATCAACTGTATCAGGCACTCCAAACCTTTTAAATAAGAATGGCTGACGAGCCTGATTTACTATCTCAACGTACAAACTATGAGCCTGATCTTTAATTTTGGATCTTCTAAAAATTGTCATACAAATTTGACCCTATTTACTAAATAAGTACCTTTTCATAAAAATATTGAGATACTATATGTAAAAGAAATATATCAATGCCATTTTAAAATCTATGCAAATACAATTCAAATTATTTACCACTTTATTTATTTTGGGCTTAACCTTTTTAGCGTTAGTAGGTTGCCAAAAACAAATTGACAAACACGGGAGCTCTCCAAATCCAAAACTAGTTGCTGCGATCAAGCCTGGCATTCATAAACACTTTCATGTGGAACGACTTATTGGATCACCCTCTACAACTGCAACATTTGACCGTGAACATTGGTATTATATAGATTCGAATGTCCAGACCTTCTCTTTTCTTAAACCCAAATTACTAAAAAGAAGTGTCCTGATAATAGAGTTTGATAACAATGGAGTTGTTGCAAACATAAGAAAAATCAATACTACCAATCAAAAAGAAATCGACTTTGTAAAGCGAAAAACTCCAACAAAAGGCAAAGAACTTACATTTATTCAACAAGCCATAGGAAACCTAGGAAAATTTAGAAAGCCTTCACAAGATTAGATGATCACCACGAAGATTAACTTAATTACTTTCTTTAATTAAACATAACCCAGAAATACTTATGCAACCATGGCTAGCAAAAGTATTGCTACAATGTTTATTATTTTAATCATTGGATTGATGGCTGGCCCGGCTGTATCCTTATATGGATCCCCAACTGTATCCCCAGTAACCGCAGCGTGATGAGCCTCTGAACCCTTGCCACCGTGATTACCGTCCTCGATAAGCTTTTTGGCGTTATCCCAGGCACCACCTCCTGATGTCATAGAAATCGCTACAAAAATACCAGTCACAATCGTTCCTAAAAGTAAGGCACCCAAAGTCGTTAATGCCGCTTCTAACCCACCAATTGCTCGAAACACAAAGAAGACAACAATAGGGGCTAAAACCGGTAATAGAGATGGGATAATCATTTCTTTGATCGCTGATTTTGTTAACAAATCAACAGCTCGACCATATTCAGGTTTTGCTGTTCCATCCATGATTCCCGGAATTTCTTTAAATTGACGCCTCACCTCTATCACCACCGCTCCCGCTGCTCTACCAACTGCCTGCATGCCAAGTGCTCCAAACAAGTAAGGAAGTAGACCACCAAGAAACAAGCCAATGACAACAAACGGGTCTTGCAACTCAAATTTTATTTTTCCTTCCAAATTCGGAAAATAATGTTTTATATCAGCGGTATATGCTGCAAACAAAACTAACGCGGCCAAAGCAGCTGACCCTATCGCATACCCTTTAGTCACTGCTTTCGTTGTATTACCTACAGCATCCAATGCATCTGTATAGTTACGAACTTCTTCCGGTAATTCTGCCATTTCAGCAATACCACCTGCGTTATCAGTAACTGGACCATATGCATCTAAAGCAACAATGACGCCACCTAAAGCCAACATTGTAGTCGCTGCGATCGCCACCCCATAAAGACCTCCAGAAAAATAGGAAGTTACAATTCCAGCACAAATAACTAAAACTGGAAGAGCGGTGGACTCCATCGATATAGCAAGACCTTGAATAACATTTGTTCCATGTCCTGTCTCTGACGCTTTTGCGACCATTTTAACAGGACGATGATTAGTCCCTGTATAATATTCGGTAATCCACACCAATAATCCAGTAACTACCAGCCCAATAAGTGCACAATAGAAAAGGTGACGCGACTGAATTTCAGCGGAAATTTCGGCCGTAAGAGAACCAAACAACCAAGAAATAGCAAAACCAATTAGAACTGCAGATGCTATAACCGAAACAATAAGACCTTTGTACAAAGCACCCATAATATTTTGACCACTACCTAATCGGACGAAGAAAAATCCTATTATGGAACCAATTATGCTAGCTCCGCCGATCAAAAGGGGCAGGTTGATTAGTAAATTTTGCATAGGTCCCGTAAAATAAATAACGGCTAATAACATGGTGGCAACCATAGTCACGGCATAGGTCTCAAATAAATCAGCTGCCATTCCAGCACAATCCCCCACATTATCACCGACATTGTCTGCAATTACTGCAGCATTTCTGGGATCATCCTCTGGAATTCCCGCTTCAATTTTACCAACGAGATCGGCCCCAACATCGGCTCCTTTTGTAAATATACCTCCTCCTAACCGAGCAAAAATTGAAATTAAGGAGGCGCCAAAACCAAGTGCAACCATTGCTTCTAAGATATGCCGCATACCCTTGGCGGATCCGGCGTCAAAAACACTACTTAGTATAAGAAAATATCCTGCAACGCCTAATAAGCCGAGCCCAACAACAAGTATTCCTGTAACCGCACCAGATTTGAAAGCAACATCTAATGCGGGGGCAAGACCTCCGTTACGAGCAGCATCTGCGGTCCGAACATTAGCCCGAACGGAAACATTCATACCGATATAGCCAGTAACACCAGAAAGAATTGCTCCTATGAAATAACCAATTGAAACGAACCAATTCAACCCAAAACCAAGAACAATACCAATCAGAACACCAACAATTGCTATCGTCGTATACTGGCGGTTTAAATAAGCGCTCGCCCCTTCTTGTATAGCTAATGCGATTTCTTGCATCCGTTCATTTCCGGCGCTAACAGAAGTAACAGCTCGAATTGCATAAATTCCATAGATAACGGCTAAAGCACCGCAAAAAAGTGTAACCCAAGAAGCTGCTGACATGGAGTTAAGTCCTTAAAATTTGAAAAACACATTTTGATGGGAACTACACACAAAAAATCCCACTTTTAACAAAAATTTGGCGGAACATGCCAGAATCCACGTCTGGAAGCAACACCCTCTACATTTAAAAAATGAACAATTTAAAAAAGTAAACAAATTAAAGAATTAAATTAAAAATGTTGCCAACCAAAAGATTTTACAGGAACCACGTCCCCAAATTGATCTAAAATTGATATTCCTTTTCCTAACTCAATGCAGCCTACTTTACTAATCGCTATATTCAAAATACTTGCAAAATTATCAATTACATTTCTTTGGTCTTTATTTGCGGTAAATAAAAGTTCGTAGTCATCTCCACCGCCATATACTGATTCCCAATAATATTTATTTTTTTCAATTATTTTCTTAGCACATTTCGAAAGTGGTATGGCTCCCATTTCAATTTTTGCTCCAACCTTTGATGCTAAGCAAATGTGATTGAGGTCGGCATATAATCCATCAGAGATATCGATGCAGGCTGTTGCGGTGCCAGCTAGTAACTTCCCTAAACCTATCCGCGGCTCTGGTAAGGTATACCTATCATAAAGACTAGGGTAATGTTTTAAAGTGTTGGCTTTACCAATCTCTCCAAATAATTTCAGAGCAATTGCTGCATCCCCAATGCAGCCAGACACGAAGATATCATCACCAATCATTGCGCCAGCTCGACGGATAACGCGATCTTTTGGAATTTCACCAATAGCGGTTATAGAAAGCGTAATAGGCCCGTTTGAAGAAGTAGTATCACCGCCCAAAAGAGAAACATTAAACTTCCTTTGATCCTCTTGAAGCCCCGCAGCAAAACTTTCTAACCACTTTAAAGGAAAACCATGAGGCAAACATAAAGCTAAAAGATATCCGAGAGGGTCACCACCAGAAGCAGCCAAGTCAGAAAGGTTTACTCTCAATAACTTCTTTGCAATTAAATCAGCGGGATCATCTTTAAAAAAATGGACACCCTCAACCATTGTATCCATTGAATAAATAGCTTGATAACCTTTTTTTACTGACAAAGTCGCACAATCATCTTGAAGAGAGGCACTACCCGGGTTATTGACCGCCAAAGGTCTAAAAAACCGTTCAATTAAACCAAACTCATTTACGCGAAGTTGATTCTTTTTCATTGCTACACTCCAGCTCGGTGTTACGCAACTCATGAGCGATTTTATCCAGCACTCCATTAACCATACCCGGTTCAGGACCAGAGAAAAATTCATAAGCAAGCTTTATATATTCCTTGATAATCACTTTTGCTGGAACTTGATGACGTGCCATTAATTCAAAGGTAGCTAATCTCAATATGCATCGCATAACTGTAGCTATTCTATCGAGGGGCCACTTTTCATCTAAAAAAGTACTTAGATATTGATCAATTTCAGTCAGACTGCGGTCCGTTCCAATCACCAATTCTTGCAGCAAACTAAAGCTCGCAGACATGCGTCCATTTACATCTTTATATCCTATATCAATTCGATAAGCACGAAACTCTTCAAGTACGACATTAACATTCGAACCATTAAATTCAATTTGATACAGTGCCTGAATAGCGGCCAATCTTGTAGCGGTTTTTTTTTCTATCGTTGAGTGAAAACTTGAATCAGAACTTTTTTTGGAGGGGGTATTAGTCCTATCTTTCATTTTCCATATATTTCGAAATGTTTTTTAAGCTCAATCATTTTTAAACAAGCTCTCGCGGCGTGCCCCCCCCTGTCCTGCTCACTCCGTTTTGCACGCGCCATCGCCTGTTCCTGATTTTCTACTGTTAATATACCGTAACCCAACGCGATAGAATGTTTAAGAGCTAAATCCTGAAGACCACGAGCACTTTCTCCACACACATAATCATAATGTGTGGTTTGTCCTCTTATAACGCAGCCAAGAGCAATAAAACCATCAAAATTATTGGTTGAAGATCTTTTTACTTTGCCATCAATTGTAAATTTTATAGCCGCTGGAATTTCAAATGCACCCGGTACCTCAAACCGTTCATAGGTAGCACCAGCTGTATTAAGCTCATGTAAAACGCTATTAATGAGTTCCTCCGCTATTAATTCATAATAACGTGATTCAACAATCATTATATGTGGAGAAGTCCCCATACTAAAAATCCTTCAAATATAAGTTTTAATCTTCTAGACGTGGAATAGGAACTCTTTCCGTAATACTTAGTCCATAACCATCAATGCCTTTGATCGTACTTTCTTTTGTATTTGTCAAAAGCCGCATTTTTTTAATACCCAAGTCACACAATATTTGTGCTCCTACCCCATAATCTCGGATAATTGGATTCTGCTTTATACTTTGAATTTTTTTTGCATCTAATTCACTTGAAGCTTTACGAAGGTTTACTTGATTAGAAAAAAGTGCATTCCAAGAATCCCTAATTAAAACAACGGCTCCCGTTCCCTCTTCAGCAATCATTCTTAAAGACATCTCGAGTTCTCCTGCCCTAGAACTCCCAATATCCCTTAATGTATCATCCAATATGTTCATTGCGTGCATCCTAACGAGGACGTCATCTTCACCAGAAATTTCGCCTTTTACTACAGCGACATGCTCGGTACCATTTACTGCGCTTTCGTAAACAATTAGGTGAAAATCTCCTCCAAAAGACCGATTAATAACTGTTTCAATAGTCCTTTTAACCGTCGAATCATGCCGCAACCGATAGGCTATTAAATCCGCAATAGTTCCTAATTTTAAATCGTGCCTGTCACAAAATTCTACAAGGTCTGGAAGACGGGCCATTGTTCCGTCATCCTTCATAATTTCACAAATAACCCCCGATGGATTGAGGCCCGCAAGACGAGCGAGGTCTACCGCGGCTTCAGTGTGTCCCGCACGTACCAAAACTCCACCATCTCTAGCTATCAACGGAAACACATGTCCTGGACTAACAATTGATTCTTCGCCGTTATCTTCATTTATTGCCACCTCGATCGTTTTAGCCCGA
Source organism: Rhodospirillaceae bacterium (assembly GCA_002712335.1). Next base: position 60,010 of record PATI01000037.1, on the reverse strand, counting down.
TCAGCGGCCGAAATACCTGTTGTTACGCCCTCCCGGGCCTCTATAGAAGTAGTGAATGCCGTGCTAAATGTTTCTTTATTATCTTTGGTCATCATGGAAAGGCCGAGACCATTTACTCTATCAGAGGTTAATGAAAGACAAACCAGGCCCCGACCGTGCGTGGCCATAAAATTTACAGCTTCGGCGTCACATTTTTCGCCAGCAATAATTAGGTCGCCTTCATTCTCACGATCTTCATCATCAACTAGAACAACTAATTTGCCAGCGGCAATATCAGATATTAACTCTTCTGGTGTCGATAATGCTTTATGTAAATTATTGAGGTCAACTGACATTATACCCTTCCTCCGCAAAACACTTACTACTTCTCCAGCAAACGACTGACATAGCGCGCCAGCATATCAATTTCGAGATTAACTTTATCGTTTAACAATTTTTCACTGAACGTCGTATGGTTTTGTGTATGACTAATGATATTTACACCAAAAATACTTCCTGAAACATTGTTAACCGTTAGAGAAACCCCATCCAAGGCTACTGAGCCTTTTTCGGAAATAAAAAGCTTTAAATCCTCAGGGACTTCAAATTCAAACCTTTTACTATCTCCTTCGACTTTTGTTGAAGTTATTTTTGCTACTCCATCAACATGCCCAGATACAATATGCCCACCGAGTTCCTCTCCTAGTTTCAATGCTCTTTCAGTGTTGATTTTAGTACCAACCTCCCACTCTCCAATGGTAGTTCGTTCAAATGTCTCAGCGGACGCCTCAACAGCGAACCAACTCTCCCCTTTCTCGATGACGGTAAGGCACACCCCCGAACAAGAAATGGAAGCTCCTAAGTCAATTTCAGAAGTTATGTAACGTGTATTAATCTCAACACGCATATCTCCTTTTCTCTCTAGCTTCCTTACTTCTCCAACATCTGTAATTATACCGGTAAACATTTTCTAACTCACCAACCTATACCTTTCAACAACATCATCACCAACATAATCGAAACTAATTTTTTCCAAGCACTGTGCACTACGCATTTTTTCAATACCTAGACCACCGATAGCTGGCAAGCCATCTCCTCCGATAATTTTTGAAGCGCGATACCAAAAAATTTCGTCCACCAAACCCAATTTTAGAAGAGCTGCAGCCATGACACCCCCGCCTTCCACTAATACCCTAGTTAAACCTCGGGCTCCCAATAAAGTGACGACTTTTATTAAATCTGGGTTACCTTCTTCATCACTATCAATTTCAATAATATCCACTCCAGCATCGGCGTATGCTTTTCTCCGATTTTCTGATGTCCTTTCTTTTATTATAAATAGCCATGTGGGTATTGTTTGAGCATCTACAACTAAATTATTTGTTTCTGGCAACCGCATACCACCATCCACAATAATGCGTATAGGCGAACTATCCAACATACCTGGCAATCGACAGGTCAAGTTCGGGTTATCACGAGCAGCTGTGGTTGCTCCAACCAAAATCCCATCGTGATTAGCTCTTAATAAATGACCTGACTTTCTCGCAATCTCCCCGGTAACCCATTTACTATCGCCAGAATGGCAAGCAATACGGCCATCTAGGCTAGTAGCTAATTTCAACGTGATAAGAGGACGCCCTTCCAACTGACGTTTGAGAAAACCATCAGTAATTAATTTAGCATCATTTTCTTCAATACCAACATCAACTAAAATCCCCGCCTCCTGCAACATTTTTATACCCTCTCCATTCACGCGAGGGTCAGGGTCTTCAATTCCTATTACGACTCTTCTCACATTGGCATCAATTAATGCTTTAGCACAGGGGGGAGTTGTACCCTGATGTGCGCAAGGCTCTAGTGTAACATACACTGTAGATCCTGCCGCTTTTTTCCCTGCCCGCCTCAAGGCCTCGCTTTCTGCGTGTGGCCTGCCTCCTGGTTGCGTCCAACCGCGGGCTATAACTTTGTCATCTCGCGCAATAACACACCCCACGGCTGGATTAGGCCAAGTCAGCCCGAGACCTCTTGCGGCAAGATTAATTGCAGATTGCATATATGCTTTATCGCGATCAATTGTCGTCACGATCACCTAATGTCCCAACAAAGTCTTCAAAATCTCTCGCCTCTCGAAAATTTCTATAAACAGAAGCAAAACGAACATAGGCTACAGGGTCTAAGGTGGACAATCCGTCCATAACCAATTCACCGATACGTTTAGACGGTACGTCACTGTCTCCAGTGCTTTCCATACGACGAATAATACTATTAATAAGTCGCTCTATTCGCTCCGGGTCAACTTGTCTTTTTCGAAGTGATATATTCAAAGATCTAGCCAATTTATCACGATCAAATGGCTCCCTTTTTCCATTTTCTTTAACAACCGTCAATTCTCTTAATTGTACCCGCTCAAAAGTTGTAAATCGAGCTCCACAGTTTGTGCAAGCACGACGACGACGAATTGCTGCTCCTTCCTCAGTCGGTCGGGAGTCTTTGACTTGGGTATCTTCAGCACCACAAAATGGACAATGCATTTGTTGATGGCCCCTCTAATTATTACTTCGTATAAATTGGAAAACACTTACAGAGTTCCAAAACTTTTGTTCTAACTTTGCTTTCAACTATAGAATTATCCTTACTTTCATCTGCCAACCCATCGAGAACCTCAGCAATTAAATCTGCGACCAAGATAAATTGCTCCTCAGAAAACCCCCGTGTCGTAGCTGCGGGAGAACCTAACCGAATACCAGAAGTAATCGTGGGTTTTTCCGGATCAAAGGGAATACCATTTTTATTGCAGGTTATACCCGCATTTTCCAAGCTTTCTTCAGCTTGTTTGCCAGTAACACCCTTTCGGCGCAAGTCAACTAAGATCAAATGTGAGTCAGTGCCTCCAGAAATTATATCTAATCCATGATCAGAAAGTTTATCCGCCAAAACCTTAGCATTCGCTACTACTTTTTTAGTATAGTCCTTAAATTCTGGTTTTAACGCTTCACCAAATGCTACCGCCTTAGCTGCAATAATGTGCATTAAGGGTCCCCCTTGAGTTCCAGGAAAAATCGAAGAATTGATTTTTTTTCCAATCTCAAGGTCATTGGAAAGTATCATACCTCCGCGAGGTCCGCGTAATGTCTTATGTGTAGTAGTCGTTACGACGTGTGCATGAGGTAACGGACTAGGATAGGCTCCACCAGCAACCAAACCGGCAAAATGAGCCATATCGACAAGCAGATATGCTCCAACGGAATCAGCAATTTGGCGAAAACGAAGAAAATCGATAATTCGAGGGTAAGCAGAACCACCCGCAACTATAATTTTAGGTTTATATTGTTCAGCAAGCTCTTGCACTTCTTCATAATCAATTAAATGATCTTTTTTGCCGACGCCATATTGTATCGCATTCATCCACTTCCCGGAAAAATTAGGCTTAGCACCATGAGTTAAGTGGCCTCCAGCCGCCAATGACATTCCTAGCAAAGTATCGCCGGGCTTACAAAGAGCCACATAAACCCCTATATTAGCTTGCGCACCTGCATGAGGTTGTACATTTGCATAGCTGCAATCAAACAGCTCTTTTGCTCTATCCAAGGCCAATTGCTCGGCAATATCTACGAACTCACAGCCTCCATAGTATCTGCGGCCAGGATATCCCTCCGCATATTTGTTTGTCATTACAGAACCGATGGCTTCTAAAACAGCATTGGAAACTATATTTTCAGAAGCAATTAACTCTATCTGGTTTTGAAGACGCTTTAACTCGCCTTTTATCGACCCAAATAATTCTGGGTCTTGTTTTTCTAGTTTAGTAGAGAAAAAACCAGGATGAATTACCCCGGATGTATTACGCGACATATCTAAATTAACCCTTTCAAAATTGCGATCATTCAATTTTTTGAATGCGCCTTGTATGACGATCACCTTCGAATTTCGTTGAAAAAAATTTATTCACACATTTTTTTGCCGTAGTTAGTTTTGTTAACCTACCACCAAGCACTAAAATATTGGCATCATTGTGCTGTCTAGATAACATAGCCGTCGTCTCATCATAACATAAAGCCGCTCTTATACCTTTGTGACGATTTGCAGCAATAGACATACCAACACCACTGCCACAAACCAAAATACCCATATCCGCTTTACCCTTTTGAATAGCAGTGACCACCGGCTTTGCATAATCTGGATAATCTACCGACTTAGTATCATTTGTACCAAAATCGATTACTTCAAATTTTATTTTTTTAAGATGTTTAATTAGTTCTTGTTTCATCTTATAGCCGCCGTGATCAGCACCAGTGGCTATCAATATTTTTNACATATTTGTGATCCGGGCGACGTTCGATATAACTGGTAAAAATCTAACATATTTTTATAACTAAAATCCAGTCCATGCAAAACTCATTTACGTGCATAAGAAGCTGTTTATTTGTTAATAATAATGGGTAGAGTTTATGAGTTAACAATTAAGATATTATATTTTTTTAAACTAAATAAGTTTGAGTAATCGAATAATTTTAATAAACACTATTATACTAAGAAATTATACCTCTTTTACGAGTGTTAAAATTGTTAATTCTATATTTTATAAGTTATACTATCTTCATAAATTATTTCTTAATAAATAAAAATTTATGTTATTTATACGAAGGTAAAAATTTTCCACATACTTGAACCACACTGAACTAAGATTACATAATTAGAAGTATATNAAATATAGGCTAGAATTTTAATGTCAGATGACAATNNAACGCGTGTTTCTAATGGTGAAATNTTAAAAATGGCGGTAGAAATCGTTTCCGCCTACGTCAGTAACAATGGTGTAAATACGACGCAAGTACCAGAGCTAATCAATACGATATACTCATCTCTTCATAACTTAAATGGGTCCACCTCAGTGAGTGAAACAGAGACGCTAAAGCCAGCTGTCAGTGTTAGGCGGTCAATTAATCCTGATTATATTATNTGTCTGGAAGATGGTAAAAAACTTAAAATGCTTAAACGTCATTTGCGAGCGTCATATGGTATAACTCCCGATGAATATCGTGCTAAATGGGGATTGCCAGCAGATTATCCGATGGTAGCGCCCAACTACGCGGAACAACGTTCCAATTTTGCCAAAAAAATAGGTTTAGGTAGAAAAAAAGGCGCCAAAATAAGCCGAAACCAAAAATAATAATCCAATTGCGAAGCAGTAACCGGATTTCAATGTTTATAATGGAATATTGATTATTTGTTATTCACTTATAAATTGTGGTTATTAATCACTTTTAGAGTCTACAAGCTTCTTAACAATTTCCATTGGCCTTAGTGGTGCTTGGTCAAAATAAACACCGAACGGTGACAGGGCATTTTCTACAGCAGATATGATAGCAGCCGGTGCAGCCACAACGCCACATTCACCCACTCCCTTTACACCAAGAGGGTTCAGAGGAGTAGGACTTTCCATATGCCCTAAAGTTACATGGGGCATTTCAGGCGCATTTAATAACAAATATTCGGCAAAATTTGTAGTTATGGGCTGCGCATCTTCATCATAACCCATCCATTCAAATAAGGCATTTCCTATGCCATGAGCAGTGCCGCCAATTACCTGCCCATCAACAATCATNGGATTGATCATTGTCCCACAATCATGAACNATTATATAATTTCTGAAANAAACTTTCCCTGTTTCAACATCCACCTCTACCTCTACCGCTACCGTTCCATTAACGAACGTAAGATCGTCAACTATAAAATTTTTGGTTGACTCCATTCCTGGTTCAAATCCAGAGGGTAAGGCATAACCGGGTGTGCCAGCAACGGCATGAGCAACCTCACCTATATCCATCTTTATTTCAGTGACGCCTTTTACATTAATTTGTCGTCCCTTAATTTCCAAATCTTTTTCAGAAACTTCAAGCAGAGTAGCGGCAACTTTAAGTAATTTATTTCGTACCTCTTTTGCCGCTAGTAATGCTGAAGAACCAGCCGTCACTGTCTGTCTACTTGCGGAACCTCCTATTCCTATTGGAACTGCAGAACTATCACCTGTTATAACATTGATATTTTCTAAATCTCCACCGAGGAACTCTGCGACAATTTGGGATAACATTGTCCGAGTACTTTGACCCATTGCGGCAGCACCACTATAAACCGAAATTTTGCCTGAATTTCCAACTTTAACTTTAACTGTCTCAAAAGGCCCTCTTCCAGTCCCTTTTACGTAATTTGCAAAACCTAAACCAACGTACTTACCATCTTTAAGTGCCTTTTCCTTCCTCACTGAAAAATCGCGATAGCCAACCTTTTCCAAGGCTTGTTCCATACAAGACAAATAATCCCCGCTATCAAGGATAACAGGTGAGCCNCCTCGTGTTTCTAATTCTTTTTTAAAAGGCATTTGATCGGATTTTATGAGGTTTTTACGGCGTATATCCGCTCGATCTATGCCAAGTTCACGGGCAACCCTATCTAATAATCTTTCCATTACAAAAATACCCTGAGGATGGCCAGCGCCACGCACAGGCGTTACCGGAACTTTATTAGTTACTGCTAATAAAACTTCTAAGAAATAACAGGGAACTTTATATGGTAGTGAAACAATTAACGCGGAGTTAAAGGCCAAATTAATTCCTCTAGCTGTGTAAGCCCCATGATCATGAACCATGGAACCCCGTAGTCCAAGAATTTGGCCTTCCCTATTTACTGCTATTTCTACCTCCCAAAATTGATCCCGCTCTTGAGTGGTAGAAATAAAATGTTCTCGGCGATCTTCAACCCATTTCACTGGTTTACCAAGAATCATTGCAGCTAATACAACTGAAATATCCTCCTGATAAAAAACTAGTTTAGGACCAAACCCTCCGCCAACATCGGGAATTATGACTCGAACTTTATTTTCATCAAATCCAAGCATATCTATCAAAATGTTTTTTGCCGTGTGGGCGGACTGCGTTGCGCTGTAAAGTGTAACCAAATCTTCTGTAGGTTCATAAAAGGAGATTGCACCGCGACATTCTATGGAATGACTACCACCCCTATGTTGCCAAATATTTTCTTTGAAAATATATGGGGCATTATTAAATGTACTCTCCACTTCTCCATATCGCATATCAAATTGTGCAAGTATATTATGGGGTGATTGAGTGTGAGCTAATATTGAACTCTTTTCGACGGCCAATCTACAATCTGAGACCGCGGGGAGAATTTCATATTCAATATTTACTATTGCCGCTGCATCTTCTGCCAAATAACGTGATTCGGCTACGACAATTGCTATGGGTTCGCCGACATAAACTACCTCTTTATCTGCTAGGGCCGGACGATCGAGCTCCTGCTTATAAGAGGGGCTTGGGAGACCAACTACAAGACGCTCATTATTAAGATAAGGGCGTAGGTCATCAAGCGTATAAACTGCTCTAACGCCTTCAATCGTCAAGGCACTATTGCTATCAATGTGCAGTATTCTAGCGTGACTATGCGGACTACGAACGAATGCCGCATGCAACATTCCTGAGACCTGTATATCGTCTAGAAAGCGTCCTACCCCTCTAAGGAGGCTTGGATCTTCGAGTCTTTTTTCTCGGCTGCCAAAAACTTTCCAGCCGCTCACGAATTAAACGCCTTTGGCTTCACGTAAACGCTGCGCCGCATCAAGAGCAGCTGCAACAATTCCTTGATAGCCGGTACAACGACATAAGTTTCCACTAATAGCGATACGAACTTCCTCTTCTGTAGGATCTGGATTATCTTCCAAGAACTCAAGTAATGTAGTCAGCATCCCTGGGGTGCAAAATCCACATTGCAGGCCGTGATTATCACGAAAAGCCTCCTGCAGAGGGTGCATTTCGTCCTCAGAAGGAGCAATACCCTCTATAGTTGTAAGTTCTTGGCCATCAGCCTGAACAGCAAGCATTAAACATGAGCGAACACTTTTGCCATTCATTAAAATAGTGCAGGCGCCGCAAACACCGTGCTCACAGCCAAGGTGTGTTCCAGTAAGGCCCAGTTTCTGACGAAGAAAATCCGCCAAGTGAAAACGTACTTCGACATCTTCTTCATAAGACTTGCCATTAACCGTCAATGAAATTTTCCTAGTCTCACCCATCAGTTTTTCCTACCCTTTACAATTTGCCCGACCGTAGGCCTTAACTAAGGCTCTACGGCTCATCACCGTTGCCAAATGCTGTCGATACTCAGAAGAAGCATAGACGTCTCCAAGAGCGTCAATTTCCCGACAAGCCTCACATAATTCACGAAACTTATCTTCATCACCTGATTGTCCAATGAGAGATTCTTCAATTTTATTCATTCGCACTGGTGCAGCCCCTACGCCTCCCACAGTTAAAGAAGCGCGGGTAATAGCACCGGCGCCATCAACTTCCAATAATGCGGCAGCAGAAGTTATAGCAAAATCACCATGTCTTCTTGCAAATTCTATAAAAGCGTAACCATGCCCCTCCTTCCAAGAAGTAATCTTGACACCAGTGAGAAGCTCATCGATCTCTGTTGCTGGTGTCATATATGCAATTGGAAATTCTGAGAACGGTATTTCACGTTCACCTCTGGGACCTTGCAAAACAATAACCGCATCATATGCGGCACATACTGCCGGTAATTCTGCAGCTGGGTCTAGGTGAGAGAGTGAACCGCCAATTGTTCCCCGATTTCTGGTTTGCCGATGCCCAACTTGTTGCAGGGCATCATTCATAAGTGGACATTTTTTCTTAATCAAATCTGAGAATTCAAGGTCCCGCTGGAGTGTCATCCCTCCGATGTTAATCCCCGTTTTATTTTCTTCAATATAAGACAAACCATCGACTTTATTTAGGTCGATAATATTATCTGGCATCACGTATCTCATGTTGAGCATTGGCATCAAAGACTGTCCACCTGCCAGTAATTTTGGATTTTCCAGTGATTCAAGAAGATTGATAACTTCCCCAACGGTTCCGGGGTCATGATAAGAAAAAGGTGGTGGTTTCATCCCTGCCTCTTTGTTTAAAATTTATACTAGGTCATTTCCTAGTAATTCAAAAAATACGGTTATCTGTCATGTCTTTAATTATGTATTTATAAACTTCAGCCTACTTACCTCAGAGTCAGATTGCGTGCAAGCAAAGCGATTTTATTGTGATACGTATTTTAAAACAACTTGGTATCAAATGTAGTAAATAATTTTTAACAATTAGCTAAAAATCCTTTACCGAATATTAAATTTGACTATTCAAAATCTACTTTGGCTCTGATCCTTGACACTCAATTAGGTCCATCATATACCATAAAAAGATGAGATTATCTGGGCTTTAAGCAAAGGATTAATAAATGGCCGAAAGTAACAGGGAAGAAACGACCCCAGAAAATGTTGGAGTGGGACACAATCAACCAGAGGTTGTTTGGGACCGTTGGGTAAAGAAAAGAACTTTTGTTAGAGCTCTGGAAGGCACCTACGGAGAAATGCAACAAGGGTTATATGAAAAACAGAGAGTATATAGCGTACACGATTATAAGTGGACCGGTGGCCCTCAATTTTTCGATAAACCTATGGTGAACCCTCAAAGAATGGAAATAGCCCAATCCATAGAAACACATTTAGGATCGTTTGCTCCCGGTGGATATGGACAACGGCACGGACATATGAATAGCGCCGTCTTTTACGTACTGAGAGGCGAGGGCTACGATGTCCATGATGGTGAACGGGTAGATTCCGAGGCTGGGGATGTAATGATCGTAGAGAATGGCTGTGTTCATCAGCACTTTAATTCTAGCCCCGACGAGGAATATATCGTGCTCGTCATGAAGGCAAAGCCATTATTCCTCTTTATGCATATGGTGTTTCAAAAAAACGTGAAAATGCCTCCTACTGATGTGCAACCTGGACAGGAAGATTATGCACCACCAGCCGACTACTAAGAAATAAGTATGAATTAAAAGTTTAGGGAGAGAGAAGTTGGACGAGCGAGAATCAATAATAACAGGCGACAAAACTTGTAACTTTTATAGCGAAAATCTGGCGGAAACTGCCGCTTATGTAGAAGACTATTATTCAAATAAACTAAAGGTTGTTAAAGCTGCAGACATGCCTTTTGAAAATTCCCCTCATGGAATTCTCAAACATATGATCCATGAAAAAATGAATACCGTTGAGAATTGCGTGGATATTTATATGCAATTTATTCCTGGTGGCATGGCATCAGGTAAACACCGTCATCTGGCAGAAGAGGTCTTTTTCGTCGCAGAGGGCGAAGGATATGATTTGCACTGGGATGTAAATTTTTCAGTTGATATAAAATTCACTTGGGAATGGGAAGAAGAGCCGAAAAAATTTGAATGGAAGCGTGGTGATTTTGTTTATATCCCGCCATATGTTGCTCATAAACATTTTAATAGTGACCCGAATAACCAGGCGAGAATAATTTCTATTCATAACCGCGTTCTTAAGGCCATGGGTGCTGCTTGGTATGAACAGCTAGAACCTTACGAGGGTTATGTAGAGGGTGAAGACCCCATTTCTTTGTTGAAAAAATATGGGTTAAGAGCCTAATAATTGAAAAGATTTTTACTTTACCCAGTGTTAAAGATATCGGTTATTGGTAATTTGACTAAAAAGCTAGCATCAACTTTTAAGTAACTTATAGACGACGACGTCTCCACTTTGCAGTGGATGGAGAATACTATGACCCTCATTTTATCCAATGAAGATGTCAGCCAAGTACTTACAATGCCTGAATGTCTGGAAATTTTAGAGGATGCTTATCGTGGGCTCCATTCGGGTACAGCAGTAACCAGGCGACGTTCGGATTGCCTTACCCCGACTGAGAGAGAAGATGCGGTATACGGTTTCAAAACTATGGATGGGGTTATACCTAATCAAGGTGTTAGCGCTGTAAGACTAAATTCTGATATCGTCACTTGGCCAACGATAGAGGGGTCAATGCGCCGTGTAAAAGTGCCAGCGGCACCTAACAATCGATGGGTAGGTCTTGTATTACTATTTAGCACAAATACCGGAGAGCCTTTAGCAATCATGCCAGATGGTGTCGTGCAACGTACCCGTGTTGGCGCTACCAATGGCCTCGGAATAAAATATATGGCCAGGAAGAACGCCGAGACTATCGGTATACTCGGCTCCGGGTGGCAGGCTGGAACTCAATTAATGGCGGCCTGCGCTGTACGCGAAATAAAAGCAATCAAAGTGTTCAGCCCAAATGAAAAAAATCGTGTAAATTTTGCGCAAGAAATGAGTGATGTTTTAGATTGTGAGGTGGCCCCAGTTTCCAATGTAGAAGCTGTTGTTTCTGATGTAGATATAGTGATGTGTTCGTCTAATAGTATTGACGCTATTTTTTTTGAAAAATGGGTTCGCCCCGGCATACATATAAGTTCCATAAAAATGCCAGAAATTGAAGAAGCGGCGTTACGTAAAGTCGATCGAGTAGGGCTGCATTATGGCCAACGGCAACCAGATACTGTTACTGCAGAAAATTTATCACCGCCTGACCGCCGATCGGGTAAGGGGTGGGCTGTTAATCCCACTTTTAATTTTGATTCATGCCCACGACTACCTGAAATGATTGTTGGGGACGTTGAGGGTAGAAAGAATGAGAAGGAATCAACGGTATTCATTAATGATATGGGACTGGGACTCCAGTTCGCCGCCGCATCTGGTCTTGCCTACCGTAAAGCTAAAAAAGCAGGCCTAGGTCATGAATTACCAACAGATTGGTTTACAGAGGACGTCCACCCTTAAATGGGCCTTAAGTTAAATCGTTATGGCTGATCAGCAGGGCATTAAAGAGAAGTATCTGAAACTTCTCAAACAATCTTTTGGTCCCTCTTTAATAATTTTTGCGCTCTTAGCTATCGGATCGGGTTTAACTGTTTACCATTTAAAAGGGCCCTCTTCATACGAGCGTGCAATTATAGACGCATTGGAATTGCTAACTTTTATCGCCCCTAGAGTTGGTGCCGCAGTTATTATTGCGGCCTTCCTTCAAATTCTTATACCCCAAGTGGTCATCTCCCGTCTTATTGGAGAAAAAGCAGGAATTAAGAGTGTTTTTATTGCGACAGTTGCAGGATCCTTGACTCCCGGCGGTCCCTTAACCTCTTTTCCAGTCGTAATTGCATTATATGCCTCAGGAGCAAATAAAGGTGCCTTGGTAGCATACATCACATCTTGGGCCATGATAGGAATGCAAAGAATAATAGTCTGGGAACTTCCTCTCTTGGGTCCAGATATTACTTTTATAAGAGTTAGCGCAAGTATACTGCTACCAATTATTGCAGGAACATTATCGCTCTACATGCCCATCCGCTTGACATTGACGAATCCGCAGGAATTAAAATGAGTACCTTAACCCTAGTGGCCATTGCAATGTGGATGTTCGCTCTTGCTTTGGTTTTAGTGAGTTATCGGCGACAAGACGGTTCAACGGAAATGGGATTGCACAAAAGCTTAGGTTACCTGGTTGCCATGGCACCAAGAGTATTATGTGCGGTTTTTATGGCTAGTTTTGCAGCTGAGCTGTTACCGGGTGATTTCATCAGTGGATGGCTAGGGTCCGAATCTGGGTTTAAAGGAATTTTAATAGCTTCTTTCGCAGGAATATTGGTTCCCGCCGGAGGAGTAGTGGCATTCCCACTAGCACTAGCAATGATCAAACTGGGTGTCGGTATTCCTCAACTTACAGCTTTCTTAACCTCATGGGAGGTATTTGCAATCCATAGAATCCTTGCGTGGGAAATCCCTTTTCTAGGTTTAAATTTTGTTGGGCTAAGAGTTTCTTCTTCCTTTATGCTTCCGCCATTAGCGGGTATTTTTGCCGCTACAATTATTGAGATATTAAACATCTAAATTAGGGGTATTTACTTGGCTAAAGTCTCTTCATCATTTTCACGAGACACGAGAGTTTTGAGTTTAATTTGCACCGGGCATTTTATGAGCCACTATTCCCAGCTTGTATTGCCCCCACTTTTTTATTTGATGCACCAGGACCTCGGCATTAGTTTCGCTGCCCTTGGCTTAACTATTACTTTAATCAACGCCTCCGGAGCAATTGCTCAACTTCCTATAGGCTTTCTTGTCGATAGATTCGGAGCAAAATTGATCCTGATTTTAGGTCTGTTGGTTAAAACATTTTCTATTGGTGCAATGGCTCTAACTTCTTCATACGAAATGATACTTTTATTGGCCATCTTGGCAGGATTAGGACATTCCGTATTCCATCCAGCTGACTATTCAATACTCATGTCCTCGATAGATGAACGTCGTATGGGAAAGGCTTTCAGCATTCACACAGCTTCGGGTACTGCAGGCACCGCAGCAGCTCCTATAATTATTGTTTTGATAGCAGAATTTTGGGACTGGAAAGTTGCTGTTATCTCCGTTGCTTTGCTCGGCGCTATTACAGGAATTGGCATGATACTTCAGGGGAAAATTATTCATGATCATGTAGGCCGCGATTTGTCAGCAGAGAATGATTTCAAATTCCTTCAGGGAATGAAACTGCTACTAACCCCGAGAATGTTAATTTTATATTTATTCTTTGTGACAACCGCAATGATTTCCATCGGCTTAAATGCATTCACCGTTACATCTTTAATTGAAATTTATAACACCCCATTGGTCGCTGCTGGAGCGGCATTAACAGTCTTTGCAACAGCCGGAGTACTTGGAGTACTGTGTGGGGGTTTTATTGCCGATAAAACTGATAGACATAGCCTTGTGGCTGCTACCGCATTTGGTTTGTCCGCAATAGTCACCTTTTTTATGGCAAGTTTTCAACTTAACCATTTAATTTTACTGGTATGTTTCGGGTCTATTGGTTGGCTATTGGGTATCGTAAGACCTTCGAGAGACATGATGGTTAAAGCCGTGACCCCTGCTGGAAATGCCGGAAAAGTTTTTGGTTTTATGTCAACAGGCCACCTAATAGGTGGAATAATCGTTCCTGTATTATACGGATGGATTATTGATCAAGGGGAAGCACTTTGGATTTTTTGGATTACAGCAATATTAATGCTTTTAGCCATGCTTACAGTCCTTAGCCCTAAACAGAAAAAAATAACTTAATAATAATTCTCTGGATCTACGCTGCCTTTTTTCGTCCTCGACTGGTTTTCTTTTTATCATCATCATCGAATAATTCGGCAAGACTATCCATCATGGTTCCCCCCAACTGTTCGGCATCCATAAGGGTTACCGCCCGGCGATAATATCGAGTGACATCGTGACCAATACCTATTGCAACAATATCAACCGGTGAACGAGTTTCTATCCAATCTATTGCAGAGCGCAAATGATTTTCTAGGTAGTTACCAGGGTTAACTGAAAGAGTTGAATCATCAACCGGCGCTCCATCAGAAATCACCATCAAAATTTTTCTTTGCTCTGGTCTCACCGAAATTCGGCTATGTGCCCAGAGGAGTGCCTCGCCATCTATATTCTCTTTAAGAAGACCTTCCCGAAGCATTAAACCAAGGCTTTTTCGAGCTCTGCGATAAGGTGCATCCGCCGACTTGTAAATAATATGCCTAAGGTCATTTAAACGCCCTGGCCCAGAGGGTTTACCATCGGACAACCATTTTTCACGAGACTGTCCCCCTTTCCATGCCTTCGTNGTAAAACCGAGTATTTCAACTTTTACTCCGCAACGCTCTAAGGTTCGAGCAAGGATATCGGCACTCATCGCTGCCACTGCTATCGGTCGGCCACGCATTGAACCCGAATTGTCAATTAGCAGAGATACTACGGTATCACGAAACTCAGTTTCGTGTTCCATCTTATAGGAGAGCGCATGTAATGGGTTGATCACGACACGTGTTAAGCGGGCTGCATCCAACAAACCTTCGTCAAGATCAAATTCCCAGGAACGAGACTGTTTCGCCATAAGCCGTCGTTGCAATCGNTTGGCCAGACGGCCAATAATACCTTGAAGATGTGATAATTGTTGATCGAGATGCTGCCGTAACCTTGAAAGTTCTTCCATTTCACAAAGGTCAAGTGCATCAATTTCCTCATCAAACTCGGTGCAATAGGACCGGTACTGAACCTTTTCCCCTTCACCCCCTTGCTGCTGACGTCGTTGATCTGAATCAGGTAGGTCTTCATCTTCTTCCCCCGACATCGAGTCATCTTCTGACTGTTCAGGACCCTCCTCCTGATCTTGATCATCCATTTCGTCCCCATCAGAACTCTCCGATTCTTCTGAAGCTTCACTATCTTCAGATTCATCTGACTCTTGTTCCTCTGGAGTTTCTTCACTCATTTGCTCGTCACCGTCCGCTTCATCCTCAAGATCGAGCAAATCAAGGTGAACGAGTACCTTATCCAGCGTCTTGGCAAATGCTTCCTGGTTGTGAATATTTTTTTCTAATTCTCCAAAGTCGCCTCCAATACGAGCTTCCAGCCAGTCACGCCAATACCCGAGCGCATTTTGAGCAGATCCGGAGAGTTCTTCTCCCATCAATTGTTCTCGACTTAATAAGCCAACAACTTCAGCAAGAGAAATATCCTCTCTGTCACTAACCCGATGGTAGCTAGCTGATTCACACCTTTCTTTAAAAGCAGCACTTAAATTTTGCTTACACCCCTTAAACTCTTTGGCGCCCAATGCTTCGACGCGAACCTGCTCCATAGCATCAAAAACTGCTCTCGCATCTGTCGCTGATGGGATCCATTTCTGATGCAGGTCGGGGTTATGATATTTCATTCGAAAAGCTAGGGCATCTGCTTCACCACGAAGATGGGCGACATCGTCATCTTTCATATCACGAGGGGGCGCCGGCAAACGTGCATTAGTACCGACCAAACGGGCTTCCGAGCCAAAAGTAAGCTGAATTTCTTCGTTTTCAGCAATAGCACGCATGGTCGCTGCTGTAATTTGGCGGAAAGTTTCTACTCGATTTTCATCTGACGCCATTTCAGCGTATTCCCTAATCCGAGATTAAATTTGATAACTAGGCAGCGGTATTTTCAACAGCCTTATATTCTGGAAGCTCCTCTCCAAAACAACGTTGATAGTATTCAGC
The DNA here is from genome assembly GCA_002712335.1 of Rhodospirillaceae bacterium. The sequence goes on along the minus strand of PATI01000037.1, from coordinate 44,020 downwards.
TACGGTCGCTCTCTCAAGCTCATCACATTTGTTGAGGAAGGTTACTCGATAACCTACGGCAATATCTCCACCAAAAATTACAGAATTTTCCGCCCAAGTAATTACCGTTCTAGGCGACATAACAGTGGAAATATCTCCTGCCATAAAGCCAGCACGGGACAGGTCAGCTACCCTGACCATAGATGCTACCTTTTCTTTACCGTCGGCGTCATTATAGCTTGGCACTTTAGCAAGAACAATTTCGACCTCTTTCTCATGAGGCAAATAATTTAATGTTGTAACTAAATTCCAGCGGTCCATCTGCGCCTGATTAATCTGTTGAGTTCCATGGTACAATCCGGTGGTATCTCCAAGTCCAACGGTGTTCGCCGTTGAGAAAAGCCTAAATCCGTCATGTGTGTGAATAACCTTATTTTGATCAAGCAATGTCATTTTTCCGCCGGATTCTAACACTCGCTGAATAACGAACATAACATCCGGTCTACCGGCATCATATTCATCAAAAACTAAGGCAACTGGGTTTTGGACTGCCCAAGGCAAAATTCCTTCACGAAACTCCGTCACTTGCTTACCATCTTGTAATACGATTGCGTCCTTACCTATTAAATCAATTCGACTAATGTGACTATCTAGGTTTACGCGAATAAGAGGCCAATTAAGCTTTGCGGCCACTTGTTCAATATGCGTAGACTTTCCCGTACCATGATAACCTTGGACCATCAATTTCCGATTATGGGCAAAAGAAGCTAAAATCGCCATGGTCGTATCAAAATCAAAACAATATGCGGTATCAACCTCCGGTACATGGTCGGTACGTTTACTATACGCGGGAACCTTCATATTCGTATCGAGCCCGAAGACTTCCTTTACTGAAATTTCGGTATCCGGCAGGTTTACCCCTATTCCATTCGAACCACTATCAGCCAACGCTGTTCTCCCTTCTTGTTTAGTGCGAGCATGTCCTTTCCGGTAACCAAAATTAATTTAGTCAGCTATCCAGGACATTTACGTTTAAAAAGCCCGTCGGAAGTTCTGAACTGGAAAAAAACAGCGGCAATATTACTTTCGGTGGCGGAGTATACTTAGCCATCGTGGACGACTCAAGGCCCCCTGAACATAAACTCAAATTGTATTTGAGACGTTCTAACTGAGGAGCCGCCATAACAGACGAGCTTCAATACAAATGAGCATAATTATTACAATACTATTAAAAGCTTTATGGCTAACAAATGAAGATAACCAAACAGCGAATGGCAAAAATATAGCGATAGGAATACAGGCAAATAAGCTTTGATATGCCCTATCAAAGTCTAACATTCCTAACCATATAAATGAGCAGAATTGCGTTATCGCAAATATTTGAAATAAAACAGAAATTACAAAAACAAATTGTGGTTGTCTAAGCTTTAAGGAATGAACATATGGCGCCAGAACCGGTCCGGCAGTTCCTACTGAGCCTTGCACAATACCGGCAAAACCAACCACGATTGCTGGAGCGTGTTTAATGATTAAATCAGGCGGTTTTAAAACAGTTTTTATAAGTAGACTTCCTAAATATCCGCCTAGCCAAAGGGTCATAAAAGACAACATATATATTTCAGGTGCCCGGGACAAAACCCAAGAGCCAAATACTACCCCTGAAACTCCGACAAAAATTATGAGGGGCAAAGAAGCAAAGTTCACGGCATGTTCTCTATAAGCCCAAAGAAGATAACAGTTCATAAGAAACCCGGGAATAATCATGATGGCTACAGCGCGATCAACCTCCATAAAACCTGCCATAACCGGGATTGCGACAAGTGGTAGCCCCAATCCAGAAATACCTTTTACAAGAGAACCTGCAGCCAACGCTATAAACATAACTAAAAGAGATTCGGGGGCCATAGAAATACTCTACTCTAAAATTATTTTTAATTTATACAAAAACGGCGAAAGCAGGAATTGATGTTTCCTTCGAATTTGTAAAAGCCGAAACCATAAAATGTCTTTATAAAATCTATTTAAAACCACCACCCAGTTAAAACATCAAATTANGGGTTACCTCTAATGAGGGCAGTAAGCTCCGCCGTTAATATGAATAGTCTGACCAGTAATATAAGCAGATCCCGGGCCAACTAGAAACCTTATAACATCGGCCATATCCTGTGGAACACCCATACGCCCCAAGGGTATATCTGGCTCGGTAGTAAAGCCTGTTTGAAGAGAGTTACCACTTCTTACTGTATCAAAACGTCCTACAACAGCAGCATTTGCACGGATATTCTTCTCACCAAATTCTATTGCTAATCCTCGAGTCAGACCCATCAGTCCGTCCTTCGTAGCCATCACATGAGAGCGACCGGCAGAACCTTTATAAGACGACAAGCCAGCAAGCGAAACAATAGCTCCACCACCACGCTTAATCATTAATGGAATGCATCCTCGGGTTAAATTTAACGTTCCCTGAAGACACGTACCAGCTATTCTANNCCACTCTTCTTGATCTATTTCAAGAAAGGGGATGTTAGAACGAACAGCTGCATTGTTAACCAAAATATCTANCCCGCCAAAGGCCTCTATTGTTTGATCTATTAGAAACGATACGGCGTCAGGATCACTTATATCAGCAAGACAAGATATGGCTTCGCCTCCCAACGCATTAATCTCTTCTACTACTTCATCACAAAGATCTTTGGATACCCGGGCATTCACAACTAGAGAAGCCCCTGCTTTAGCTAATTCAATAGCCGTAGCACGCCCGATATTTCGAGCGCTTCCAGTNACAATTGCAACTTTGCCTTTTAACTCATCTACTAAATTCACCATTTAAATTACCACCAATAAAGTTTTCGAAGTTAATAACAACTATAGCTCTTTGGTAGAATTGTTCGTACCCTTTAAAGCCAAATAATATTAAGTTTTTACAAGTTTATTAGACTCAATTGTCATACTATCAATAAGGGACTGAATATGCGTTTAAAAGACCAAGTTGCAATTGTTACCGGAGCAGCCCAGGGAATTGGGGCTGTGTATGTAAATGCACTAGCTTCAAATGGAGCCAAAACAATCATTGTAGATGTAAAAGACTGCACCAAAACAAAAGAAGTGGTTCAACGAGCGCAACCTGCCGCTGAGATTCGGACCGAAACCTGTGATATTAGTGATGAAAAGTCAGTTCAGAAACTTATAGATTCAACCCTTCAGGCATATGGACGAATTGATATCTTGGTAAATAATGCTGCCATATTTGCATCACTTGACAGAAAACCATTCGAGGAAATAAGCGTAACCGAATGGGACAAAGTAATGTCTGTAAATTTAAGGGGTGTTTTTATTTTATCTCGTGCCGTTTCCCCNGTAATGAAAAGTCAAAAATATGGGAAAATTATTAATATCGCTTCTGACACTATGATGAAAGGAACGACCAATTTTGCCCATTACGTATCATCCAAAGGCGGAGTTGTTGCTTTTAGCAGGGCAATAGCAAAAGAATTGGGAGAATTTGGTATTTGCGTAAACTCTATTGCCCCCGGGCTGACTTGTACTGACGTTATGATGGCTGAAGAAGGTTTTAACCTTTCCCGGTTTGATCGTTCCGTATCTGCAAGAGCAATACCACGGATACAAAATCCCGAAGATCTGACCGGCACGCTTATTTATCTAGCCTCAAACGATAGCGACTTTGTTACTGGTCAGTGCATTGTTGTAAACGGAGGCGACAACTTATATTGAGCTGAAAACAAAGTAATACCATTTAGGATTGTAGCGGCAGAGCAAAAAATCAAATACCAACGCTATATTTTTTTTTGTAAGATTTTACAAGTTTTTCTTCTGTAACACCGTCTTTATCATAGGCGGGTGAGGTGACAGGTCGAACAGATATTATTTTAATCAATACGGCATCATGCATTTTTGTTTCTGTCCCCAACTCCTCCTTCAAAATACCAAGGAACTGGTCAAAGACATCACTACCAGAGGAATGTAATGATGCTTTACCGGTGAAACGGTAACCACGCCTTGAAAGAAAATCTATGCAATTAATTTCTATTTGAGAATCTTTCTTTAAATTGGCTATAGTTTGCGGGGAAGCGAGGTTAGCAAATATAAGATGATCACTATCCCAGGGCCGTAAGGTGCTTTTTGGAGAAAGGTTAGGAGTACCATCTGCATTTTTAGTAGCCACAAACCCAAGGTTTGCTTTTTTTATTATAGATTTCATATCGCCGGTGAGCATTCACTACAACTCCATGCTTGATCAAATTAATTTAATTTTAAACCCAAATTAACAATTAAAACAGTTATCGCGACCTCCAATAATCAAACACCGGAATTATGGAATGCTGATGCGAGTGTCTACACTACAGTAATTTTATCGTGACAGTTTAAAAAGCTTTATAGTAAAGAATTCAAACTTAAAAATGGTGCCCAGGGGCTGATTTGAACAGCCGACACCAGCATTTTCAGTGCTGTGCTCTACCAACTGAGCTACCTGGGCAAACCAAATCTGGTACGTGCTTATAGGAGAATTCAATCAACGTGTCCATACAAACACCCATAGAATTAATTAAATACTTATCGTTCTTCCTCAAAAATTTCTTTTTCATTTACAGAAGACTCAAGTTCATCAAGGTCTGATTCTGACATTTCCGAAATGGGTACTGAATAACTACCATTGAGCCACTTAGATAAATCTATGTCAGCACAACGAGAGGAACAAAAGGGTCTGTATTGAGCGACACTCCTTTTTTTACAAACCGGACACTTGGCACTATTCCTTTTGTCTTCCAAATCAATAATCACTTTTTTCCTCTTCTTGAATATATATCTCGTATTCGTCTGGAGAAAAATCCTGTAAAACTCTTGATATTAATTGTCTTCCAGACTGAGAACAAATTTCATCCTCGTAATTCTTTCTTTTGATTGCCTCACTGATTTCAGGACTAAAATTTAAAACCAATTTTCCGGCCTTGTCTGATATACTTTCTTTCTTAAGAGTTTTTAAAATTTTATAAATTACGCCTTCAACTCGCCAAACAAACCCTTCACCATTGCACTCTGGACAATCAACGAATAATGCCTCTGTTAGTGGCACACTGCTGCGTCGTCTAATTAATTCAACCAACCCTCCTTCTGTACGGCCTAAAACTCTGCAGTTTATCCTATCNTTAGAAAATTCAAGGCGCAGTTTATCCAGAATTCTTGTCCAGGATTCTTCTTTTGTCATATTTATGAAATCTACAACTATCAATCCACTTAGATTACGCAACCTTATCTGTCTGCAAACCTCGTTTGCTGCTTCATTGTTGATTTGACTTGCATTTTCTTCGGGGTCACTTCCGTTTATATAACGGCCAGAATTTACATCAATCGCGGTTAGTGCTTCCATAGTTTCTATTACAAGCGCGCCTCCAGAGGGCAAGGAGACATCTCTTTTCAAAACAGACTCTATTTCTTCATCAACACCATATTTTTCAAATAATGCTATTGGATCTATATTGAGATGTAATTTCGTCGTCAAAGATGGGTATTTTGCTTCACAAAATTCTTTTGCCCCAACAAATATAGTATTATCGTCAAAATGAAACTTTAGCACATCATCGTGGGCATGATCTCGAATAGTCCTTTTAACAATATCCAATTCTTCATAAATCAATGCTGGAGNATTTTCTTTATCGCGGTTTCTAAGAATTTCATTCCAGCAATTACGATAATAATTAATTTCATATTCAAGCGTTTGAAAATTTTTACCTTCTGCTGCCGTCCTTAATACAAATCCTTCATTGTCTTGACGAATTTGATTGGTCAAAGACAGTAAACGCTCACGCTCTACTTCATTTGTAATTTGCCGAGAGACAGCAAGGCGATTGCTATTCGCTTGATAAACTATAAAACGGCCGGCAAGAGAAATTTCCATAGAAACTTGCGGTCCCTTTTTTCCGAAGGCATCCCTCATAACCTGAACGCAAACACTTGCTCCCTCAACTAAACCAATATGTCTGCTTTCATTATCCGAAACATTACTAAAGGGTAAAAAACCTGATCTTCCAATTCCCAAGTCAATAAAAGCCGCCCCGATCCCTTTTATAACTCGCTCAACACGACCAAGATAAACATTACCTATAATACTGCCAAAGTCTTTTCGATCGAAAGACAAGTCAACCAAAGAACCGTCTTCTATTGTTGCAATACGAAATTCATTTCCTTGTTTTTCTATTAAAAGTTCACGACCCATAATTTTGGTTTTCCAATTTCTTTTTATTTTGTGAACTGAAACCCTAACCCTACAAGCATTTCATATGTTTCAAATATTGGTAATCCAACAACATTTGAATAAGAACCATTGATAGACTTTACAAACCTAGCCGCTTGGCCTTGAATTGCATAACCACCAGCCTTACCTTTCCATTCCTTTGTCGACAGATAAAACTTCACTTCATCAATATTTAACCTCTTAAATAAGACCACTGTGGTAACACTGCGGCCGGCTAAATTTCCATTTGGATCCAAAACACATACAAAACTTATAACACGGTGACGACGCCCGGATAAAAGATTTAGAAATTGAGACGTTTCTGAATGGTCTGCAGGTTTTGGTAATATACGTTTTCCACATGCAACAACGGTGTCGGCCGAGATAATCCAGCGCCCATGATTCCTCTTTGCCACTACTTTCATCTTATCTTTAGCCAGACGTTGCGCCAAATCTTTTGGAGACTCCTTATTTATAGGTGTTTCTTTAATATCGGCAGGGTCTATCAAAACTGGTGAAACCCCAATTTGTTCCAATAAATGCAACCTTCTTATGGAAGCAGACGCCAATACCAAATTAGAATCTTTATCTGGCATACTTATTCCTTCTCTATAAACAACATTCTAAAATTTAATTTAGAAAGTATAAAAGAATTACAAACTAAAATAATTCAATTTGGATACTATTTAGGTTTGCTGGCGTCTTAGTGACAAGGATAGAGCGTGGGCGGTTAATCCCTCCTCATTGGCCAAGGTTTCTGCGCTATCGCAGATCTTACCAAACGATTTTTGATCACAACGGATTACTGATGTTCTTTTTAAAAAATCTAGAACCCCCAACCCCGAGGAAAACCTTGCATTGCCGGCTGTCGGTAGTACATGGCTTGGGCCCGCTATATAATCGCCAACTGCTTCAGGCGTAAAAACACCAAGAAATACTGCTCCAGCGTTTCTCACATTTTTTAATATTATATCCGGTTCTTCAACCGCAAGTTCCAAATGTTCAGGCGCCAATCGATTAATAAGGCCCGCAACATCATATAAGTTTTCAACGATAATTACTGTACCATTTTTATCCCAACTGCTACGAGCAATTGGTTCGCGAGTTAAAGAAATTAGTTGCTCTTCTATGGTCTTAGTTACGGTGCCAGCAAAAGCTTCACTATCACAAATTAAAATAGGTTGTGCATTTTCATCATGNTCTGCCTGTGAGAGTAAATCCGCAGCAATCCAACTAGGATTATTGCTTGAATCAGCCACAACCAAAATTTCTGATGGACCGGCAATCATATCAATACCAACAAGTCCAAAAACTTTGCGTTTGGCCAATGCCACATAAGCGTTTCCCGGCCCCACAATTTTATCTACTGGCCTTATAGTTTCTGTACCATAGGCCAATGCGCCAATAGCCTGAGCACCACCCATACGATAAATTTCATCTACACCAGAAATAGAAGCAGCCGCTAGAACTGAGTAATTCAATTGGCCATCAGGTGCAGGCACTACCATCGCTATTCTCTCAACACCGGCTACCCTCGCTGGCACCACATTCATCAATACAGAGCTTGGGTAAGATGCCCGCCCTCCGGGAACGTAAACACCAACTGAAGAGATCGATGTCCACCTAGAACCCAATTGAACCCCCTCTTCATCAACATAGTCGAAGTCTTGAGGTAATTGCTTTTTATGATAAGTCTCTATTCGTACTTTAGCGTGCTTTAAAGCTGCCAAAATTTCATTTGGACAACTTGATATTGCTTTTTCAATTTCCTCTTGTTCAATTCTTAAATCAAAGGAGTTGGACAATTCTAAGCGATCAAACTCCTTTGTATAACTTAAGATAGCCTCGTCACCATTTTTCCTTACACTATTGAGAATAGAACATACTGAATTATCAATATCTTCATCTATTTCATGACGAGAAATAACCAAATTTAGCAGCCGTTCTTCGTAATTTTTATCCATGAAATTGATTGTATTAACCATTTACGGCTTCCCTTATTCTCTCCACCCATTTTCCGAGTAGCTCCGGTTTTGTTTTAAGCGCGGCCCGGTTTACTACAAGGCGTGAACTAACGTCCGCTATATGTTCGACTTCAACCAATCCATTCTCTTTTAGAGTCTTACCTGTATCGACCAAGTCAACAATTCTTCTCGCCAGTCCAAGCTTAGGTGCAAGCTCCATCGCCCCATTCAATTTAATGCATTCTGCTTGGACCCCTCTAGCGGCAAAATGCTGCTTGGTAACTTCCGGATATTTTGTCGCTACGGAAACATGGCTCCAACGCGCCGGGTCATCATCTACTTTCAATTTAACTGGCTGCGCAACCATCATTCGACATTTTCCAATTTTTAGATCTAGCGGAGAATAATTTTCAGGATAATCAAACTCCATCAGAACATCACTGCCAGCGAATCCAATGTGAGCTGCTCCAAACGCAACAAAAGTAGCTACATCAAAGCTTCGCACACGTATGATATGTAGCCCGCTTACATTTGTTTGAAAAATTAAACGACGGTCTCCATTATCATGAAAACTGCTTTCCGGCTTTATGCCTGCCCTCTCCAATAACGGCAACGCTTCATTCAAAATCCTGCCCTTAGGAAGAGCAAATATAAGTTTTAATTTTTCTTGCAATAATCTACATAACACAGCATTTTAAGCTCTGTTATCCTTTCTCAAGTCTATGTTCAGGCCGCCATTTTGTTGGCCACGGTGAATCCAAATCCTGCAAATGACATAAAATTTCATCTATCTCTAGCCTCACTACAATACCCGCAGAAAAAGACATATCGATAATTTTTTCTTCTTCCACGATAGAAAGAAGCGAGATTATTTGAGATTTTCTGTATTGATCTAACCCCTTCTGCAGCACAGCGGTAACTGTTTCAAAACAAATCCCACAGTGTACCCGCTCATAAACTAGAATATCCTCTGGTTTTTTTTCCTTATTATCTTCCCATCGAAACCGATTTGCGACAAATGCGAAGCGGGATTCCTTTTTTAAGAAAAGCATTTCATTTACAGTAATAAGGGAATCCTGCAAAACAGTAGAGATAACAGACAGGTCCTCTTTATCATTGGCTCGCAATTTTAAGAGTTGACCTTTGGTCATATATCAAGCCTCTCAATATTTGCTCCACAGGATGCAAGCTTTTCTTCAATTCTTTCGTAACCACGATCAATATGGTAAACGCGATTAACCGTTGTTTCGCCTTTAGCCACAAGGCCCGCTAAAACCAACGAAGCTGACGCCCTCAAATCAGTTGCCATCACAGGCGCTCCAATCAACTCACTAACACCTCGAACTAGGGATGATGCACCATGCACAGTTACATTAGCTCCCATACGAGCAAGTTCAGGAATATGCATAAAACGATTTTCAAAAATTGATTCGGTGATCATCGCTGCACCGTCCGCAATGCTCATTAAAGCTGTCATCTGCGCTTGTAGATCCGTTGGAAAACCCGGAAATGGCTCTGTCATTACATCCACGCCTATAAGTTTTCCATTCCGTTTGACCCTGATACCACTCGAAGTTTCTTGAACAGAGACCCCCGCTTCAACAAGTTTATCTAACACAGCCTGAAGTAGCTCCATTCTAGGACCTTTTAATATTATATCACCCCCAGTTAATGCTGCGGCCATGGCATAAGTTCCTGCTTCTATACGATCGGGAACAACGATATGTTCCGCTCCAGATAAAGTCTTCTGACCTTGTATAACCAACGTATCGGTGCCTATCCCATCAATTTTGGCCCCCATCTTAATTAGACATCCTGCCAGATCAGCAACTTCGGGTTCGCGAGCAGCATTGGTCAAGACTGTCTCTCCATTTGCTAGACAAGCAGCCATAAGTAGATTTTCCGTAGCTCCTACAGAAACTATAGGAAAAGTAATTTTTGTACCTTTTAAGCCCTCCGACGCTGATGCAGTAACATAGCCCTCTTCCATTTGAATTTTTACACCGAGTTGGCTTAAACCCTTAAGATGTAGATCAACTGGACGGGCACCTATAGCGCAGCCTCCCGGCAAAGAAACCCGCGCCTCGCCCGTTCTGGCCAACAATGGTCCTAGCACAAGTATCGAAGCCCTCATCCGACGAACCAATTCATATGGAGCCGTTGTATTTGTAATTTTCGATGCCTTAAGTCTAAGAGCTCGTCCGGTATGGGCACCATCTCCCGCCTCACCTGCCATACTAATGTTAGCACCATGATGGGTTAAAAGGTTAGCCATAGTACTAATATCAGCTAGATGCGGTAAATTATTCAGAACAAGTGGATCATCTGTTAATAGGCTAGCTGCCATAAGCGGTAACGCCGCATTTTTTGCCCCACTTATTTGAATACATCCAGATAGAGCCCTACCGCCTTTTATTAGAATTTTATCCATATTCAGGTGGATTCCTTAATTTTAATACTCTTTTTAATGGGTTTAACAAAAAGATGTAGAGAATAGTAAACTTTAAAATCGGCAAAACATCTCCTTACATCGCGATTTTTAATTATTGATATCTCCAAATTCCTCTCTTTCACGCTTTTGTTTTTTTCGACGAAGTAAGTTAACTCGTAACGCTGCAGCACGCCTTCGACTTTTTTCATCATTCTTTTGAGAAGAACCCGACTTGCTCATTTTTTGATTTTTTTATCCTCAATACAAAATTATCAATTCATTAAGCTATATTTAAACAAATATTATCACATTAGTTACAATCTTTGTTGTTTTATTGCATGGACATGCCTGACATGGCATTGTGAGCTCCTCACACTTAGGAGCCGCCGTAACTCAGGGGTAGAGTACTCCCTTGGTAAGGGAGAAGTCGTGAGTTCGAATCTCACCGGCGGCACCAGCAAGTTCTGCTCACCTGAAACCCCGGCAAACCAATACTTACAGAGGTTTTATTTTGTTCATCGATTTATAACCAAGAGGACCTATCTGCCTTTCTTGAAAGGCACGTGCAATTAATAGGCAACTGGAAGAGATCAAACAGGTATATCCATTAGTAAAGGGTTTCTAAAATCCTATTAACTGCTTTGTTTACAGTCATGTTTCCATAATTATCAATTATTAAATCAGGAAATTGTGGTTCTTCTGCTTCGATATCCATACCTACTACGTTCGTTAGTTTGCCACTTTTAGCGCGTGAATAGATTTGTTTGTTATCCCGTAAGATGAGTTCCTCTATCGGCACACGAACATAAATCTCTAAATACTTTTCTATATTATTTCTGTTCCATTCTTGGGTTTGATGAATCATCGAGATAGTGGCGCACACAACATTTATACCCTGTACTGAAATCATTTTACATAGGCGTGCATAATATAAACTCGCGTTGCGACGTTCCGCTTTACTATATCCAAGCATGTTTCCATAAACTTCACGCAATCTATCGCCATCTAAAAAAATAACAGCATCACTATTTTGCAACTTCTCTGTAAGAGCTTTCCCAATCGCAGTTTTTCCCGATCCGGATAGCCCGGTTAACCAAAATACCGTTCCTTTTGACACTATATTCGTCCTAATATCCTTCCCAATTAAATTTGGCATTAATGGGTTATTAGTCTACCGCAAAAAATGGCAGGTATTTTCATAAAGCTCTAGATCCCCGACTGTGTCGACCTCACCCCATGTTCCATCATAAGGGATAGTTTTAACAGGTACGTCTTTTTCTATAAGTCCCTGCAGAAGAGAAGTCATGTCCAGTTTGTCGATCTTGTCTTCTGATAACCTATTAAGATATTTAACAGCTTGCTTCCAACCATCTGGGGTAAACTTTAATAACCCCATATATTGTCCCTGAATCTCCGCAATCGATTGGGGTTGGCCACCGATAGTTACCAACATACCCTTACCATCAACTCTGAAAGTCTCTAGGTCATTTAGAGGGTTTTCTTGCCGTGTTTTCCATAGCACCTCAAACTTTAGGTCGTAGGTAATAGCTATATCCGCATCACAATCAAGAAGAGTGGCAACACCACTAGACTCGTAAAAAATATCACCATAGCTAACAATGCAGATATCTGATTTTAACCACGCATCAGCATACATTAGTGAACGCACCATATTGGTTTGATACCAACGTGGATTATCGATTTTTTCGGAAATACCATCTGCTTGGACTGCATGTTTTTGGTAGCCGCAGACTACTGCGATCTTATTAATATTAGCATCAGCAAGAGCTCGGATTTGCCAATGAATCAATGGCTCTCCTTTTAGTGTCAACATACATTTCGGTAGCATGTCGGTTAATTTTCCCATGCGACTGCCGCGACCCGCTGCAAGAATGATAGACTTCATTTTTTCTTTGGTAGAAATATTTTTCTGAATAAATCAATATCGCGCTGAACAAAAGGTGTTAAGCGTTCTGGATGCCACATTATGCCGGTTATAGGATGGACGGTATGTTTTATGGCCTTGACTACACCATCTAACGATTTAGCCCAAACTTTCAACTCTGGTACTGTATCGCTAGTTCCGAAGTTATGGTAGCTATTAACCGGCTCTTCCCTTCCGTTTATTGTTACTTGTTGGATGTCTGCAACGTGTCCAGTAATCTCTCGAAGCTTTACACCGTGATCGTGTTGAATTGCCTGCATTCCACGGCAAACCCCAATTAATGGAATAGTATTTGTTTTAGAATAATTCAAAAGAAATTCCTCGGTTTCATCCCGTTCAGGTGTTTTACCACCATATGCATATAATGTTCCGCCTCCAGTAAAAATAATGCCGCCAATTTTAATTTGGCTAACCAAAATTTTTACACTAACAATATTATTTGGGATAATAATAGGTGTGATCCCTACTTCATTGAGAAAATTTATCCAACTCTGATCCAGACAATCTCGTTTTTCCCCATGTGCAGCGTCAGTATAAGCTCTCTGAGTGATAGCTACGATCGTCATTGGACAATCCGGACCTGATGGTTAACACAATCTATGTGGAGTATTTTTGCACTTGACCATTCATCGTAAAGTAATTTACCAGCACCAATTACAGCGGGTATTCCTAGTTCAGCAGCACGTACCGCCATATGTGAATTAGCACCCCCAAATTTTGTTATAAAACCTTTGATACCCTGAGAGAAAATCCAGTCAAAACCGGGGTCTGCACTAGATATCATCAGGATTGCATCTTTAAGTTCCTTTGGTTCTGAATCGAGCAAAACACTTTTTCCTAAGGCCTCATTTTGGGTAATGTAATTGGGTATTGTATTTGGAACTCGGAATAACCAAGCCTCTTCCGGGTTAGCTATTATTGGAGGTAGGATAATGGATTTGGACAACTCGTGATATTTTTTCCCTTTAGTGACACTAATTTTAAGTACCTCCTCAATATCGCCGCTAGAACTATAAAGCCCTAAAATGTCTTTAATATAAATATAAGAGCATTCTTCCCGCGTGATCCCAAAATTTTTAGCAAATTCTTCAAGCAATTTTAGACATTCGCTTATACTTCGAGTAAAAACGAATTTTGCCATTTCACGTGCTTCTATTGCTGTTTTGATGAATGAGAGGAGGTTATGAGCTTCTATCTCTAATCCATCATTATCAATATTTTTTTGGATTTTGCGTAACTGATCAACTGACAAAGAAAATTCAGAATTCTTTTTACTGGTTCTAGAATTTATTCGGGTGTCCCAATCAAAATAGCGTTCTGGTGTTTCATCATAACGAGCGGATAGAATGTCGTAGGTACCTGGGCGCAAATGTCCATATTTTTTAAGAAATTCGATTTTATTAAGCCTAGAAAAATCCCTTTTTATTTGTGAACTTATAGAATCAATAGATTGCAGAAATACTTCTTGTTCTTTTTCAGTAATGATAGTTTTTCTAACAAAAGATTGTAAAATTTGTGTAGCGATGAATGCTGCTCGGGCAAGGCCTGCAAATGGGAGAGTCCCATAGCGTTTGCAATCTTCGATTAGCCAATAAATCTTGGATAATATGTCTAGGTCGCCATTAAGTAGTTGAGTTTGACGTTTTTCGAGCTTTNATATCTTGGAAATATCTTTTTCCCATAAACCGGGACCAGTACAAATTACCTTATTGGTCAAATCGGTTAGTGATGAAGCAAGTGTATCTACCTCTTTATGACTAAAGCCATGTTTCTTGAGNTTGTTAAGTCTATTTTTCAAATCAAGGCTGTAGCAGGAAAATACTATCTCAAACTCAACTTTATCATGAAGGGCGGGGTTTGCCATCAAGGTATCAATATAATAATCAACTAATTTTTTGGCCAAATTTACTGGTAGCCCTTTTGGCAGAAATGAGTTGAAACTAACTCGTACGTCAATGTACGGAAGTTTTTCAAAATCAACTAATAAAGGAAAGCTTCGTAAATTTCTGTATCCATAATTATCGCGCTGATAGGCCCAAGTGGCATCAGTGACAAGTTCACGATATATTGACAGTGCTAGTTGTCGTGGACGTAATCCGATAATTTCAGCTGGATTCCAATCAGGCATTACACCGTACACCGTGCGTTTTCCATATAGATTAGGATGACCTTTCACACCTGTCCTAAATTTTTTTTGTATGCGCTCGATGGCTAATTTATGTGCATCAATATTAATGTTGTTTGCTAAGGCGGATACTAATGGACGAACCTGAAAAATATAAATCTCATTATTTTGGCCAACAGCAAATTCAATATCTAAATGGTGGCAATCCGTCAGTTTTTCTAATTCATCAATAGTGGCAATAATACGTTTTAAAAATCCTTTGGGTTTGACTGGTGAAAGTTTGTGGCAGTAAAAACAATTTAGTGCATTTGTATTTCCTGATGTAACGGTTTCGGAATTACCGCTAGCAGCATCATAATTAATTATCCGGTATGGTCCACTTGAGCTGGGGTCACAGCTGAATGCCACCCCTGACACGGATATATTTTCAAGTTGTGGCTGCGTTAGTACCTGATTTTTTCCAACATTGTCATAGGAGGAAATTACCTTTTTTACACCTTTAACAATAGAATTTTTGCCAAATACTCCTTTGCATGAAACAAAATGCCCAGCCATTGATTGTTTTTCAATATCTTCACTTAGCGCACTACTACGTATTATTAACTTTTTATCAATCCAGCCCTTTTGCTCAATAGCGGCAATCACAGATTCCTTATCTCTTCTCCAGTCCTCAACAGTAAAATAATATTGTTCCAATATTTTAGCACTCTTAAGACGAGGTCTAAGTATTTCGAGAGTTTCTGCTTTTGTACCAAACTTAAATGGGATCTTTTTATCTTTTAATTTTATTATATTTTTGGACATGCCGAAGAGTTCCAAAAGGAGACTGTCGCGTCTTGTCTGAGCTTCCTTTAATTCTTTTGTACCGAGCTTTCGCCGTACATACTTCCTAGTATTGGGAATACGTTTGGCAAAATGCCACCAGCCGTTTCTCTGTTGTAAATATTGAGTATCTAGCTTTGGCATAATGTATCTATTATCTTCGAATGATACACAAATTGATACACAGATTGAATACTAAGGTCAAAGAAAACGCGGATATTTTATAAGTTAGTGTACTTTTCNCNCTGGCAAAACATTACTGANCCGTGATTACGAGCATTTTAAAAGTTTTAGAAAATTTAATCTTATTAATATGAGGGGTTTTAATTATCGATATTTAGAAAATATATCATCGACAGTTCTTGAAATAACGGTATCACTTATATCTTCGTGATTATATTCAAAAATTGTTTTCCTATTATTGTTATTTAAACTTTTATCGTAAGCTGGGTCATAATGGAACTTCAACAAATCATAAGAAAGCTCTTTCCATAAAGAATTTGTAATCANGGAGCGCCAATGTCGAGTACGATTTTTATCGTCCCGACCTGGAATTTTTTCTATTAATTTTTCCAATTCTTCTTTATCCCTAGTAAGGTGTTTATATTTCTTAGATAGATAAGATGCGCGACAATTACGTGGTGCTTTTACAGTTATTTGAGGTGAATTTTTTAAAAATTTCCAAAGCACAATTGGTATCTGTCTTTGACCAATTTTTTGACTTTCCGATTCTAAAAATACTGGCTTATGAGGATCAAAACATTTGAGCTTATCCATAATAAGGGTCTCAAATTTTTTCTGACTCGGTTGTTCGATTTTTTCCAACTTCCCCAGCAAAGATCCTCGATGGGACGCTAATCTTTCTAAGTCCAGGACCTGTGCTCCATATTTTTCTAGACCGAGTAAAATATCAGTTTTTCTATTACCCGTACGACCGGCAACTACAATGTAGGAAAAATCCTTGACTAATTTCTCAGTTTTAGTAATGACCGATTGACGATAGGNTTTATAACCACCTTTTAATATAAAAGTGCGCCAACCTATTTCACTACAAACAAGGGCAAATGATTTGGACCTCTGCCCCCCTCTCCAACAATAGACTAGGGGTCTAAAGTCTCGACCCATTTTTTCTAAGGTATTTTGAATATGCTCAGATATGTTTCGAGCCACAAAGGCTGCGCCTAACTTGCGCGCTTCGAAGGGCGAAAGATTATTATGCCTTGTCCCTATGATTTGACGCTCTTCATCATATAGTACCGGTAAGCTAATGGCCTCAGGAATATGATCTTCTCTGAATTCGCTGGGCGATCGTACGTCAATAATTAAATCGTAATCTCTAGTATCCCATACATCTACATATTTAATCGGAGCACTCATAAGTATTAGTCTTCCAAACAAATTTTTTAATAGCTATCAAGTATATCATCAACTAGACCGCCAAAAGCATCCCAAGGTGCATTAAGATAACTATAATTAGTCACAACAAAACTTGGACCGGCATAAAACCGCTCATATTGCAAATGGCGTCCTGCAAACTCAGACCCTATTAAATCCCAAGCAAGTTTATAAAGTTTCATTCTATCGATTGCGCTTTGCCCGGGCACAGACCAGTACTTTTCGAAAGTATTTTTCATCTCTGAGTTTTCTATAATTGATATATCTGCGGGCATTTGAAAAGGCCCGCCCCCCATTAAANCGCGAATTACATCGCAAATCTTTGAATAGTTGGTAGTGCACCAATGCAAAGCTGCGTACATGTAGCGCCGATTAATGTTTATATAACCATCAACTAAACTTTCAGGCTCATTCAGCTGCCCTTGTATCATTGCCTCCAATGCTGCTTGCTGAGCAGCTAACTCACCCAAAATTCCTTGAACAGCTGGTATATGCGCGACGCCATTAGCCTCAACAATTTTGTGGGCTATTCCGACGATTAATTTTAATTTCTCAAGAAATCTTATATTAGATTGGTGATTACCCATCGAATGCGATGGGGACTTAACATAAATACCCCGGGACATCTCTGGATTATCATGAACAAAAACTTTTTCCCACGGGACTTTAACATTCTCGAATACAACCATTGCATCTGATTCATCAAAGCGCCACGAAAGTGGATTATCGAACTCGGAAACAGCATACTTTTCTAGAGATTTTCGTGACCAAATTGAAACCCCTGTTTCATTTAATGGCACGGCACAGGTAATGGATTCTTTTTCTTGGTTTGGTCCTAACGGAAGCAGATTCCCAACCCATGTCTCATCACTGAAAATCGCAGATGTTCCCAACATCTTCATTCCATTAAGCGTAACGCCGCTATCATCTTCATCAGATACACGCAGCGTTGGAACTATCATTCCCTCCCGTTCATAAAGTTCGGGTTTTCGTGCTCCCTGTGGCGGTAACACCGTATAACATGCGAAAATATCATTATCACGCATATGCTCATAATATTTTATTATATTACTGCCGTAGCCTTTCCCAATTTCTTCAAACATCTCGGGTTTCATAGCAAGACCTGTGACAAAGCTAGCCACATGATCCGGCGACCGCCCTAACAAACCATGGGACCACTCGGCTATTCGACGATGGGTCTCCATCCTCTTTTTTAAATCTGCATCGGTTTTGGGCATTAGGAAATACGAACTATATTGATTACCATTTTCCTCATAAGACATGACATTCCTATGTTCTGGTGCAGCTTTCATGTCATAAATCAGTGAAAATGAATTTGCGGCATTACGAAATGCTTCATGAGTAGTAATATCCTCAACTAACTCATTACCCAAGTACACCCGGCGACCATCACGTAATCCTTCGAGGTATTCTTTTCCAGACTTTAACATCGACACACCTTCTTCCACAGAAAAGTTTTCAAATAAGTTACAATGGTTTTTGCCAATTTTATGTTTTTTACAAATCTAATTTCAAAGTGTGATATTAGAACGCTCTATTAACCCAAACGAGCTAGATTTCCTAAATTTATTTGCAGATCGAATTACATTGATGGTCAGGGGTCTAAGTTTATAATCCTCAAGTTCTGAAAGAGAAACCCAGCGTGCGGCAGCTGCATCATCTCCAGCTACAATCTCGCCACTTTTCCAACTCGCAACAAAATCTACCAAAGTATAATGAAATTTCACCCTGTTGTTATCATCATGATCAATACTGTTTATTACATCTATTAGACCTAAAATTTTTATCCGCACATTCGTTTCTTCCAACACTTCTCGGCATGCAGCCTCTTCAATTGTTTCACCGATTTCTTGTGCACCGCCGGGAATACTCCAGCTATTCAACCTTGGTTGCTTNCCTCGCTTCGTCAACAAAACATCACTTTCGCGAAAAACAACAACGCCGACACCAACGAATGGTCTATCAGGATAAGCTCTTGCATGTTCGTTCATTAATAAGCACCCAAACACCTAATCTTATATAACGCTGCTACGTCTTACCGGCAAAAGTAACAAAATAAACCCTAAAATCTCTAATAAAATAACACTTATAAGAGCAACTTGATGTCCAACCGGATCATAGCTTCCATCTCCAAGGGGAGGCCATANACCTATTAATACACCGATGCCCCATTGGAGAATAAATGCACTAATAAAAATTAACATATTTTGCGCAGTATTAACTTTTCCAACCATGTGGCTGGGGAAAGTTTGGGAAAGTAAAGCATAAACCAACAATGTCGACGACCCAAAAAACCCGAAACCTGCGCATAGATATATTGATAGGGACGTAAACTCTGCAGCTATCATAATTTGAAATATGAGGGATAGCATGACACCTGCTCTTACAACAGAAATTAGCCCTATTCCCAAGTGTTGTAGTTTATCGGCAATGACGCCCATACTAATAACCCCAACCAGCATCCCAATATTGAATACCAACATCGAATTAGCTACTTCACTTTTTGTTTGTCCGGCTACATCAGCAAGCCAGGGTCCCATCCAGAGAGCCTGATAAGAAAGAAATACACCTCCATGAATTAGTGTAATCACTGCTATTTGCCAGAAAAAACGATCCCTATAAATAGCCATCAAGTCACGAAATTGATCAGAGAAGTTATAGTTAATCTTATCCTTTCCATTAACACTATATTTTTGATCTGGAATAACGAGTATTGTCAGTAAAACTAAGAAAATAGTAAACCCGCTGAGGATTAAGAAAATCATACGCCAACCATAAAAGTCAGCCATTAACTCCACCGGTATCGTAGCGGTTAAAGCCCCGAATGTACCAAATGTCATAGTACAAGCGTTAACAAACGGAAGCCTATTAATAGGGAACCATTGCGCATTAGCCTTTAAAGCTGCCATCAGACAACCTGAAACACCCAAACCAATCAGGCTTCTTGCGATTATCAACGCAATGATGGAATTACTTATTGCAAAAAGAAAACTACCCAAAGCTGCAATGATTAATAGGATTATTTGAACCCTGCGGGGCCCATACCGATCCAGAATTACTCCTAAGGGTGTTTGAAAAGCAGCAAATAAAATAAAGTAAATACTTGTAAGAAATCCTAAGTCAGCTGCAGTAAGCTGCAAATCAATGGCTAAATCTGAAGCAATTACAACATTTACCGTCCTAAAAAAGTAAGAGAGGAAATATCCAATTCCAAATGGAATTAAGACAGTCACAAACAGACGGCGTTCTGTATCAGTCTGAAATGCTTTATTAGGTGGAGTCGCACTCATATAAAAAGTTCCCTATCCCGGGACACAGCATTGGTATAATTGATAATTCTTATCAATTGTCAAATACACAACACGTGACACAGCAGCCCACGAAAAATTGTTATGGTTGACTGCATACTATTCCATCTGCAATGTGCCCACACGATGAAATCAATCCTACAACAAAGTGATGACTTAAATAAGGGTCGTACAACTTCTCGAGAGATTATCGAAAAAGCTTTAGCTAAAATCTATGATCAAAATGGGGAGGGTAAAAGGACCTTTATTAAGGTATTCGCAAAAAAAGCACGTATAGATGCGGATATTCAAGATACTCTGCGATCTAAAGGAAGACCTCAATCTGCAATCGCTGGACTACCTGTTTCAGTTAAAAGTCTATTTGATGTTGCAGGTGAAACCACAACCGCAGGATCTACAATTCTTAATCGAAACCCTCCTGCTAAATCAGATGCAACCTCAGTGGCTCGCCTACGTAGCGCTGGAGCCATTATCATAGGCCACACAAATATGACCGAGTTTGCATATTCCGGATTTGGTATTAATCCACATTACGGGACAGCTAAAAACCCCTGGGATAGAAAAACTGGCAGAATACCCGGGGGTTCTTCTTCTGGAGCTGCAGTGTCCGTAACCGACGGAATGGCAAGTTTTGCTCTCGGATCTGATACTGGTGGCTCCATACGCATACCCTCTTCATTTTGCGGTTTAACTGGATTCAAACCAACAAAGCAGCGCGTGCCTGCTTCTGAGGCCTACCCTCTGGTTCCAACACTAGATACTGCGGGCCCCCTAGCTCCAACTGTTTCCTGTTGTGCATTAATTGATTCCATCCTTTCGGGCGAAAAATCAAGGAAACTCAAACAAAGAACCTTAAAAAATATAACATTGGCTATACCACAAACTCTCGTACTCGACGATCTTGATGAACATGTCACCTTATGTTTTTCCAACGTCCTAGAAAAATTATCGGCTGCTGGAGCAAAGATAGTTGATATTGAGTTTCCGGAGTTAGGAGAGATTCCAAGAATAAATTTGGGAGGAGCTATTTACGCTGAAGCTTTCATTGCCCACCGAGATTTAATTGATAGATATCCCGATCAGTATGATCCTCGAGTCCGGCAACGTCTTCTGCGAAATAAAGACATTACCGCTGTCGATTATATTGTCGCGATGAGAGAAAGAGATCAACTTATCGAAAAGGCAAATACGGTCACTAAACAATATGACGCCTTAATAATGCCCACTACTCCTACCATTGCACCACCTATCAACGCTCTAGAAGAGGATGAAAAATTATATATCAATACTAATATTCTGACACTTAGGAATACATTTTGCTTCAATTTTCTAGATCGGTGCGCATTGTCTATTCCAATGCACCAGAGAGGTGAAGCTCCCACAGGTCTGATGATAGTTGGAGAAACGATGGGCGATGATAACTTATTATCAATAGGTCAGACTATCGAAGAGGCATTAAAATAATGCAACATGTTACTGCAGGTTTCCCCGCAGTCAGCCCAATATATCTAGAGCAAACAACCTATTTTGATTTTAATCATGAGAGAGTTAAGGAATTTTCAAATAGGGCCATCGAAGGGACTTATACTAATAAACAAAAGGCAATCAAACTTTTCTACGCAGTCAGAGACCAGATCCGCTATGACCCTTATAGTATTTCTCTGAACCCAAAACCATATAAAGCGAGTGAAGTACTTATTAATGGCCGGGCTTATTGTCTTCCTAAAGCCAATTTACTCGTTGCCTGCGCACGAAGTGTCGGCATACCCACAGGGATCGGCTTATCTGATGTATATAACCATTTATGTACTCCGCGCCTTCGCCACATGATGGGCGAAAAAAAACTTTTTCTGCATCATGGGTATGCTGTTATGCATATTGAAAACAAATGGATTAAAGCCGCACCAGCCTTCAACATTGAGTTGTGTAAAAAATTTAATGTATTACCCACTGAATTTGATGGGGAAAATGATGCCTTGTTTCAACCTTACGATACCAATGGACGTCTGCACATGGAATACAATCGTGACCACGGCATTTGGTCTGATTTCCCAATGGACCGAGTAGCAAACGATTTCAAAAATTATTATCCATCCAGTTTATATGAAGAAAAAGCAAGAGCTAAAGCTGATGAAGAACTAAAAGCTGTCAAAAATGNTTTCGAAGATGAAAAAGCAATCTAATATCCATTTNCGTCTTTCTAATCACTNTCCCATGAGAGTTTACTGAAAATTTCTATTCACTCGATNCTCAAATGCTAACTTTTTTATAATGTTTAAATTATTATTTTTAGACTGATTGCACGCTGGCGCCTTTTTGCCCAACGGCAGGCACCCCACCTTCTTCGCCCCATCTAGGGGCGGTTTCAAGATTAATTTCAAGCTGATCAAGCATACGCATGCAACTCTGATCTACAATTTCTTCCAATGTTTTAGGACGGTTGTAAAACGCTGGGACAGGCGGAAAAATTACTGAGCCTAAATTGGCTAGTTTTATCAAGTTTTCTAGATGACCTGCATGAAGTGGCGTTTCTCTAATGGCAATAACTAACTTTCGTCTTTCTTTCAAAATAACATCAGCAGCTCTACTTATTAGGTCTCCAGTATTACCCATCGCAATATTAGACATCGTTTTGATTGAACAAGGTGCTATAATCATTCCTGCACTAGAAAACGACCCTGAAGAAATAGACGCACCAATGTTACCCGGGGAATGAACTTCATGTGCAAGTGAATTTATGTAACCGGGGTCAATGTCATGCTCCATTTTAAGAGTCAGCTTTGCCGATGCGCTCATGACAAGATGAATCTCAGTTTCACCCTCTTCACGCAACATTTCCATAAGGCGCCAACCATAAATTGTACCTGTAGCCCCAGTTATTCCGATAATAACACGTTTCATAAACTTAATTCCTTGGTTTAGAGTTTTTACTCTATGTAATAATCTTAAGTCTGTCGATAATCTGAATAATCCTCACAAAATTATTTCCTCTTTAGCAAGAAAGTATATGTTTATGAAATACAAAACATACATCGAAGTTTAATAAAATTATTTTTGATTTGTGCTTATAAAAATATATTGGGCTAAACTATCTTTAGAAAGTATTGCTTTATGGTTGGAAAGATTCAAAGTAGGCGACGCTTTTGTATTGGACTAGGAACGAGTTCAATTTCTGCGCTGAGTTTCTCAAATACCTCTGTTTCCTTTGCGAACACGGAACAAGTTTCCTACCAAAAAAATGAAATGATAGGCTCGATGAGCCACACCATTGCAAAACAAAAGGATACTCTGCTAGACATTGCCCGTAAAAATGGTCTTGGTTATGTAGAATTATTAGCCGCCAATCCAGGAATCGACCCTTGGATTCCGGGTGAAGGAGCAAAAATAATTTTACCGACGGCCCACATATTACCTTCAGGCCCACGTTCGGGTTTGTTATTAAACATCATAGATCAAAGGCTATATTATTTTCCTGAGTCTGGCGGAAAAATAATAAGTTACCCCATTGGAACAGGTCAGGATGCTTGGGATACCCCTCAAGGAACCACAACAATTGTTCGAAAAGTTAAAAATCCGACCTGGTATGTCCCTAAATCAATACGTGAAGAACAGCCTGAACTGCCTGCAGTTTTTCGGCCGGGCCCTGATAATCCACTAGGTACGCGTGCTTTGTATTTAGGATGGCCTGCTTATCTGATTCATGGAACTAATATCCCCTGGGGTGTGGGGCGCAGGGTAAGTCATGGCTGTATCAGAATGTATCCTGAATCTATAAAACAGTTGTTTCCTAGGGTTGAGATAGGAACTTCGGTATCCATNGTCAGTCAGGAATTTAAAATTGCTTGGGTAAATCGACAACTTATGGTGGAGGTTCATCCAAACCTTTCTCAGAATATTGAAATAGAGAAAGGTATTAGTCCAACGCCAGCNCCTATCCCAGAAATTTCCTACCGAGTATTTAAAGCTGCAGGCTCAAATGCCAAAAAAATAAATTGGAATACCCTAAAAGGGGCTATAAAAGAACGCTCAGGTATTCCAATCTCCGTTCTTAACTCTCAAAGAGATAATCAAAAGTAAAAGACTTTCTTAGAATAAGTCGAATTTAAAAATAAATGAACTTATTTATTTACGCATCCCTTTCCGGAATACTCTATCGGCCTTATCACCTGCTGCCTTTGCCTCCGCTGCAGCGGCCTCGGCTGCCCTTGCAGCAGCAGCCGCACTGGACGCAGCAGCATTTGCTGCAACGGCCGCACTGGATGCAGCTACGGAAGCTCTTTTCGCAGCTTTTTGGGCTTTCATAGCCGCCTTATAAGCAAGACTGTTTTTNCCCTCGCTTGGGGTCTCGCACCCGCTTAATCCAAGTGCCAATGGCAAAGCCAAAATTAAAAGCGTTTTTCCAAACTTCATCTTAATTTCTCCTGACAGGCTTTTTTCATGTAGCCTGTAAAAGTCATAAAACCCAATAGTAGTACCCATACAACAAAATTTAATTATAAGCTAGTAGGATACTGATTCTATCAAAAATTTATAATTATTTCTTTTTATAAAGCAAATACCATAAAAAAAATAAACTTAATTCAAACTTATTAATTCAGATTAATAGTAAAAACAATCTAAAATATTGCATACCGATCATGCAATATATGCATCACATTTTTGTCAAAATACATCAAACTATAACAGTTTTTACTATATTTAAACTACGTAGATAAAAACGAAAGGTGATTATTTTAATTCAAAAGAACTTGCAGAATTTAAAAGACTATAGTTAATTTTTATTTATTACGCGCTTTTTTGGGAGGATTAGCGCCATGATATTTATAGGTTTACTAAAATTTATATTTAAGGAGGGGGCTTTTCGGCTTGTTGATCAAAAGGGTTCTTCTTATTTAATTGGAGACGATACTGAACCCGTTTGCACAGTACTTCTTCACAAAAATTTGAAAAGATTATCCCTAATTTTTAGCCCAACTCTACGAATGCCGGAAGCCTACATGAAAGGTACACTAACGATCCAAGATGGAAATTTGTATGATTTCCTAGATATAGCGAGCAAAAACTTTCGTCGTTTTGAAAATTCAAAATTCTATAGATTCTTAAGATGTTTAAACTTTTCTTCGCTGGGTCAATATAACCCGATACGAAAAGCGAGGCTTAACGTAGCCCATCATTATGACCTATCTGACAAACTTTATAGTATTTTTTTAGATTCAGACCGCCAATATTCTTGTGCTTATTTTACAACTAACAGTACTGACTTAGAAAAAGCTAAATTGGATAAAAAAAACCACATAGCTGCTAAATTGATATTGGAAAAAGGTCAAAAAATACTCGACATCGGTTCTCGATGGGGAGGTTTAGCTCTGTATTTAGCAAAAACAGCAGATATTAATGTGAAAGGAATAACCTTATCAGAAGAACAGTATGAAATATCTATAAAACGAGCAAAAATATTAAAAAAGTCAGAAAAAGTAACATTTAAACTCCAGGATTACCGGAATGAGGATGAAATTTTTGACCGTATCGTCTCAGTCGGAATGTTTGAACATGTTGGAACAAGGAACTACCGAGAATTTTTCGAAAAAATTAACGGAATATTGAAACATAATGGAGTAATGGTTTTACATTTTATAGGTCGCATTGATACACCCCACCCAATAAATCCATTTATTCGAAAATATATATTTCCCGGAGCAGATTTACCTTCACTATCCCAAGTTTTAAAAGCAATTGAACCAACTAAACTAATGGTTACAGACATTGAGGTCTTAAGACTTCATTATGCTAAAACACTAAGATTATGGAGGAAAAAATTTATCAATCAATGGGACGATGTAGCTGAAATTTATGATCAAAAATTCTGCCCTATGTGGGAAATTTATCTGGTTTTATGTGAAGTTGGCTTTAGAAACCTTGGCTTAGTGGTTTTTCAAATTCAAATAACAAAAACAATGGATGCGGTTCCCCTTACTAGAGATTATATGATAGATCCAGATAGGAGCTGTAAAGAAGACATGTTGAGTTAAATCCGCTTTAGAAAAAAATCAATTGTTGCAAGTACTTTGTGAATCCAAATGGAAGTTATACACAATAAATTTTACTGTTATTGTTTTTGTCCCCAAGATTAACAAATTTTTGAAATTTATTTTCTTAGAATGTAAAAGTTTAATAGATATAATTTCAGCTTCAGCTAAAATCGACCTGTTATTTAGCTGATAGGTCTGCAAATGGAATCAAACTCAAACTCAAAGACCGTTGCCACTCTTCACCAATCCGAGGAAAATGTTTTAAATTGGCGTCAACCTCCGTCAAATTTGGAAGCTGAACAAGCTCTACTAGGCGCTATACTCGTTAACAATAGAGCATATGAGCAGGTTTCCGATTTCGTAAAACCAGAGCATTTTGTTAATACGGCCCACGGAAGAATTTTTGAAGCAATTGGAAAACAAATCGAACGTGGACAGGAAGCAAACCCGACAACTTTGCAATTCTTTTTTGAAAAAGATGAGGGGTTAATTGATTTAGGAGGGCACGCGTACCTCGCCCGGCTAGCTGCGAGCTCTATAACTATTATTAATGCCCGTGATTACGGACAAACTATTCATGACCTTTTCCTTCGACGCCAACTGATAGACATTGGTGAAGATACTGTTAACGAAGCCTATGAACCGGAGATTGATGATCAAGCAACAAATCAAATAGAACGTGCTGAACAAAGGCTTTATGACTTAGCAACGGCAGGCGATTATCAAGGTGGATTTAAGGATTTTGCTTCAATTCTGACTGTTGCAATCCAACAGGCAGAAGCAGCATATAAGCGAGACGGAAAACTCACCGGAGTAGGTACGGGATTGATTGAACTCGACAGCCTACTGGGGGGGTTGCATAGATCCGATCTAATTATTCTAGCTGGGCGGCCGTCGATGGGTAAAACTGCTTTGGCTACAAATATTGCATTTCACGCCGCAAAAAATATCAAACGCGAGACTGATAAACAGGGGAATGAAAGTATAACCGATGGCGCGGTCATTGGATTTTTTTCATTGGAAATGTCTGCAGAACAATTAGCTACAAGAATTCTCGCGGAAGAATCTGGTGTCAGCTCTGATCTGATCCGGCGCGGTAAAGTAGGAAATACTGAATTTGGGAATATTGTTCAAGCTTCTCACGAATTACAACGAGCACCCATCTTTATAGATGACACGCCGGCACTTACGGTTTCTGCATTAAGAACTAGAGCAAGGCGCCTCAAACGCCAGGTAGGTTTGGGTATGATTGTTGTAGACTATTTACAACTATTAAGTGGCAACTCATTCCGCCAAGACAATCGTGTTCAGGAAATTTCAGAAATTACTCGAGGTCTCAAGACTTTAGCAAAAGACCTCGACGTCCCTGTACTCGCATTATCTCAACTATCACGGCAAGTCGAACAACGTGAAGATAAAAGACCACAACTCTCTGATCTCCGTGAATCTGGTTCAATTGAGCAAGACGCAGACGTTGTAATGTTTATATTTCGGGAAGAGTATTACGTTGCTCGACGGGAACCCCGAGAGGACACCCCTGAACACCAGGTTTGGCAAGAAGAAATGGAAAAAGTGCACAACATTGCCGAGGTTATTGTAGCTAAACAACGTCATGGGCCAACCGGTCGTGCCCTTTTACATTTTAACGCCCTTCTAACAAAATTCGGTGACTTAGCACGTGCCGATTATATGCCAGAGGAAGATTATTCTTAAATATGAATTTTAAAGATCAAACAGGTTCTATTCTTACGATTGATCTCAATATATTGGCAAAAAACTTTGCCTATTTAAAAAAGCGTTTAAGTCCAAGGACTATTTGCAGTGCCGTTGTTAAGTCCAATGCCTACGGTTTAGGACTTGAACAGGTTGTTTGGCGTCTTCTTGAGGAGGGATGCGACTCTTTTTTTGTGGCGATGATGGATGAAGCAATTAAAGTTCGTAATCTCTTAAATAAAAGCCGCGTAAACGCAGATATTTATTTGCTCAATGGATTAAACAAAGGAATAGAGAAGGACATCATAAAATTTGGTGTCATACCGGTCCTAAATTGTATTGCAGAGATCGAACAATGGTCTTCCTATTGTAAAACCAATGAAAAAAAATTCAAAGCAATCATAAACTTTGATACTGGAATGTCTCGCTTGGGCCTTGACGCGTACGAGATAACTAAATTGCAAAAAAACCCTAAACTGATTGAAAATATAGACATCGATTATCTAATGAGTCATTTGGCCTGTGCAGATGATCGAGAACGAGTAAAAAATAAAGAACAAAAGCGTCTCTTTGATGAAATTAGATCAAATTTTATTTCCACGAGGGCCAGTTTATCTAACTCGGCTGGAATCTTCTTAGGTAAAGAATATCATTATGATATGGTAAGACCGGGAGCAGCTATTTATGGATTGCAACCTATAAAAAAAGAAATTAATGAAATCGAACAAGTTATTAATCTTAAAGGAAAAATCCTACAAACATTCATAGTTGATAGTAGCGCAACTGTTGGCTATGGAGCGACATTTAGGGCAAATCGTAAAACCAGAATAGCAACAGTAGCGTTGGGCTATGGTGATGGTTACTTCCGAACGCTCGGGAATCAAGGAAAAGGCTATATAGGAAAACAACCTGTTCCAGTAATTGGACGTATATCTATGGATTTGGTTACTTTCGATGTTACCGATGTAAAGGAAGAAGATTCGCGACGGGGTGATATGATAGAGTTGATTGGGCCACACTATACTGTGGATCAACTTGCTGCAGATGCTGGAACGATTGGCTACGAGATATTAACTAGTCTTGGCGGGCGTTATTTTCGTAATTATGTCGGTTGATATATAAAATGAACCCTTTTGCCTCAATTGGTCGGACAGTAATAGCTTTTGCCAATCATATTGGTCGTATAACAATCTTTACTGGCCGTTCTCTGTACCATTGTTTTACTCCTCCATTTTATTGGCGTTTGCTAATTAGGCAAATAATAGAAATAGGTTTTTACTCCCTTCCTGTCGTGGGAATGACAGCGATTTTTACAGGTATGGTTTTAGCGTTGCAAAGCTATACGGGTTTCGCACGATTCAATGCAGAAGGAGCCGTTGCTGGAGTAGTCGTATTATCAATCACTCGGGAACTAGCCCCGGTTCTAGCGGGACTAATGGTTTCTGGTCGTATTGGGGCCGCTATGGCTGCCGAAATAGGTACAATGAGTGTGACAGAACAACTTGATGCACTAAAAACTTTGTCCACTAACCCCTTCAAATATCTTATAGCCCCCCGAATTATTGCGGGCATATTAATGCTTCCCATTCTTGTCTTGGTGGCTGACATTGTTGGCGTCTTTGGCGGTTACTTAATTAGTATTTATAAATTAGGTTTCAACTCTACTATTTATCTCGAGCGAACCTGGGAGATTTTAGAACCCATAGACGTAATCTCAGGGTTAGTAAAAGCAAGCGTTTTCGGATTGATCATATCTCTAATGGGCTGCTTTCATGGATACCATTCCCGAGGAGGTGCTCAAGGTGTAGGAGCGGCAACAACAAACGCTGTAGTTTCTGCATCAGTCCTAATACTTGCCTCTAACTACGTTATTACTGAGCTATATTTCGCTATCTAAAAAATGTCTCTTGGTTTCTCAAAAATATCCATCAAAAATGTTCACAAGGCGTTTGGTGAAAATATTGTTTTAGATGGTCTCAATCTAGAAATCCAAAAGGGACAATCAATGGTAATTATCGGTGCGTCTGGCACAGGCAAGTCGGTTTTATTAAAAAACATAATTGGTCTCTTACAGCCGGATCAAGGTAGTATAAAAATTAACGGTGAAGAAACGGTAGGTATTGGTTGGAATAGAAAGCAGAAATTTTTAAAAAAAGTAGGTATGTTATTTCAAAATGCAGGGCTATTTGACAGCTTGACAGTCTGGGAAAATGTTGCCTTTCCTTTATTGCAGAATAAAAGTTTCGATAGAAAACGCGCTCAAAGAAAAGCACTAGAAAAATTATCTGAAGTAGGTCTGACATCAGATACAGCAAATTTAATGCCTGCGGAATTATCCGGCGGTATGAAAAAGCGCGTAGGATTAGCCAGAGCAATCGCTACTGATCCGGAGATAATATTTTTTGATGAGCCTACGACTGGTTTAGATCCAATCATGGGCGAGATAATAAATGAATTGATTATTGAAAAAGTTCAGCAGCTGGGAGCCACAACTTTATCAATTACACACGATATTTCGAGTGCAAAAAAAATAGGAAACAAGATAGCTATGATATATGGAGGAAAAATAATTTGGGTTGGTGAAGTATCTGAATTAAATAGTAGCGGAAATAAATACGTCGACCAATTTATTCAGGGTTCAGCTGAAGGACCTATTCAAATGGACTTCAAACCTTGTTAATTTAAACATTGTACTACATTGCCAAAATAAAGGACCTACTTGTTGGCTAAAAAAATTACCAAATTTATTTGCAGCAACTGTGGTACCTCTCATGCGAAATGGGTTGGCCAGTGTGAAAATTGTCATGAGTGGAATACGCTTGTTCAAGAGAACATTGAAAATATTCCGAAGGGTCTAGGCCACGCGAAGGGAACTCAAATAGAGTTTTTGGGTTTAAAAGGAAAAATGGATGTTGCGCCGAGGATAATAAGCAATGTTAAGGAATTTGATAGAGTTTGCGGCGGTGGAGTAGTGCTAGGGTCAGCAATCCTAGTCGGTGGAGACCCAGGAATTGGCAAATCCACATTATTACTTCAACTCGTCAGCCAAGTTTCTACTAAGGCCAGGTGCATTTATATCTCAGGAGAAGAGTCGATTGATCAAGTAAGAATTAGAGCTACTCGGCTGGGACTTATCGAAAGGGAAATTTCCTTAGCTTCTGCCACAAACGTGAGGGATATAATTTCTACACTTGAAAAAGTTAATGACGTCGGTTTGGTTGTTATTGACTCCATACAAACCATGTACGTCGATACATTAGACTCCGCTCCGGGGACCGTTTCACAAGTGCGGACTAGTGCGCAGGAATTGATACGTGTAGCAAAAAGAAATAATTTTACCCTACTTTTGGTTGGGCATGTTACCAAGGAAGGGGCAATTGCCGGGCCACGTGTTCTAGAACATATTGTTGATACAGTACTTTACTTTGAAGGGGATCTTAGTCATCAATTTCGAATTCTTCGGGCAATCAAAAATCGATTTGGGCCTACAGATGAAATTGGAGTTTTTGAAATGACGCATTCGGGTTTGATCGAAGTAGAGAATCCATCTGCGCTTTTTCTTGGGCAACGACGAGGCAAAACAAGTGGCGCAGCTGTTTTTGCTGGTATCGAGGGTAGCCGCACTATTCTTGTAGAAATTGAAGCGCTTGTTGTTCCAAGTACTTTTGGTACCCCTAGACGTGCAGTGGTCGGTTGGGATACAGGAAGATTAGCTGTGATTTTAGCTGTGTTGGAGGCTAGGTGTGGATTACAATTTGGAAATCACGACGTATATCTAAACGTGGCTGGGGGTTTACGTATTTCAGAACCAGCAGCAGATCTTGCTGTTGCTGCAGCATTGATTTCTGCTCTCAAAGATGAGCCTATTACATCAGAAACAGTTATATTTGGTGAAATTGGTCTTTCAGGGGAGGTACGGCCTGTAGGCCAAATGGATTTGCGGTTTAAAGAAGCACAAAAATTAGGTTTTACAAATGCCTATTTTCCGGGACACCACCAAAATCAAAAAAATAGCGTCAATAGAAGTATCAAGACTAAGGAAATTAGACATATTGCGGATTTAATATGCCTCTTCTCTATAACTTCGAGCAAACGAGATAAAAGTTCGGGAATGTTATGAATTATTTTGATATAATTATTATTGGAATAATTTCCCTAACCAGTTTAATGGCTTTTTCTATGGGCTTTGTAAGGGTCTTCTTGGCTCTTCTAGGCTGGGTTGGAGCAATATTTTCTACACTTTATCTATTTCATTATCTTCAACCATTTTCCCGAAAATGGATATCCATCGAAATTATAGCCGATGGTGTCGCTGGACTAATAATATTTATTGGATCCTTGATTATTTTTACAATGATTAGTCACTTGATTGGTAACCAAGTACGCTCTAGTGCGTTAAGCGCATTAGACCGAACAGTAGGTTTGGCATTTGGTTTAGGACTTGGTGCAATAATAGTGTCGTTGGGTTATATAGGTTTAGTATGGATCATGGATTTACCAAAAGATCAATCACGTCAACCAAAATGGATACAGGAATCTAAAACCCAACACTTGTTGAAATGGGGGGCTATACAGATACAAAATTTGGCACCCGACAATTGGTCTAAAGTTCCTATTATTCAGAATAAAAATAATAGAATGCTAAATGAACAGTTTGAAAAGTTGATAAAACCAGAAACAAAAAAGCCACCGGTTTCGCCTTTAAAAGGCTATAAACCCAGCCAAAGGCGTGAAATGGACCGCCTTATCAAGGGCCAACAATGATGTCAAAAATTGATTACCCAATAAGNCTCAATCCACTAAATGATGATAAATTAAAAGAGGAGTGTGGAGTCTTTGGTATTCATGGACACGAAGATGCGGCAGCCTTAACTGCACTTGGATTACATGCTCTTCAACATCGCGGGCAGGAGGCTGCCGGTATTGTGACTTTCGACGGCAAACAATTTCATGGCCATCGTGCACCGGGACATGTGGGTGACATTTTCAGCGATGAAACTGTAATAAAAAATCTGAGAGGGAGACTGTCTATAGGACATAACCGATATTCTACTACGGGTGAAACTGCACATCGAAATATTCAACCTTTATTTGCTGAATATGATTCAGGTGGCTTTGCTCTCTCCCACAATGGGAATCTTACAAATGCTTCNGTACTCCACCGAGAACTCGTTAAACGTGGTTGCCTATTTCATTCCACTACAGATACAGAAGTTATAATCCACCTTATAGCTATTAGCACTCGTATCTCTGTGGTCGAACGCCTAATTGACGCCCTCACTCGCGTCGTGGGAGCGTATTCATTGGTTGCAATGACAAATAATCAAATGATTGGCGTCAGAGATCCCATGGGTGTTCGTCCATTAGTTCTCGGTTCATTAGACGGCGCTAATGTCCTCGCATCTGAAAGCTGTGCCTTGGATATTATTGGAGCAAAATTCATAAGGGATGTTGACCCTGGTGAGGTTCTTGTTATTGATCAAGATGGCATTAAAAGCCTTAAACCATTCAGCCAAACGCCATCTCGTTTCTGTATTTTTGAATATATTTATTTTGCTCGGCCTGACAGTATTGTAGATGGTACAGGTGTTTATGAGGTTCGTAAAAAGATAGGAGCAGAACTTGCTAGAGAGAGTCATACCGAAGCAGATGTAATTATCCCAGTTCCAGATTCTGGTGTTCCGAGTGCTATGGGTTACGCGAGTGAGACAGGTTTGCCATATGAACTAGGAATTATTCGTAATCACTACGTCGGCCGGACGTTTATTGAGCCCAGTGATCATATTCGACACCTAGGAGTAAAACTAAAACATAATGCCAGTCGGGCTGTTATAGAGAATAAGAAAGTAGTACTGGTAGACGACAGTATTGTACGAGGTACGACTTCGGTAAAAATTGTTGAAATGATACGTAATGCAGGAGCCAAAGAAGTGCATATGCGCATTGCTAGTCCGCCAACTACTCACTCTTGTTTTTATGGTGTTGATACACCGGAAAAAGACCAGCTGCTGGCTTCAAATAATTCTATTGAAGAAATGCGTGAATTTATTGGTGCTGATACATTGGCTTTCGTCTCTTTAGATGGGCTATATCGTGCCATGGGATTAAATGGAAGAAATAAAGAAAAACCACAATATTGCGATGCCTGCTTTACCGGAGCATATCCTGTCCGTTTAGTAGATTTTGACGGAGGAGAAATAGCACCCCAAATGTCCTTTTTATCTACCCTTGGCTAATTTAAATGAAGGAAACTAGTCAAAGACTGCTAGGTAAAGTCGCCCTNATAACCGGAGCGTCTAGAGGTATTGGAGCNGCTATAGCGAAAAGATACGCAAAAGAGGGCGCGCAAGTAATCTTAATAGCTCGAACAACGGCCGGCCTCGAAGACGTTGATGATTTTATAAGAAAAAATTCAAATGGTAATTCTCAAGCCACTTTACTTCCAATCGACCTCAAAAATTTTGAAGAAATCGAAAAAATTGGACCGGCCATAAACGAACGCTTTGGTAAACTAGATATATTTGTTGCGAATGCTAGCCAGCTAGGTAATTTGACTCCTATTCGGGAAATTGACACGCGATCATGGCAGAATCTTATTGATATAAATTTAACGGCCAATTTATACNTCATAAAAACCCTTAGCCCACTGCTCCNGCGTTCGGACGCAGGTAGGGCTTTGTTTCTAACTTCTGGGGTTTCAGGAGGTAGAGCATATTGGGGTGGCTATGCAGTCACAAAGACTGCACTTGAAGCTATGGTCCGGACTTGGTCAGAAGAAATGGCTAAAACGAAACTAAAGATAAACTTGATTAACCCCGGTGGAGTTCGAACCGAAATGCGAGCTTCGGCCTACCCGGGAGAAGACCCAAAAAATCTCCCTCGACCTGAGGACATTACAGAGATATTTGTTAAATTAGCAGAAACAGACTGTGAAATACACGGAAAAACAGTAAACGCTCAATAAATTTAATTTAAGCATCCTTTGAATAAGGATTTTTACCTGCACGCATAAAGAGACGGATTGGAACACCGTCAATGTTGAATGTTTCGCGTAAACTATTAACTAGGTATCTTTTGTAAGACTCTGGAATTTTTGATGGTCTACTACAGAAAATAACAAAAGTGGGAGGACGCCCCTTGATTTGGGTTATATACCTTAACCTTAATCTTTTACCATTTAACAAGGGCGGAGGATGGTCTTCAATTACATTTTCAAGCCATCGATTTAAAGGGCCCGTAGGTAATCGCATTACCCAAATATTATAAATCTGTTTTACAGCTGGCATTAGCCGGTCAACTCCAAAACCATTTAAAGCTGAAATTCTTACGATTGGNACACCCCGAATTTGTGGGAGCGAACGTTCCAATCGATCATTTAACTTGTCTATGGCTAGGGCTCGATCTGCAATTAAATCCCATTTATTTACTGCAATTAGTAGCGCCCTTCCTTCCTCAATAATATGCTCAGCAATGTTCAAATCTTGTCTTTCAGCCATAAGAGTACCATCAAGTAATAGAACTGAAACNTGTGAAAATTTGATAGCGCGNAATGTATCGCCAATTGATAGTTTTTCTATTTTTTCTTTGACCCGCGAGTTGCGGCGCATTCCAGCTGTATCGTATAATTTTATTTGTTCCTTTTCCCATTCCCAATCAACAGAAATTGAATCACGAGTTACGCCCGGTTCAGGACTAGTTATTGCGCGTTCNTCTTTTAATAGAGTATTAAAAAGCGTCGACTTTCCAACGTTTGGTCTACCAACAATTGCCATTTTTAACGGACCATTTTCTATTTTCGGATTATTATNTTCGCCTAAATTATTTTCCTTTTTAACTATTAACGGTGAAATAACATTATATAAATCAACCAGACCATTTCCGTGTTCAGCAGAGATACTTGTAGGATCTCCTAGGCCTAGCTCAAATGCCTCATAGATAGTTTCTATGCCTGTTTTTCCTTCACATTTATTAACAACTAAAATTACAGGTAAGGGTGATTTTTGCAGCGAACCTGCAAAATGCCGATCAACGGGAGTTATCCCGGCTCTGGCATCAACAAGAAATATAATCGCATTGGCCTGTGTAATTGCCGTTTTTGTTTGCTCCTGCATAGCATGTTCGATTGAACCTTCGGGACTTTCTTCAAAACCCGCAGTGTCAATTATTTCAAATCTGAGNTCTCCTAAAGAGGCAATACCAATTCGTCTATCTCTCGTGATACCAGGTGTCGAACCTACTATTGCTGAACGGAAACCACACAATCTATTAAAAAGTGTAGACTTCCCAACATTGGGACGTCCGAGAATTGCAATTTTAAAGTTCATAATTTTAACGAAGTGCTATGAGCTGCGCGTCATCAGAAAGTATATAAACTATATTGTCCGCTGCGATTGGAGCAATAAAAACTGGAGCGGACAACTTTATCCCGCCGAGAATTTTTCCAGTATAAGGCGAGACTGACCAGATGTCTTTTTTACTCGAGCCAACTAGGAGACGATCCCCAGCAAGTAATGGGCCAGACCAGAATACCGGATTTTCTTGATTTTTCATATCTTCGTANTNGGGTAATTGAGAAACCCAAACAACCCTTCCTGTTCTTTTGTCTAAACAGAATAACTCTCCAAAAGATGACAGCAAATAGATGAACTCCCCCGCGATCCACGGGCTGTTGCCGGAACCTACTCTTTGTTCCCATATTCTCTCACCGGTTCTAAGGTTTATTGAAATTGTTCGGCCACTATTGGAGGTAACGATTACATTATTAACATCGATAGCCGGTCGGCCCTTAATGTGCGCTAATTTGGACAGAGGACTGTATTGCCTAATAGCTGTCAGGGTATCAGACCAAATAACCCGTCCATTCTCATGCCGGAAAGCAAACACCTCTCCCGAAGAAAANGCACTAATTATAATGTTACCTGCAGCAGCAGGGGCCGCTCCCCCTAATAAGCCGGCAGTTTCTACAATTCCAATGTGTGTCCATAAGGTCTTACCGTTAGTTTCACTTAGTGCATGTAATATGTTGTCAATAGTAACTGCAAATATGCGCCCCTTGAAATAAGTGGGCGGTGCCCTGATTGGGCCGTTCAGCGACCGCCGCCATAGTAATTCTCCCTTTTTTAGATTTAGAGCTATAACTTCGCCAAATCCGGTAGAAACAAATAATTTCCCGTTAGCTATAGCTAGACCACCGCCTGTACTCTTTTTTTCTTCCTCTTTTGAAGCAACATTGACAAGCCAATGGGTTTTCCCAGTTTCTGTATGTATGGCCCTAATATTTGACTCAACATCCATCGTAAATATGAGGCCCCTGTAAACCACCGGTGCAGTAATGAGTTGAGCGTCACTGCTGCTCCCTTTTCCAATACTCACCTTCCATAAGGTCCTTAACTCACCGGAAGCAGAAATATGGCCCATTACATGGTTCGGTTTACCTCCAGCCTGATGCCAACTTAAATTCTTGAATGGTGGAGGAAGTCTAACCTCAACCTTTGAAAGCTTGGGGTCAGGTTTAAGTGAATCCTCCAAAGACAGTATAGAAATTCGTTTTCCCGGTAATGGCTTATCCGGGGCCGCACCATACCAACCACTGCACCCGGCCATAATTATTGGTACACACAAAAATATGATACGAAACATTTCGATTACTTTTACTTTTTTTTATTTACCTACAACACCAAGAATTTGGGTTGCTCTGGACCTCATATTATTTGGCACCTCGGAATTATCTGATAATTTCCTAAAGTACTCGCGCGCAATCGCTAAATCGCCATATTGCAATGCAAGCAATCCAATTAATTCATTAGCAGAGTGTCGCCAAGCCCCGGAACCCTTTGCTATAGGCTCTAATTTTGCTTCAATCTTGGCCCGTTCAACATTCTCGGAATCTAAAAGACGCGATGTACTGAATATAACTGCTGCCTCTCTCAAAGATTTGTCGACACTTGTATCTACAGAAATATTATCATAAATTTTAATGGCGCCACTCTTGTCACCTGTGTCAGACTTTATAGCAGCCACTTTAAAGCGAGATAGCACTGCATAGCCATTGCTTCCATCTTCTTTTAGACTGGAAAATAATGCCTTTGCCTCTATTTTTTTTCCGCTATCGAATAATTTCATCGCCGCGGAGAATTTAGACGAATCAGTTATTCGACCTTGATATTGGTAATGTTGAAAAGCCTTGAATCCTCCCACGCCGACGACAACGGCCACGATAGCAGCAATTATATATTTTCCATAATTTTGCCATAACTTTTCAAAACGTTCTTGACGAAGCTCTTCATCAATTTCTCGAAAAATATCGCCCACTTTCAGCTCCTAAACTCAGTAAAATTATACCAAAATCTTTATCAGAAAAGTTATTTATTTTCCATACGCAAAATATTCATATTACATTTTTGGCTGTGTCACCCCTAGACTGACTCTCTCTATAATGGATATACTCTTAATAATAGAATTGGTTAGTTTCAAAATAAAAATGCCTCAGATTGTTAAAATAAAAGATTTCACAAGAAACTCAAATTCGACAGTATATTTTACAAAACCAGAATTAAATCAGCTCTTATCGTATTATAGCCAGCGGGTAATAAGCGGGGAATGGAAAGACTATGCCATTGATCATAATAATAGGATGTCCTCATTTTCAATTTACAGAGACACCGGTGCACTGCCATTGTTTACAATTAGCAAGTACGCCAAAGGAACACACCGACAAGGTGACTATGCAATCAACACTAGGGGCAACATGATCAAAAGAGGAAAAAAACTCACTGATGTATTATCTATTTTTAATCGACGTCTAAAACTTGTATCGCGATAAACCTGTCATCAAAATTTAGATTATTCATCCAGCATATCGTGAAATTTTCCATTATGTTTAAAAAATTTTATTGTACGAAGACTCTTGAGTTTGATTGGATTACTTGCCAAGTCATTTACCAACTCTAGGACCCTTGTTGTAATCAGGGGTAACTCTAAATTTTTCGTCTCTAGCAAAGGAACAAACATTAGATCAAGAAGCTCGCCATCTCCACCTAATTTTCCTTCTACGAACTCTTCCTCAATCATAAAAAATCGAGCATTAAATCGAATGGGTCTCCAAGGAGGAGTAACGGCCCGAGCAATATAGTTCAAATTTTTGAAACAGGGTGCAAAACCTTTGTCAAAAAACGTTTTCCAATTTTTGGGAACTGGGCGATAGGGTTCTACGTCAGATTTTCCGATAATTAGTCCTGATTCTTCAAACGTTTCTCTTATCGCCGCGGCGGCTAACGCACGAGCCCTTGCCGGGGTAACCCGTCTCGTAAGTAACTCTTCAACTTCCGATCTTAAATTTGTTGCGCTTCTAACCCTACTATCTTGACGATCAACGCGACCACCAGGAAAAACATACCTTTGAGGCAAAAATTTATGTTTTCGGTGCCTTTCTCCCATTAAAACTTCAACTTTTTTATTATTATTAAACCGATATATAATTAAAGTAGCAGCATCCTTGGGACGAGGCGCTTTGGTTCCTGGATTACGCAATGGCTGTTTTGGAACAGACATAATTTCTCCTTTAGCAGCAACAATTTTTTTAAATTTCGACGAGAGACCAATCATCCAGCTTTCGCAGAGGAGCTTTTGATAATTCTTTTAGACAAGAAGAGCCGGTACAGAAGGCTGAAATTCTCAGCTCTTCTATCATAGAATTCATATATTTTATCACATTTTCGGAATCTTCATCAGCAGGACCTAAAACTGGTGCTGCAACACCGCACAAAGACGCACCCAATCTTATTGCCTTAGCAACATCAATCCCCGTCCTAATACCACCACTAGCAAATATAGGAATATTTCTTGCTTCACGGACAGCATCTATTAGGGAATAGGCCGTCGGAATACCCCAGCTAGAAAAACTATGAGCAACTTTTTTTAACATCAAATCAGTTTGTCTTTCTGCTTCAACTTCACTCCAGCTTGTTCCACCAGCACCCGCAATGTCGATGCCGGATACGCCAATATCGACAAGGTTCTTAACAATTTTTCCTGAAATCCCATTTCCTATTTCCTTAACCACTATTGGCACACCTGCATAGGATACCAACTCCTCTATTTTTTTTAATATTCCCCGCCAATCTCTATCTCCTTCACTCTGAACCGCTTCCTGCAATGGGTTGAGATGTATGAATAACGCATCTGCTTCTATCATATCGACGGCGCGTTTCGCTTCATCAATGCCATACCCGTAGTTAAGTTGCACGCCTCCTAAATTGGCAAATAAAAGGATATCGGGAGCTACCTCTCGTACACTGTAAGTTTTTGACAATGACCTATTTTCTATACCGGCACGTTGTGACCCCAAACCCATTGCCAAGCCGAGCTTTTGAGCACATTCCGCCAGACGATTATTAATGATTTCAGCCTCCGGCGCTCCACCAGTCATACTTGAAATAAGGATTGGAGCTCTAAGCGTTTTTCCAAATAAAGTAGTAGCCAAATTAATGCGATCTAAATCGAGCTCTGGCAGCGCACAGTGCTCAAATGAGAAAGCTTCAAATCCAGTTTTTACCCCTTTTGCTGCAACGTTTGCATTGAGGACTGTTTCAATATGCTCCCGCTTCCGTGTTTCAGTTCCTTTATTGATTTGATTATTGATATCTTTTTGAAAATCCACCATCTTTGATCCTACTACTCAGCCCAAGCTTTTTTTGTGCACTCAAATGAAACAATGATTATATAAAAATATGATCCATATTATCCCTTAGGGTGCCACTCAATTGATAAATTTTTGAGAGTTTTTCTAGTTTTTTCACCGTACTTGCATTTCGCACAGACAGCCATTGAGATTGCCTATATTCCCAATATAACGATTTAAAATGTCCAAATCCCAGTTTATTGAGTTCTTCTCGACTAACCCTAAATTCTTCAGACACACCAAACTCGTAAGGATGCAGGTAAATGTGGGGCGTAATCCCAACTTCTCTGGCTTTTCGAGCCATATATAGAGAGTAAAATTGCGGGAATAATTTCAGAAATGTCCCCCCAAGCCTCAGATTTCTGCCAGCAAATGATTTTGAAAAAACCGGCAAAATTTTCAGTTGAGTGAGACCCATATTTTTTTTAAATTTTACGAGCTCTTCTGTCGATTGGCAATAATATGAGCTATCATAATCAAAGCACCTTTCAACCGCTAGATATTGTTCTGGGTTTATTTTATTTATTTTAAAATAAGGAGCCCGAAATCCAATTACTTCAGTTTGCGAAGCGTCTTCCAAGATAGATTTGGCACGACGCAATGTGGTCT
This sequence comes from Rhodospirillaceae bacterium, assembly GCA_002712335.1. The sequence goes on along the minus strand of PATI01000037.1, from coordinate 2,750 downwards.
CTACTTTCGTAATTGATTGGTTATCCATTATATCATGTTGATAATAATGACATGCTATTTCGTGCCCATCTTTTGATATTTTTCTGATAAGATCAGGTGCCTTTTCAGCAAGAATCCCTGTACAGAAAAAGGTGATAAATCGTCCGTTATTGTTTCCATTTCTGCACAGAAAATCATTAATTAGATTATACTTTTCCCACAAGGCATCCGTTTTTAACATAGGATCGTTAGCCCCACTGAATTTGACTTTAAAGTCATGGTTAAAGTCTTCGAAATCAATGCTCAAGAACATCTTTAAACCGCTTTGGATATAATGAAATTTTCAATAACTAAAAAGTCTACACCTGAATTTAAAAAAGTATTAATGGCATCATCAGGGCTATATACGATAGGCTCTTGAATGTTAAAGGAAGTATTTAATAAGACCGGTACATTTGTAATTTCACCAAATCTTTTTAAAAGACAATAATATTTAGGGTTAGACTGAGCCGAGACAGTATGTACCCTTGCGGTTAAATCAGTATGGGTCACAGCGGGTATGTCTTCTGATAACACCTTTGCGACTATATTCATGTAGGGACTATTTTGATTTAAGCAAAAATAATCCGTGGCCTTTTCTTCAGTAACACTTGGCGCAAACGGACGAAAAAGTTCTCTTTTTTTAATTTTTTCATTTATTTCATCACGAATCTCATCATACCTCGGGTCTGCCAGAAAAGATCTGGCACCGAGGGCTCTTGGACCAAACTCTGATCGTCCTTGAAACCAGGCAACCAACTTTCCTGACGCAAGAAGCTCTGCCGTCCTCTCAATTAAGTCGTGATCTGCGACCCGATCAAAAATTAGGCCCCGACCTTTTTCTATTGCTGTTTGAATATCGTCATTTGAAAATTTTCTACCTTGATAGGGCGACCTTAAACTCTCAAAATCAGGCGAATTTGTTTCTGAGCAAAGAGCAGCTCCAATAGCACAACCCGCATCATTTGGAGCAGGGGGAATAATTATTTCCTTAAATTTAGAAGAGGTTAATAATTTTCCATTGGCCGTTACATTCAATGCGCAGCCTCCACAAATCACCAATTTATTTATTTCAGGAAATTTGATGGATACTGGATGCAAAATATGAATTAACGTTTCTTCAAATGCAGACTGAACACTAGAAGCGATATCGATATGCTTCTCGGTTGGTTCATGTCCGTCTTTTCTAGGATCTCCAAATAACTCGATTAATTCATTCGAAAAAATACCACGAAGGGCGGAATGATAATCGCAAAACTCTGTATTAAGTTTATAATTTCCATTTGGTAATAGTTTTATAATCTTGTTAAGAATTATGTTCTTATATTTTGGGTCACCATAGGGCGCCAGCCCCATCATCTTGTATTCACCTTCCAACATTTGAAACCCTAAGAACCCAGTAAATGTGGAATAAAAATGACCTAAAGAATTCGGCCACTTATGACGTGTTACAACCTGCCTTTTCCCATTTTTTACGATAGAAAGGATAGTAGAGTATTCTTCCCCTCCTCCATCGTATGACAAAGATGCATATTCTTTCCAGTCCTTCATTGCTTCACCATACACTTGGTGTGTGTAATGGTGGTCCCAAAACCTTACCTTACATTTAAAATTTCCATGATGCGCTCTTAAAATCTTTTTAACCCTAATAAGGTCTGACCAACTCCCGTTCATATTTTTTTCATTATTGAGAAATAATTCCCTAATTCTATGCCTAACAGCTTTTCTAGAATTAGTAGACCCCATCAACTTTTTTACGGTACCTAGTCCTCTTGTTAAAACTCGCCAAGGTTTCCAGTAAATTGCAATCTCATTTACGTCTTGCAAGGCAATATTTGCAATCGATAAAACTTCACTTATTGCGAGATGGGGAAAAGAACTATCATTTTTTATTCTGCTAAGCCTTTCTTCCTCTACAGCTGCTATCACCTTTCCGTCCTTTAAAAGGGCGGCAGAGCTGTTGCCCATCGTGCATAAGCCGAGAATATAGGTCATGTTTGCATCCAAAATATTAGAGGTATTGCATTAAAGTATCACTTTTATCTACACCAAGAAGAATTTATTAAATTCTCTTTATTCAAAACCTCAGCTTTTATTTTAAAAAGATGAATTCATAGAAAAGACTATGAGATACAGATAAAAATTTCTTGTTTCAATTTAGCTATTAACTCAATCCTGATATGTAAATGTAAATAGCATAGACCATGACGACAATTACTATACAAATTATTGCTATCGTTTGAAGAAAATCACTTAGGAGTGCCCTAACTAGTTGTTTAGTCTTATTTTGACCCATCGCGATATAGCAAATAAGCATAGAAATAGGAAAAGATACCCAAAATATTGTTGAAATTATCCAAAACCTAATAATACCCAACTTTTTAAAAGGATTATTCCCGTCTTGTACCATCACGGATTACCTGAATATATTTGTCGTTTTCTAGTTTAAAATTAAATTCGGTTTAAAAATGATTTTTTCATCAATTAAAAGTCCATCTAAAATTTTTTAATTCTACGGTTGTTGTACAGCTCAGTACCTACTGCGGCGAGTTGTATACCCACTCCCGAAACGATTGGGCGTTGTTCTGTAGGTTCCGCTGGGGCCCCTTGTTGTGTAACCGCCTCCGAAACGATTGGGCGAGGTTCTGTAGGTTCCGTTGGGACCCCTTGTTGTGGTCCCACCTCCGAAATGATTGGGCGTGGTTCTGTAGGTTCCGCTGGGACCCCTTGTT
>PATI01000036.1 GCA_002712335.1 Rhodospirillaceae bacterium | reverse complement strand
AAATCGCAGCTGAGCTTATATTATTTTTCATCTTAACATCATTAAACGTTTTATTTATAGGCGATCCGCCTCCCGTTTCATCACAATAAAATAACTTCCTGTCAACTTGCCAATTTGCTAAGAGTGATTTCAGGCTCTGGGGTTCTAAAACACGAGGAACCGAAAGACGGCCGCATTGTTGTGCTGCCTCAACGGTATTAGAAATAAGCCTTTGGGTATTAACCCGTTTGACGTTTGTAAAATCTGTTAGGACCGGTAAAATTCGAATAACGCCTAATTCTGTTGCCTTGGACACGACAAAATCAATTCGGCTACGTTTTATAGGAGAAAATATCAACCAAAGGTCCTCTTCCGAATTTTGTTTCTCCTTTTGGGAACATATTTTCAAAGAGCAGTGCCGGCGAGTAATTGAAAATATTTTTCCTAACCATTCTCCATCTCTACCATTAAAAAGCCGGAGTTTGTTGCCCTCAGACATCCTAAGAACCTGAATTAAGTAATGGGCTTGAGATTCAGAGACAAAGATCGTCTGCCCTAACATAAGATTTTGATCGACAAATAGTCTAGGAACTCGCATTGAATCATAAGAGAACTTCTATACTAAGATTTCAATAGCTAACTTGTTACTAGAGACCATCAATTAAACAGATTAAAATCTATACTTAGTTAAGGAATATAAAGAAAGAGCATGGCAAACAAAGAGAGTGATATTCCAACCGATAACTGGTTGGTCAAACATACTCCCAAGAATTGGCATCCGTTTATTCGGTTGGCGAGATTTGACCGACCTATCGGAACCTGGCTTTTATTATTCCCGTGCTGGTGGTCATTATCAATGGCCACTCACAATTTTCTTTTAGTTCATGAAATCATTTACTTATTCACTATATTTGGGATTGGTGCTTTGATAATGCGTGGAGCCGGGTGCACCTATAATGATATCATTGACCGCAATTTTGACTCCAAAGTTTCAAGAACGAAAAGCCGACCACTGCCTAGTGGAGAGGTTACATTAAATAAAGCCATATGCTTTCTGGGAGTGCTAATAATAATCGGGTTTCTTATTTTGAGTACATTGAATGATAATGCCATTTTAGTAGGAGTTTTATCCTTAATTCTCGTTTTTACTTACCCGTTCATGAAACGAGTTACCTTCTGGCCCCAACTATTTTTAGGCCTCACCTTTAACTGGGGTGCGCTACTTGCCTGGGCTGCAGTGAAGGAAGAAATTTCTTTTACTGCTGTTCTATTATATTTAGGGGGGGTTTTCTGGACACTAGGGTATGACACAATTTATGCACACCAAGACCGCATCGACGATCCGGATGCAGGTATTAAATCAACTGCCCGCTTTCTAGGACCTGGAAGCAAACCCTGGTTGTATCTATTTTATTTGGTTGCTTTAATTCTTTTCATCTGTGCGGGTTTAACATTAGGAATCAGCTGGCCTTTTTATTTTGGTTTAACTTTTGGGGCTTTACAACTTTTATGGCAGGTTTGGGATCTAGACCTGAATTCACCGAAAGACTGCCTAGCGAAATTTAAATCTAATCGCCTCTTTTCCTGGCTATTTCTTGGCGGAATTCTAGCAAGTCATTTTTGAGTCCCCGTTGCACAATAATTAAAAATCGAAAAGGATTAAATCGAATGAAACACTCAACGCTCATAAACTAAGGTTAAAATCCTAATGCTGGGGATAGAATGGATTGAATAATGAAAGAACCAAAATTTCAATGGATAAAAATAGACCAAAAACGTGCCTATGTAATCATCACCTTAAATCGTCCAAAAAAACTAAATGCAATTGACGACTCCATGAGAAATGAACTCATAAAAGCTTTCGAATGGGTAAGTAAGGAGGATTCCGTTCGAGCCGTTATTTTAACTGGAAATGGTAAAGCCTTCTGTGCCGGAGGCGATATTGCGGCCATGAGAGACCGTCTAGAAGTTCCCCTAGAAAAAGTAGCAATGAATGGATGGGCCCGGCAGCGACGTACACATCAAGCGGTAACCATGCTTCATAGCTTATCCAAGCCAACGATTGCAGCTGTAAATGGCGTAGCAGCAGGCCTTGGGGCAGACCTGGCATTGTGTTGTGATTTCATCATCTCTTCAAATCAGTCAATATTTACAATGAGTTATTTATTAAGAGGACTCATCCCCGACGGAGGGGGAATGTATTTTTTGCCTCGCCGAATCGGATTAGCATGTGCAAAACAACTCATCTTTTCAGGGCGGCGTGTCGACGCCGCCGAAGCCCTCTCTATTGGCATGGTTGACGCCGTTGTGAAGCATGAAAATTTAATAGACGAGTCCTTATCAATCGCTGACAAAATGACCGTCGGCTCTCCGCATGCCCTAGCTCTAGCAAAATCTATTCTGGACAAGAGCCTAGAACTCTCGATCGAGGAAGTTTTTGAACTCGGCTGTCAAGCGCAGGCTATTTGTTATACTACAGATTACCACCGAGATGCTGTTAAATCATTTTTAGAAAAATCAAAATAGGACCAACCTGTTGACGCTAGCCGTTGAAAATCTTTTTCGACCACAATCAATCGCCGTGATCGGGGCCTCCACAGATCCAAAAAAAACTGCGGGTCGCCCCTTGAAATTTTTAAAAAATAGCGGTTTTCATGGGAAAATATGGCCTGTAAATCCGCGAGCAAACACAATTCAGGGTATCCGTTGTTTTTCGAATATAGATAAACTACCTGGTGTACCGGATGTCGCTATAATTTTGCTTGGTCCAAGTAGAACAAAAGAAGCGGTCGGTCAATTGGCCTCCCTCGGAACAAAAGTGGCTGTTGTATTGGGTGGAGGCTATGGTGAAATTGGGCCTAAAGGTTCAAAACGTCAATTGGCACTCACAGCGGCATCCGGATCCATGCGAATCCTCGGACCAAATACTATTGGAATTTTAAACTTACAGGACAATGTGATCCTTTCCGCGTCAGGTGCAATAGACAACCTTAACGTAAATATAGGCAAAATAGGTATTATTTCTCAATCTGGCGGAATATTGGGTTCTCTGTTATCTCGAGCAGCTGCCAAGGGTATTGGCCTATCACATTTAGTCTCTACCGGAAATGAAGGGGATCTTGAAATTTGTGACCTTCTAGACTGGATGATTGATCAGCCCGACACGACTGTTATAGGATTATATTTGGAAGTCATTCGAAACCCGAAGCGTTTCCTTTCGTTGACTAGAAAGGCAAAGAAAGCAGAAAAAAAACTAGTAGTTTATAAAGTAGGAAGATCTAAGGCTGGGCAACTGGCCACAGCTTCTCATACAGGTGCCATGGCAGGCGATGATCGATTGTATGATGCCATATTTGCACAGTCCGATGTAATTCGGGTCAAAAGATTTGATGAAATTCTTGATATTGCTATTACTTTTAGTGCCGGTAGGACGTCTAAGGGACGTCGGGTTGCCATACTCACCTCAACAGGCGGTGCGGGGAGCCTAATCGCTGATCAGTGTGGCCTCGCTGGATTTAAAACCCAAATCCCAAGTAGAAAAACTGCAGCCCAGCTTAGTTCTATATTTACGCACGTGGGATTTAGTGCAAACAGCAACCCAATTGACTTAACACTCGCTGGGCTTTCACCAAAAATTGTCGAAGAAACTATTAATACACTTCTTCAAGCTGAAGAGTTTGATGTTGTAATACCCATTGTGGGATCATCGGGAATAGGGCGTCCAGAGCTTATTGCTGACCCTGTAATCAGGGCCATACGTAAAACCAGCAAGCCGCTAATTGTGTATTGCAGTCCCTCTACACCTGAAATATTACACCGGTTAAATAGCGCGGGCGTACCAACATTCGAAACGCCCGAGTCTTGTGGGTTGGCATTGACCGCTCTCCTAAGGAATTAAAGAGAAATTAATGTTTCCCGAGAGTAGTAAATGGCGATAGAATCGTTGCGCATTTTCTTTAGCCGGTTGGCTTTAATTACTTTATTTGTGATGTTTTCAACAATAAATTTTTCAACGTCCAATTTTGGAGAAAACCTCTTGCACAAGATCGCTTGTATTTCCCTTTGACTGGCAGAGGGAAATGACCTTTGACTGGCGTTTATTTCAGAAAGACTTAAGCAACTACCCATGTGATTGTAACAGCCACTCTTTGCCGTATAAGCAAAAATTTCACACGGTGACCTGCCAAAATCAACTTCTAGTTGACAACCCATCAATCGATCGAATGTGTAGTTACCCTCGGTCTGATGCATCCTGAGGAGCTGAGGCTCTGTAAACCAAGCCAAAAAAACGTCAACTACCGTTCCCGGAGAATTCTGGAAGGTTGCTGGTACTGACCCGTACCCTGCCAAATGAGCGGCATATACCACATCAAAATCCCACAATCTTCCGTGTATCACTGGTATGGGACCCAATTCAGGTGAATCGGCGTATTTTCTAGAGAGCTGCTCAGGTGATTGATTAGACCCCGCTGCTAACACTGGTATCCGGCCAACAGTTTCAAAATTATCGCTTAGCAGGGGATCACAGTTTCCAGCTTCAAATACGTATGAAAAATCAGGTATTTCGAAAGGGTACTCCAGTGCCTGGGCCCCAGAGACAAAATCATTTGTTTTTCCCATAACTTTCCCCTATCTACTTTATCTTTGTTTTAAAATTAAAATGTTATCAAAATTTGCCATATCCCCCCAACAACGTGTTAAACATCTTTATAAATTTATTTTCGCTAATCAACGGATACTAGTTAGCTATGGCTTACGCCAATTTAAATGATTTTATCGCTAAACTTGAAGCGCTGGGTCAACTCACGCGCGTGATAAAACCAGTATCAACTGTCCTGGAAATGACAGAGATTCAAACACGACTCTTGGCCGAGGGTGGACCTGCAGTATTATTCGAAAACCCTCTGAAGGTAGATGGAACCCCGAGCAGGATCCCAGTCCTTGTCAACATATTCGGAACTGTTGACCGCGTGGCTGTTGGCATGAATCGTCAAAAAAAAGAACTTCGACAATTAGGCGAACAGCTAGCGTATCTTAGACAACCGGAGCCACCTGAGGGCTGGCAGGAAGCAATCAAAATGTTTCCAATGATAAAATCTGTCTTCGCCATGAAGCCAAAAATAATTTCCAACGCACCTTGCCAAGAGGTTGTGCTCACAGGAGAAGATATTGACTTGGAAATACTTCCGATACAGACATGTTGGCCCGGTGAACCCGCACCTCTCATTACCTGGCCCATGGTCGTGACCGAATCAGATTCAGGAACAAATCTTGGCATCTATCGTATGCAAGTCACGAGTAAAAACTCTACTTTAATGAGATGGCTTCGTCATCGCGGAGGGTCGGAAGCACATTCTAATGCAACCGGCAATGCCATTCCGGCCGCCGCAGTAATAGGTTCGGACCCCGGCACAATGATCGCGGCTGTATCCCCTGTTCCAGAAGCATTATCAGAATACCAATTCGGAGGTTTGCTCCGAGAAAAGAAAATAGAATTAGTTAATTGTAAAACGGTTCCTCTAAAAGTTCCTGCTAACGCAGAAATTGTTCTTGAGGGCTTTGTCTCCCGCACCGATTACGAATTCGAGGGACCTTACGGTGATCATACTGGGTATTATAATTCTATTGAAAAGTTTCCAGTATTTACAGTTACCGCAATGACGATGAAAAGTGAGCCAATTTACCTATCTACCTTCACCGGTCGCCCCCCCGACGAACCCTCGATACTTGGCGAGGCTTTAAATGACGTCTTTTTACCAATTTTAACAAAACAATTCCCAGAAATTAAGGATTTCTGGTTACCACCCGAGGCCTGCTCTTATCGGGTCGCGGTTGTATCAATCCAAAAATCATATCCCGGTCACGCGAAAAGGATAATGATGGCTATTTGGTCCTACTTACGTCAATTCATGTATACTAAATTTATCATTGTGGTGGATGACGACATCGACGCTAGAAGCTGGCAAGACGTTTTGTGGGCCATTTCAACAAATGTGGATCCTTCCCGTGATTGTACAATTATTGACAATACTCCCATTGACTATCTTGACTTCGCATCCCCGGAATCTGGGCTCGGTTCAAAAATTGGGATGGATGCTACGACTAAAATACCTCCTGAAACAAACCGCCAATGGGGCCAAAAAATTCATATGGTAGAAGATATCATTGAAAAAGTTACCTGTAATTGGCAAGAGTACAATTTACCGGGCCCCGGTAACCCGGTTTGGAAGAGGAAGACAAGAAATGACTAAAACAAAAAACCAACTTGACCTACTGCAAAATCTCTTGGAATTAGCAAAAAATAAAGGCGCGGAAAGCGCTGATGCAGTGATTTTCGATGGGACCTCGATTGAGGTTTCTCAGAGGTTAGGAGCCAGGGAGAAATTAGAGCGCTCCGAATCTGCTGATTTAGGTCTCCGAGTTTTTATTGGAAAAAAACAGGCGATTGTTTCCTCTACTGATCACTCCGGTGGATCGCTAAATGGAATAGTAGAACGAGCGATTGCTATGGCTAAAGCAGCTCCAGAAGATCCATGGTGTGGAATTGCAGAACCCGAGCAAATCGTCGGAGAGTTCCCAGAAATGGAAAGTTATGACCCCGTTGAACCTGAAACTCAGCATCTCATTGAAATGGCATCTGAAGCAGAAGATGCCGCTCGTTCAGTGAAAGGTGTAACAAATTCTGAGGGTGCAGAGGCTGGATACAGTAAGGCCCAAATCGGAATTGCAGCAACAAATGGATTTTCTCAACAATATGGTGTTACAAGTCAAAGTCTTTCAGTTTCGGTTCTTGCCGGGAAAGGAACTGAAATGGAACGCGATTATGATTTTGCAACTGCTGTTTATGGGGAGGATTTGAGATCTGCAAGTGAGGTAGGAATCTGCGCTGGAGAAAGAGCTGTAGCACGCCTTAATCCCCAAAAGAAAAAAACATCAGATATACCAGTCATCTATGATTGGCGAGTGTCCGCAAGCCTTTTGCGTCACTTAACGGGAGCAATAAATGGCGCTGGCATAGCGCGTGGCACCTCTTTTCTTAAAGAAAAATTAGGTAAACAGATTTTTAATAAAAATATTATTATCCATGATGACCCTCATCGAAGAAGAGGCCTCAATTCAAAACCATTTGATGGTGAAGGCATAGCAACCAGCCCGAAAGAAATCATAAGGAATGGTAAACTGACTACCTGGCTACTCGACCTCTCTTCAGCACGTCAACTAGGCCTCAATACAACTGGCAATGCCTCAAGGGGAACCGGAGGCCCTCCAAGTCCTTCTTCTACAAACGTATACATGGAGGCGGGAGACGTTTCAGTGCTGGAATTAATTTCAGATATAAAGGAAGGATTTCTAGTGAATGAATTAATTGGTATGGGTGTTAACGGTGTCACGGGGGATTACAGCCGAGGTGCAAGCGGGTTTTGGATTGAAAACGGGGAAATAACGGCCCCAGTCAGCGAAATGACTATTGCCGGAAATCTCAATGAAATGTTCAATAACCTAGTGCCCGCAAATGACCTTGAATTCCGGTATGGAACAGATGCCCCAACCATTAGAGTGGACGGAATGACTGTCGCCGGACTCTGATTGATGATTACTCCCAAATAAAATTAAACATATGCAATTATTTGTAGGGATTTTCAGCTCATGATAATATTGTGACCGTATGAAAAACCCTAAGCACAATATAACATTAACAAAGCTAAACACTGAAAAAACATCTCTTCTTGTGGGAAGACTCGTGCGCGATTATTTGCGCCCTCATCGTAGTCGATTAATTTTGGCAGTATTATGCATGGCCATCGTAGCCGCAACCACCGCCACAAATGCTTATCTCATGAAGCCAGTATTCGATGACGTGTTTATTCTTCGCGATGAGAATATGTTATTGATAATTCCAATCGCTATATTTGCAATTGCAGTAATCAAGGGACTCTCCACTTATGGACAGGCTGTTCTCATGAGCCACATAGGTCAACGCATAGTTGCAACCATTCAACAAACAATGTTCTCACATCTGATGTGGGCAGATATATCTTACTTCCAAAAAACTTCAACTGGAAATCTAATTTCTCGTTTCAATAATGACGCGAATATGCTTCGGTCCGCCGTTTCAAATGTTTTGGTTGGAATAGCCAAAGATACTTTGACGCTAATTTTTTTAATAGGACTACTTTTTTATCATGATTGGACCCTGGCATTAATCGCATTCTTTGTATTTCCCACTGCAGTTTACCCGATTGTCAGAATAGGCCAACGGATGCGTAAAGTGTCTGATAATACTCAAATCCAGATGGGAGAACTCACTACTCTTCTCGATGAAACATTCCGTGGAGCTAGACATGTTCGTGCTTACGGTATGGAAAAATATGAAATTAATCGCGCAACCAAATTAATAAATATAATTTTTAAGCTTGTCCAAAAAGCAGCGAGGGTAAGATCAGCAACACACCCAATTATGGAATCTTTAGGTGGCATCGCCGTTGCGATTATTATTTTTTATGGCGGAAGTCAGGTTATACAAGGGGCAACCACACCTGGGACTTTCGCGTCTTTTATTTCTGCACTTTTACTAGCTTATCCCGCAATGAAGAACCTCGCTAATATGAATGCAAATTTGCAGGAAGGCCTAGCAGCAGCTCAGCGTATATTTTTACTTATTGACTCAGAACCAGAGATACAAAATAAGCCAAAGGCAAATAAACTTGACGATGTGAGAGGAAACGTCACATTTCGAAATGTCACATTCCGCTATGAACCAAATCGCTTAGCGCTTTCTAATATAAATCTTAATATTGAAGCTGGCACCACGGTAGCACTTGTGGGGCCATCCGGAGCAGGTAAATCAACGATTCTTAACCTAATTCCTCGATTTTATGATTGTGAAGAGGGAGAAATCTTAGTCGACGGTCGAAATATAAAAGATGTAACTGTTTCCTCTTTAAGGAGCAAGATTGCACTCGTATCACAAGACCTAACTTTGTTTGACGACACAATCCAAAGTAATATTTCCTATGGAAAACTGGATGCAAAACAGCAGGAAATTATGGCTGCTGCTAAAGCAGCCGAAGCCCATGATTTTATTTCTTTACTGGCCGACGGTTATGAAACTCATGTTGGAGGGCGTGGGTTAAAACTATCAGGCGGACAAAGACAAAGAATAGCAATCGCACGTGCCATGCTGAAGGACGCACCAATATTGTTATTAGATGAAGCAACATCAGCGTTAGACAGCAAAACGGAAAGACAAGTTCAGTCTGCGCTAGATAAGTTGACCAAGAATCGAACAACGATAATCATAGCTCACCGTTTGTCCACGGTCATTTCCGCGGATATAATCTTTGTGATGGAATCCGGGAAAATTGTTGAAAAGGGCACCCACGACGAGCTAATTGCTAAAAAGGGTTCTTATGAAAAACTTTACAACGTCCAGTTTGCCGGACAAGCTGAAGAAGTCCATTCTAATGCAATCAATGACTAGAAAATGGCCGTTTTAAAAAATCTTCTAAAAAAAAATGGCCCCAAACTCATAGTCGCTTGGCTAGCAGCAAACTATATTCGACTCATTAAACTGACTGGACGGTGGCGAGTGGACGGCTCAGAAATTCCACTTGAACTATTAAATAAAGGAAAACCGTTTTTGGTAGCTTTCTGGCATGGAAGGCTACTTATGATGTCTCTTGCTTGGCCATATCAACAAAATTTAAAAATGGTTATTTCGAGGCATAGAGACGGGGAGCTAATATCTCGGACAATTAAATTTTTAGGATTCGATTCAATTACGGGCTCAACTTCCAATGGTGGAGCTAGAACTGTCAGAGCAATATTACGGACTTTAAAGTCCGGACAAATGGTTGGAGTTACCCCTGACGGACCCCGTGGCCCAAGAATGCATGCTGCAAAGGGAATTGTATTTGCAGCATGTCACGCCGGTGTGCCGATCCTCCCAATTTCATATACCGCGAGACATTGCAGAACCTTGATGACATGGGATCGTTTTTTGATACCACTTCCATTTTGTCGTGGAATAATAAAATGGGGTAAACCAATAATCATCAATAGTAATGCCGACGAAAAGGAAATTGTCCAAAAAACAAAGGATTTAGAAAGACAATTAAATCTTATCACTTGTCAGCTCGATGATGAATTAGGTTTGCCTAAAATTCCTCCAGCTACGGAGACCTCACCGTGATTATTCCCGTTTACCGGGTTCTTTCATACGCTGCCATACCGTTCATATCTTGGTTTTTGCAAAGAAGAAAATCTAAGAAAAAGGAACACCCCGACCGGTTGAAAGAACGATTTGGGTATCCNAGTCAGATTAGGCCAAAAGGTAATATCGTATGGCTGCATGCAGCAAGCGTTGGGGAGGCTATTTCAGCCCTATCATTGATTAAAGAAATTAAAAAATTCTATTCGTCCACTCAAATTTTGATAACCACTGGCACTGTTACATCAGAAAGAATCATGGCCGAACGTTTACCATCTGATGTAATCCATCAGTTCATACCTATTGATCAACCCATTTGGATTAAAAGGTTTCTAAGTTATTGGGACCCGTGTTTGATCCTCTGGATGGAGTCGGAATTTTGGCCGAATTTTCTAACCGATATAAAAAAACGTAAAATTCCATTGATATTAATTAACGCCCGAATTTCACAAAACTCTTATAAAATTTGGAAACGNTTCCCTAAAACAATCTCACGTTTAATGAATTGTTTTATTCTATGTATGGCCCAAAGTGAAAGAGATGCAAATAAACTAATCAAACTGGGCGCTAAGGCGGTAGAAGTTCCTGGAAATCTGAAATATGCGGCTGAATCTTTACCTGCGAATGACAGCGAGCTTACCGCGTTGTGGAACGCTATTGGAAAGCGTCCAATTTGGATNGCAGCGAGTACCCATCAAGGCGAGGAAGCGATAGTCGCCGATGCACATCGTTTTCTGTCATCCAGTTACCCCAACTTACTGACAATTATTATTCCTCGACACCCAATTCGAGGAAACGAAATTGCTTCCTCCTTGTCTGACCAAGGGTTTATAACTCAATTAAGGGACGAAAGGCATTCTATTGAGGCAAAAACGGAGATATATATTGCCAATACTATAGGAGAATTAGGCCTTTTTTATCGGCTATCGCCCATAGCTTTTGTTGGAGGTACACTGATCCCTCATGGCGGCCAAAACCTATTAGAAGCAGCAAAACTCGATTGTGCTATAATTCATGGACCTTCTACAGATAATTTTACTACCATTACAAAAGAAATGTCTAAAGTCGACGGATCTATTTTGGTTCATAACAAAAGAGAGTTAGCCGAAGCAGTCAGCACGCTACTGTCAGATGAGACGAGGCGGCAAGCCCAAATCATTGCTGCCTCGAATATTGCAAAAGATAAAATTAGTATCCTCGGAAAAATTATGAGCCACCTGTCGCCCTTTCTCACCCCGGACAAAGTGCCACCCAATATTCAGAATAGGAGCTAATCTATGCATGCTCCACAATTTTGGCATAGACCGAGCACTATAGGAAAATTACTATCGCCCTTATCCTTGCTCTGGCGTTCTGGTTCCACTATTCACACTTTTCTTAACCATTCTCCCTGGTCTAGCCCAGTGCCAGTATTATGTATTGGTAATATTACTGCTGGAGGTGCAGGGAAAACTCCACTAGCCATCGATTTTATAAAAGCCTTGATAAAAATAGGACATAAGCCACACGTATTAACACGTGGTTATGGAGGCTCACTAAATGGCCCTATAANAGTTAACCCTTCCAATCATACCGTATCTGAAGTTGGCGACGAACCGTTGCTAATAGCTTCCACAGCACCAACATGGGTTGCAAAAAATCGCGTTTTGGGAGCTAAACAAGCTATAAAAAATGGTGCATCAGTGATTGTTATGGATGATGGCTTCCAGAATGAGACGATAAAAAAAACATTCTCGATCCTAACAATTGATGGAGGTTATGGCTTCGGTAATGGCCAAATTATTCCGGCAGGACCTCTTCGAGAAACACCCAATAAAGCCATTAACCGATGCAATGCNATANTATTAGTTGGAGATGACTGCCATGGTATTTTGGATTATGTCGGAAAAACTCGTCCCATTTATGAAACTAAAATTATTGCACACCCGAACCCCGAGTTAGCTGATAAAAAGGTGTTAGCATTTTCTGGAATTGGAAGGCCTTCAAAGTTTTTTGAAAGTGTTAGGGAACTTGGTTATGAAATTGTTGGGACATATGAATTTCCAGATCACCACCAGTTTAGGTCCAAAGAAATTAAATTTATTTTAGAGCAAGCATTAAGTTTATCAGCAATTCCCATAACAACTACGAAAGATTTTGTTCGTCTTCCCCNAGAAACGCGACCTAAAATTAAGACAATAAAGATTTCTGTAGAATGGAAAAATATAGACGATAGAGAGACAATTATAAAAAGGACCCTTGGATATGTCTAAGAAATCAAGGGTTTACAGATCTCTGTATCGTCTTATCAGATATCCACTGGAAGCCCTCATGGTGGCTTTGGTGTTTGTTATCTTTTATTTTCTACCCATGGATGCTTCATCAAGATTAGGGAGTATATTGGGTCGTTGGCTTGGACCCCGTTTAGGGTATCAAAAATGGGCCATTACTAGTTTAAGCAAAGCATTTCCAAACCTAAACGGAAAACAAATCAAAGAAATTACTGATGGCATGTGGGATAATTTAGGACGGGTTCTTGGAGAACTACCACATTTAAAAAAGATAACGCGAGAACGCGTAAAAATATCGAATGAAGAAATTTTAACTTCCCTTACGGTCAATGGGGGTCCCTGTATTTTCTTTACAGGTCACTTTGGAAATTGGGAGCTTCTGGCATTGACGGCTCAGAGGCTAAACACACCCTATTTACAGGTTTATAGAGAGGCTAATAATCCGGTAGTCAATTTAATGCTTAAGAAAATAAGGGGATTAAGGAATTCTGAAATAATTTCAAAGGGCCCAGAGGGAGCAAAAGAGGTAATTCAAGCGTTAAAAAACGACTCCCGCCTTGGTATTATGGCAGATCTTAAAATGAATGATGGTATCCCGGTAGAGCTATTTGGCCGAAAGGCGATGACAGCCCCAGCTGTCGCAAAGTTATCTATGCGATACAAATGCCCCGCAATTCCCGTAAGAATTATCCGAAAAAATGGGTGTAATTTTGAATTGAAAATTTACAAACCCATTAATAAGCCAGTCGATGGAGATGTTGGAAAGATGATGCGACAGATAAACATAATCATCGAAGAATGGGCCTCCGAGCACCCGTCACAATGGCTATGCTGGTTGCACCGAAGATGGCCAGAAGAATAGTTGCGTAATCCTAATCTTGCTTCAATCTCATAGGCCCAACTAGTAAGGACGGGTCTAGTCTTATCAAATTCCAACTCAGGCCCCAATGCAAATGAGAGCCGGTCGCCCGTCCCGTCTTTCCAACCAAACCGATCAATTGGCCCTGATTAACCTTTTGTCCTTTATCCACCAATATTTTACTTAGATGAATGTAAATAGTCCCTACACCTAGACCATGATCAATAAAGATTGTTTTTCCGGCAAAGAACATTCCCTGATGAACAAGAGACACAGTGCCTTTTGCAGACGCTAAAACGGTTGTACCAAGAGGGGCAGCGATATCGACACCTAAATGAGGTGAACGCGGCTTTCCATTGAGTATACGTTGACTCCCATAAACTCCTGATATGCGGCCTTTGACAGGCCAGATGAAACCCTCTCGGAAATTATTACGCAAACTAACAGAATTACGGACATTAATTAATAAATTTCTTTCTCTTTTAATTCTGTCGAAATCGCGAACAGCCGGGGTAACTTTACGTCGAGGCAGGCCTTTAATTCTTTGGATTTTATAAATTCTTTGTTTAACTTTTAATAAGTGCTTCTGGATTTGGCCATCTTCCGTATGAACTTTCAACATAATCGTTGGAGGAGCATTTCGAGAAAGACCAAAAACAAAAGTACCATTAGACAATGATTTAAGCCGAGTTCCTTCAAAAGTTACTACGCTGCCGGGCTTGGCAGTGCCTATTATTAGGCCGCCTTGGATTAATGGGCCTTTTAATTCAAGAGCTGAAAGGTCCGCAGAAAATAAAAATAATACAGCTAAGAAGCTCGCAATTCTCACAACAATGAACCCTGAGAGTCTTCAGGAGTAGGGTCGGATTTCTTGGACGAACCCTTTGTAATTCGCTCAGATGTTAGTTGTCTTTTTCCTTCCAAAACTGCTTCTTTCTTACCATCAGAAAATTCTATTTGAATCGAAGCGCCAGGAATAGTGTTGCGGGCCCGAATTATAGGTTTGCCAATATTGTCTCGTATTAAGGTAAACCCCCGTTCCAAAACCGACCTATAAGACAAACTCTCCAAAAGTTGACTTTGGGAGGATAAACGCTCCACATTTTCCTTAATGATGTTGGCTATACTATTGCTTAATCGATTATTGAGATCAGATCCATCCAATCGGTGAATGCTTTGATCGAGCCTCATCTTAGTTGCAAGGTTTAGACGTTCGTGGTTATTTTCAAATCTCTCCCTTGCTGCCATCATTATATCTTTTGGACGACGCAATCGCGAGTTGAGACTGTTAATAAGTTGAACACAATTACTAAAATGATTAATGAGTGACACTTGGAAATGGTCAGTTTCTCTATCTAGACGCTGCAAGGCTTCTTCGAGAAAATACTCGGGTTTTGGAAGGCCTCTAGCCAAGGCCTCTAATTTAAATTTCAGTCCCTCGATGTTCCTTTCAAATCCAGAGATTAGGCGCAGTTGAACTTGAAGGATCCGTGATTCTAGTTCTGCCCGCACCGGAACCGACATTTCAGCTGCAGCTGTTGGTGTTGGAGCGCGAACATCTGAAGCAAAGTCTATTAAAGTTGTGTCCGTCTCATGTCCGATCGCTGAAATTAGTGGAATTTGGCTTTCGGCCGCCGCTCTTACTACACTCTCCTCATTAAAAGCCCAAAGATCTTCAAGGCTTCCACCGCCTCTTGCTACAATCAGCAAGTCAGGTCTCGGCATATCACCTGCAATCTTCCAAGCATTGAAACCCTTGATAGCTGCCGCGATTTGATCCGATGCTCCCTCCCCCTGCACAATAACAGGCCACAGGATTACTCTGCGAGGAAAACGGTCAGTGAGCCGGTGCATAATATCCCGAATTACCGCTCCAGTAGGGGAAGTGATAACACCTATGACATTAGGCAAAAATGGCAAAGATTTTTTTCTTTCTGGTTCAAAGATACCCTCCAACGTTAATTTTTTGCGGCGATCCTCAAGAAGCTTCAACAGAGCACCCTCTCCGGCTAGCTCTACAGAGTCGATTACGATTTGATATCTTGAACTTCTGGAATACGACGAAATTCTTCCGCTACAGATTACATCCATTCCCTCTTCAATCTTTAGAGCAAGTTTTGCAACTGAGTTTTTCCAACAAACACCATCGATCACTGCATCTTCATCTTTCAGAGTAAAATATAAGTGACCCGAACCATGATAGTTTGGCCTAGAAACTTCACCTCTAACACGCACCCTCCCAAACGCGCCTTCAAGAGTTTGTTTGATCGCTTTGGCTATCTCACCTACCGAAAATTCATTAAGATTGTGATCCAAACCTTTACTTCCCATAGGATCGGTTTGATTGGAGATAACAGTATAAATTTCGTCGGTTGTCATTACGACTCACATTTTATGCTAATTGAGTAGTATCATACTAGGACTCTAATAGATATCTGAACAAAAAAGTAAGCGGAGAAAAAATTAGTGAATGTATTAGTTGTAGGTGGGGGCGGACGGGAGCATGCCCTATGCTGGGCCATAGCTGGATCCCCCTTAGTAAGAAAACTGTATTGTGCGCCAGGCAATGCTGGTATTGCTCAAGAAGCAAAGTGTGTAGATATTGCTGCTGAAGATCTCGAAGAACTCGTGCACTTCGCCCTCACTAACAATATTGATTTCGTTGTTATTGGACCCGAAGCACCTTTGGTAGCAGGGCTAGCTGACAAATTAAAAGAAAACGGTATTAAATCATTTGGACCGAGTGCGGCCGCAGCGGTCATGGAGGGCTCAAAATCATTTATGAAAGAATTTTGTTATCGTCATAAAATCCCAACAGCCTCATTTGGTCGCTTTACTGAACCGCTCAAGGCGAAGGATTTTGTTGAGAAAAACGGGGTCCCCATTGTAATAAAAGCTAATGGTCTTGCAGCAGGTAAAGGGGTGATTATTGCAGACACCTCTGAGCAAGCACATCAGGCCATAGAGGATATGCTAGAAAAGGAAGCCTTTGGTTCGGCGGGCACGGAAATCGTGATCGAAGAATTTCTCGAGGGAGAGGAAGCAAGTTTTTTTGCTTTATGTGATGGGAATACAGCAATTCCGATGGCGTCAGCGCAAGACCATAAACGAGTCGGAGATGGTGATACTGGCCCCAATACTGGTGGAATGGGAGCTTACTCTCCTGCCCCAATTATTACAGAGTCTATGACTAAGACGATTATGGAGACCATTATAAAACCCACATTATTAGGCATGAAAGAAGAAGGCAGGCCTTACAAGGGAGTGCTCTATGCTGGCCTGATGATTGAAAATCATAAACCTAAACTCCTTGAATATAATGTTCGTTTCGGAGATCCCGAATGTCAGGTCTTAATGATGCGTTTAATGTCAGACCTACTACCTGCATTAATTGCATCGGAGGACGGAGTACTTAAGGATTTCNATTTACGNTGGTATGACGATACTGCATTGACAGTCGTAATGGCGTCTAATGGTTACCCCGGATCCTATCAAAAAGGGAGTATCATTAAGGGGATCGAGAATTTCCAAGATAACAAAGATATAACCTTGTTTCACGCAGGAACAAAATTCAATGAAAAGAATGAAATATGCTCCTCAGGGGGTAGGGTGTTGGCAATCACGGCTTTAGGCAAAAATGTTCTCGAGGCACAAGTTAAGGCCTACGAGGGTATTGACTCTATTGAATGGCCAGATGGATTTTGTAGACGGGACATTGGTTGGCGAGCGCTTTAGGAAGGGTAATTATTTAAACAGGTATCAATATTTTCCAATAAAAAGGGAGAAATTGAATTGGAAATTCGAATAGATGGAAAGGTTGCCTTAATCACTGGTGGAAGCCAGGGACTTGGAAAAGGAATGGGCTGTAAATTTGTTGAGGCGGGTGCCGACGTAGCAATTTTAGCAAGAAACCCAGAGAATCTAGAGAGAGCTAAATCTGAAATTCAAGCATCTGGTTCTGGTAAAGTGATGACGATTTCGTGCGACCTTTTAAATCCCATAGAAACTAAAAAAGCTTTCAAGCGTGCTGAGAAAGAACTAGGTCAAATTGATATCCTTATAAATAATGCAGGAACCAGCAAGGCAGGTCCATTTTTAGAGATCACTGATGAAGAATGGCAAAACGATTTTGAACTTAAACTATTTGCAGCAATTCGTTTGTGCAGACTTGCCCTTCCCGCCATGAAAAAAAAGAAATGGGGAAGAATAATTAATGTACTCAATATTGGTGCGAAAGCACCGAGTGCAAATGGAGCCCCAACAGCAGTAACCCGAGCAGCAGGCCTCGCTCTTACAAAGGTTTTAGCCAATACCGGAGCCGCCGACAATGTCCTCGTTAACGCCTTGTTAGTAGGTTTCATTAAATCTGGGCAATGGGAACGTCTTTACAAAAGAGCCAATACAGATCAACCCTATGAAGAGTTTCTACAAGGTATGGTTGATGCGCGTGATATACCAATTGGTCGTATAGGGGAAACCACCGAATTCTCCAGTATTGCATTGTTTTTGGCATCTGAAGCTGGGGGTTATATTACAGGAGCTGCTATCAATGTAGACGGCGGGCGTTCACCGGTGGTCTAGTCAATTATCATAGTATTTCTCAGGTTCAACCAATTCATTTTCACTCAGACCTCTAAGTGCCGCCTTTGCCATTGCAACCCTCGTTTCCTCAGTACTTGCTCCGATATGTGGGGTTGCTAAAAAATTCGGTAAATTCAACAAGCGGTCATTCTCTGCTGGCTCAACAGCAAAAACATCGAAACAAGCCGCCCGAAGAAATTCATTTTCAAGACGATCAGCCAATGCCTCTTCATCAACAATTCCCCCTCGACAGGTATTTATTAGAACGGCTTCGGGACGAATTCTCTCTAACACCTCTCGACTATAAAGCCCGAGAGTTGTCTGTGTTTTAGGTAAATGNAAGGTCAATATTTCAGAACGATCCAGAAACTCATCAAACGGAACTGGAGTAACCCCAAATTCGGAGTAAAATTGCGGATAATCCCTAACGTCACATGAAAGAATTTTACAATTAAAAGGCTTGAGAAGACGAATGACTTCCTTTCCTATATTTCCACAACCGTGAACGCCAACCGTTCTGCCTGTGAGGAGCTCGCCATTGCGATAATGCGGCCTATCGCCTCTCCGCATAGCCTGATTCAGGGGTGTTATCCACCTGAGAGCATTAATCATAAAACTGAGCGTTAGCTCAGCAACAGATAATTTATTCACTCCAAAAGTATAGCCAAACAAAGTACCATGTGATTTCAAAGCATTAAAATCGATAGTCTCACAACCCGCGCCAAATTTGCTGACGATTTTTAAATCTGGCAAAGCCGACAAAACCTTATCAGTCAAGGGTTCAAATCCAACGATGGCAGCATCACATCCCTCCAAAAACTCTATCAACCTATATTCATCAGTGATTTTTTCATCATCTACTAACTTAGCGTCTGGATAAGAATCCAGAATGATTTTTCTCATAACTGGATGATTGCAAGGTGTGTGGGCTGAAACCCCGAGCTGGTTGATCACTACAAAACCTTTTTCTTGTGGACAATGCTACTTATAGGATAAATCTCATTTGGCTATTCTTCAATGGTAACATAATTGACACGAGTTACTTCAGAGCTATAGTCGCGACATCAATTTCATACAATTTTTCATTTAGCCATGTCATCGTCCGAAATTTTAAAGGAATTAAATATCGCCTATCAAGGAATGTTTTATCCAATGGAAACCGACCATATGGGGCATGCAAATGTACGCTATTATAGTAGAGCATTTAACGAAGCGGCTTATTTCACCTTTACCACCGCAGGTATTACGCCCAGCTATATGCGTAAAAACAACAGAGGTATGGCAGCAGTAACAGAAAACTTCGAATATAAACGCGAGATAATGCCTGGTGACCTTATTCAAATTAGAACCTGCTTGATTAATTTCACATCAAAAAGCCTGCACGTGTGGGGTGTTATGACTGATTCATGCACTGAAGAAATCTGTGCGATCAACGATCAAGTTTGNGTATCGCTTGATACTCAAACCCGTAAATCTGTACCTTGGCCAAACGACATTTTTATCAGAGGTCAATCATTAGTTAGGGACAAACCCTCAATCTAAAATCGTAATTTCTAATTCGGTTTTTTTGTTTAATTGACTTGATCAGNTTATTGCTAGACTTGGGCATCTCTTAAAAAATTTAAAATTAAATTATTGAATAACTCCGGATTTTCAATCGCCGAATAGTGGCCAACGTTGGGTATTAACCTGAAGGACGAATTTTTTATTACGGCCTGAACGGAACGACATAACTTTTCTGGCGAAACTGGGTCGTCTGCGCCGCACAATATTAAAGAGGGCACCTTTATTTTCGGGGCATCAATAAAGAAGTTTGCATTACTCAACATTTCAACGGCTTGTTTAAAACCCCGCGGCCTTACCTTGGCCATTATTTGGATCGACTTGTTGCGGGCTTCATCTGAGACTTGCGTTCCCATAATCGCGGGCCCTTTTTCATATGCAAATCTTTTAGGGCCTAGAGAATCAAAAACTTCAATCCGGCCATTTTTCTGCCTTTCACGCTCTTCCAAATCAAGCCCTCCCAAACCTGTTAAGCCGTGAGCAAAAATATAGCTGAGCGTTTTAGATGGATTTCTTATACAAAATCTTGCTCCAACCAATGCCGCAATTGATTGACCCAGAACATTAACATTTTTGATTTCTAAAAAATCTATCAGTCTCTCCAAACAATGCACGTAATCATCCAAAGTCGGCGTAATATTTTCTAAAAAGTCGGAACCACCATAGCCGGGCATGTCCCAGGCAATAACACGATATTGATTTTTNAAATAATTAAACTGCTGATCCCAGCTTTCGGAACTACCCCCAATGCCATGCAGTAAAAGCAAACTCTCCCCTTGGCCTGCCTCCCGCCAGGAGAGGGTTAAGCCATTAATTTGGTTTTTTTTTAATTCNGGTAATGTCACAGAAGTCAGGTGAGTGCTTCCCGTTCTTCGGGAGCCNGGGTGTAAAGTTTTGCNACACGATCTAACTCTGCAAGGCANAGAGGATCCCAGTCTTTTTCGGGTTTCAAATCTTCATCCCAATGACCTTCTGTATCCTCGCCCCTGAGAAGCATAGCAGAAGCACCAGGGAACCCGGTTTCACGAACTGAAGGTGAAACATAGTGTATCGATAAACCAATCCGCCTGTCATTTGACATATTAGGCGCCGACCCGTGCACACAATCTTCTTTATGAAACGAAAACTGCCCCGCTTTGAGAATCATCGACTGTGCCTTATCTTCATCTACATTTAGTATTGTTTGACCACGAGATAATAAATTTTCTTCTGATTTTAATTCCTCGTGTTGATGAATACCTTTGTTGTGAGAATCAGGGATAAATTTCATACAACCACTTTCCAAATTACTTTGCGAAATAGCCAGCCAAGCTGTTAAGGTGTCTGGGGGTTCGAGACCATAGTAAGTAGAATCCTGATGCCAAGATACAAATCCCGGATCCTTGGCTTCCTTTTGAAAAAAACTAGAGCCCCAACAAAGAATATTAGGCCCAATAATATCCTCAACAGCATCAAGTAATATTGGATGTGAAATTACATCACATAAAAAGGTAAAGGGGAGATGTGCTTTAATCTTACATCGCTGCTGAATTTGCGTACCCATCTTGGCCTCGACTTCTTCAACTTTCTTTCGAATTTGTGAAGCCTCTTCAAAAGTCAATAAATCGATCGGCCCCACAAAACCGTCGCGATGATACTCCTCAATTTGATCTGGTCTTAGATATTTAGGCATATTTATACTCTTTAATAAGTGCTATCATATAATTCTATACGCTAACTGTTCATTTCCAAGACTTCAACATCGTCTTCGGCTGGACGTGGTTGATCAGATCATTTATCAGTAGATACCCCATCGTATAAATTAGTTAATTGTGAAAGACTTCTGAAATGACAGAACAAACAGAGCAGGAAATAAAACGTAATCCCATCGCATTCGGTGACTTGCGAGGATGGATAAAGGCACTACGTAAGGAAGGAGAAATCGCGGAAATTGATTCAGAGGTTAACTGGGATATTGAATTAGGAAATATCATCCGAATGGGCCAAGGAACTGGTCACGGTCCTGCTTTTCTCTTTAAAAATATTAAAGACTACAATCACTCGGATAGCTTATCAACGCAAGTCTTTACCGGCGGCCAAGGTAGCTATTCTCGGTTAGCAATGATGTTTGGAATGCCCCGAGATACGCCAGTTCGAGATCTTGTTCGTGTTTGCCGAAC
>PATI01000035.1 GCA_002712335.1 Rhodospirillaceae bacterium | reverse complement strand
CGACTGACTAATACGCTATCCCGGGAAAAAGAGGAGTTCATTCCGATTAATCCAGAACAGGTCCAAATGTATGTATGCGGACCAACTGTCTATGACTTCGCTCACATTGGAAACGCACGACCGGTCGTTATATTTGACGTTTTATATAGGTTGCTACAATTTTTGTATCCCAGCGTGACCTATGTTCGAAATATTACTGACGTAGATGATAAAATCATTGCAGCGGGTCAAATTTCGGGAGAAAAAATTGAAAATATCACTCAAAAATATATAAAATATTTTCATGCTGATATGCTCGCTCTTAATGCACTTCCGCCAGATGTTGAACCACGTGCGACCGAACATATTAATGAGATGTTAGAGATGATTAAGTCATTATTAGATAATAATCATGCTTATGAGGCGGATGGACATGTCTTGTTTAGCGTTGCTGCAATGGAAGACTATGGCAAGTTGTCAAGACATTCTCGCGAGGAGTTAGTTTCCGGAGCAAGAGTAGAAGTGGCACCATATAAAGAGGATCCAGCAGATTTTGTTTTATGGAAGCCATCGGATGATGATCAACCGGGCTGGAACAGCCCGTGGGGGCGGGGCCGCCCAGGCTGGCATTTGGAATGTTCAGCTATGAGCGCAAAACATCTTGGGACAACCTTTGATATTCATGGTGGTGGTCAGGATTTAATTTTTCCGCACCATGAGAACGAAATTGCACAATCAGTATCGTGTAATAAAGGCGCTCCATTTGTCAAATATTGGGTACACAACGGTTATTTGACAGTCGATGGAGAAAAAATGTCAAAATCTGTGGGTAATTTTTATACGGTGCATGATTTGCTTGATCGGACCCCAGGCGAGGCGATTAGATTATGCTTGTTATCGGCGCATTATCGACAGCCACTAGATTTCAGTTTAAAAGCTTTGGCTGAAGCAAAAACAGCAATGGACAGGCTTTATACTGCGCTTCGCAGTGCGGCAGACACAGCAGTTAGTGATGCTTCAACTCCATTGGGTGTACTCAATGCATTAGAGGATGATATCAATACACCGCTAGCAATGGCAGAATTGCATGCGCTAGCAACCGAATTAAATAAGGATCCTAAAAATTCAGATGTTAAGCGTGAGTTGTTAGCTGGCGGCGAGCTCCTGGGACTTTTAAAGTGTGATCCGGAAAGTTGGTTTAAACAGGGTGCTCCAGAAATAGAAGAGTCCGAGATAGAATTAATGATAGAGAAAAGAAGTTTGGCTCGCTCAACTAAAGACTTTGCCGAAAGTGATCGTATTCGAGATGAATTGGCAAGCCTTGGAATTGAGTTGGAAGATGGTCCTAATGGGACAACTTGGAAGAGAGGCTAGTAAGTGGCATTATGAATGACAAACGTGTCTATATATATGATTCCACTTTGCGCGATGGAGCGCAAACGCAGGGAGTTGATTTTTCTGCAGCGGATAAGGCAGCGATTGCACTGGAACTAGACAGAATTGGTATTGATTATATAGAAGGCGGATGGCCAGGTGCTAATCCTACCGATGATAGTTTTTTTACAAACCCACCAAGTTTGAGTCGAGCAAGATTAAGCGCTTTTGGTATGACGCGCCGATCTGGTCGCAGTGCAGAAAATGACCCTGGCCTTACAGCAGTATTCGGGGCCAAAACTAAGGTTGTATGTTTGGTCGGGAAAACTTGGGATTTTCATGCAAAGGTCGCTCTTGGTATCGACCTCAATGAAAATATCGAGATGATTCATGACAGCATCACTCTCGCTACTAAAAAATCGGATGAAGTCATTTTTGATGCGGAGCATTTTTTTGATGGTTACAAATCCAACCCAGAATTTGCGCATGCCTGTTTAAAGTCGGCTTATGAGTCCGGGGCACGATGGATTGTTCTTTGTGATACCAATGGCGGAACGCTTCCAGAAGAAATTGAAAATATTATTGGTGAAGTTATCAAAAATATTCCAGGTTCACACTTAGGTATTCATTGTCATGATGATACAGGAAACGCTGTAGCCAACTCCTTAGCAGCAGTAAGGGCGGGTGTAAGGCAGGTTCAGGGAACACTTAATGGTCTCGGCGAACGATGTGGTAATGCTAATCTTATTTCATTGATTCCGTCTTTAGTTTTAAAAATGGGTTATGATGTTGGCATGACCGAGACCGACTTAGGCAGGTTAACCCATTTATCGCGTTTTATTGATGATCGTTTAGATCGTCCTCCTGATTCTAGTGCGGCGTATGTCGGTGACCGTGCGTTTGCGCATAAGGGCGGTCTGCACGTTTCCGCTATTGAGAAAGACCCTAAAACATATGAACACGTTGACCCTTCAGCAGTCGGAAACGAGAGGCATATAGTAGTATCCGACCAGGCGGGAAAGTCAAATGTCTTGGCAAGGTTTCGAGAAATTGGAATTAGTATCAATCCAAATGACCCAAAGCTTTCGAATTTATTGGAAGATGTTAAAAATCGAGAACATGATGGTTATGCCTATGACGGAGCAGAAGCAAGTTTTGAATTACTTGCGAGGCGCGCCTTAGAAGATGTACCTGAATATTTTTGTCTTCAAAGTTTTAGGGTGATGGATGAACGGCGATGGAATGCAAAGGGACAATTGATTACGCTTTCGGAAGCTACACTAAAAGTGCAAGTTGGAGATAAGGAATTTATGACTGTCGCCGAGGGAAATGGTCCTGTTAATGCTCTAGACAACGCACTTCGTAAGGCTCTCAACCCTTTATATCCTCAACTTCAAGATATGGATTTGAAAGATTACAAAGTACGCATTCTTACTCCTGGGGGAGGGACGGGAGCGATAACTCGGGTTATGATCGAAAGCACAGATAGTAAAGGTTTAAGGTGGGCCACGGTTGGTGTATCGCCTAATGTAATTGATGCATCTTACAATGCTTTAAATGATGCCATTACTTATAAGCTATTTAGAGACGGCGCTTTAATATAAGTCGAATAAATCTTTATGGTAAATGACCAACCAACGAAGCGCGAAGCTAATTTGAATACTCCTAGTGGTGCTCCGGTAATTATATTAGTTGAGACCTCCCTTGCCGAAAACATAGGTATGACAGCGCGTGCCATGATGAATTTCGGTTTCACTGAATTAAGACTTGTTCGACCGAAATGTAAATGGCCAAATTCAAAGGCAATCAATGCTTCCTCTGGTGCACATTCGATTCTAACCCAGACAAAAATTTTTAAAAGTACATCAGAGGCTGTAGCCGACCTTAATAGAGTTGGTGCAACCACTGCGCGATTGCGAGATATGATAAAACCTGTGAAAGATCCCCGCGGTTGGGCTGGGGTTGTACGAAATTCAGATGTTGATCGTGTTAGGTGCGGGATTTTATTCGGAGCTGAACGTGTTGGGTTGCATAACGATGATCTCGCCTTGGCTGATACACTTATTACGGTCCCCACAAACCCGGCTTTTTCATCCTTGAATTTGGCACAAACTGTGTTGTTAATTTGTTATGAAATACAAATGGCTGGTGATGTTGAGATACCGTCAGAAATTAGACGAAAGGGCCGAGGTGCATCCTTAGCTAACCAAAAAGAAATAATTGATTTTTATGAACATTTAGAAGAACAACTGGATAAAGCGGGATTTTTAAGAGTAAAAGAAAAACGACCTCGTATGATTAGAAATATTCGAAATATATTTAATCGTGCGCTTATGACGGAGCAGGAAGTCAGAACTCTGAGAGGTGTTATTGTTGCTCTCACAGAAAAAATACGAAAACCTTAATTATTGTTGGTATCCTTTAAGGCATCAGGCTTATTCTGCAGCCCTTCCAAAACCTGTAAGTGTGGCAAGGTGGGATAATTTTCTCACTGCATTTCCATGCCTAATCTTTTCTTTTGCATCGTCGCTGATATTTGCATTTTCCAGTGCATTGTTGGTCCATTCACCACCAAATTCTGTTCCATCAGTGCCAAAAAAAATCCGATCTTCACCATAAAGACGTACTCCGGCTTCAATAGCGTGAGGACCGAGCGAGTTGCAATCGAAAAATACATTAGCTTTACGGAATCGTTTCGAAGGCAGTTCTTCATCCGGAGTATCAAGTAAACAGCGATGGTCCATTCGCTCAATTTCAAAGGGGATATTGCCACCCAGATTATGTAAGATCATGGTGGCATTGGGGTATGGTTCAAGAATATCTGTCATGGTTAAGGTTACATTGTTTGCAGACAAGCTAGCCTGCATATCTAGTGTGCCCATACGTCGTCGTGCATTATCTGTACCTTTTGGAACACGAGGCCAAGCGTCCCCGGGCATAGGGGCAAAATGAATTAATACGGCCGCCTTTTTCTTGTGTGCTATATTTATAACAGGACGAAACGCGTCTGCCTCCTTATAAGTTAAGAATGCATTGCCAGGAACTTGAGCTCCTACAATTCCAGATAAAGCCATAGCGCGTTCGAATTCTTTTGCTGCTTCATCAACATCGGCCAAGGGTAAAGCACAAAGTCCTACGAAACGGCCGTCATGGGCTTTGGATAGATTTGAGATACTATTATTATACAGTTTTACTAACGGTAGTGACTCCGAAATGGGAAGGCGTTCGATCCATGTAAATTCGCTTAGAAGCGATAAGACAGCAGTAGTAATACCCTGTCTGTCCATTTCCTTTAGTCTTACTTTAACATCATCAAATGCCTGATTGATATTTTGTTCCCCATTTCGTGCTTTATATACCTCCTCACCGTCCTCATTAATAAAAACGCGGGGCTCATTTTCACGCTGGCGTAATGCATCAATTAGTTCAGCAGGGCGCCAGTGGGCGTGTAAGTCAATCGACATAATAACTCTCCTGATATACTACGAGGCTAGAAATGAAAATCTGTCAAAATAAAATTAGACCGAAAAAAATAAAGCGAACTTTATACTTTAAGGGGTCTTTTATATAAATTTAGTATGATTTTGCATATCCTCCGTTTCGGATATTTTCCTCATCAAATATTTCACCCATTTCAGATTTGTTGCCTTTTTCATCAATTTCCTTCAGCCATATAGCGTGATGGTCCGTAGGTTGATCCTCGTATTCAATTTGGTTACCACCATCTTTTACAGATGTATCATTGCCAGAGGTCCATTTTTTCATCTTTGCGGAGATCATTGGGTATCGAACGGTACCGAATTGCACAGCGAGGTAACGAGAGGGAGTGGTGCCAGTATTAAAATGCTGATGAAACATTTGTTCTGGTGGAGTAACTACAACGCCGTGATCCCAGTCAATTCGAACCCTCTCGTGTTCTTTGCCTTCATACCACAACATTGAATATCCTTCGCCATCGATGGTGAAGACATTGGTACCACATGTATGACGATGCGCCTTTTTATATGTGCCGGGGACAATTTGTGAGGTGTGGCAACCCATGGTACTGTCGGATAAAACCCAACGAAGGCTTGATGAGCCTTTTCCACGTGCTGCCCAATCTTTCAACTCGAAATTTGTAATATCTGCAACGAAATTTGTTTCCCATTGATGACGGCCAGGACGGATTTCAATCATTTGTCCTTCGCCTTTAAAGTATCCATTCGGCCCCAAACGTTCTTGGAAATCGCGCTCCGTGTTGAAAATAAAATCTTCATTTCTAAATAGTTTAATTAAGAATGGAAAGTTGTGAATGGAGGCGAGGCGTGCAGGTTCAGTACCTGAACCGTTAAAATGTTGGTATTTGGCATTTAGAGGCACCGAGAATAGAGAATTTCTGCCCCATTCAAATGCGTGTTTTTCGCCGTCAGGAGTTTCAATTTGGGTAGATCCATAACCGTCAATCACATATATAATTTCTTCATAAAGGTGATGTAACTCATGCGACTTGGCCCCTGGTTTTAATTCAAAACAAAATATTGAGTTGTAGTCATCTCTGCCTTTGAGAAGGCATATTGCTCCATTCATTCCATATCGATCCCAAGGCTTAGTCAAAAGCTTTGAAAGGTCCATGCCAAAATCTTCTATTACCGGCACGGGTTGTTCTTCGCACCACGCGAGGTAGCTATCGTGAAGGAAAGGGGGTTGTGTAGTGTTACTTTGAGGGTTGGTCATTAAAAATCCCTAACTGTATATTGTGAAATTTAGATTAGTTATATGAATGGAAAGGTTTATGGTCAAACCAGTATCACAGCAAAAGAGCTGATGAATATTCTAGCTTAAATATCTAAATTTTTTAATTTTGTTTTAACCAATTTTTTTGAGTTCCTTTCTGTAATAGGCAGCGCGCTTGACGTATGAGGTTATATTGCGTTTTAACATTTTTATAGCTTCGGTATCCAAGGTTCTTATTACCTGACCTGGGGAGCCCATAACTAATGAGTTGTCCGGGATGACTTTACCCTCTGTTATCAGAGAGTTAGCACCAATCAGACAGTTTTTCCCAATCTTGGCACCATTAAGAATGATACCTCCTATACCAATTAAGGAACCCTCCTCAATAGAGCAGCCATGCAGCATACATTTGTGACCTACTGATACATTGGCGGCAATATTTATTGGAAATCCGGGGTCTGTGTGAAGGACACAACCATCTTGTATATTTGTCTTTTGGCCAATTGTAATAGGTTCGTTATCAGCTCGTATGACGGCGTTCCACCATATACTAACTTTATCCCCGATGGATACGGCTCCAATAATGTCTGCACTGTCCGCGATATAAAAGTCGTCAGTTTCTGTATTTAGCTTACTATTTCCGAGGGAATAAATCATTTCCACTCGCGATTTTTAAACAGGAATTACAAGAAGTGTGTCGATACGTCTTGAGTCCAGTATAACCCTGCGCTCTTTAAATTTTAGTTCTCCGTCAACTTCCATAATTGTGTCGAGGGTTTTGCCGCATAAAAATGTTGTCATTTCTCCATCTGGCATGGTGCGGGTAACGGAAAAGTTTGATTGTGTCCTTGTGTCATCCTTATTTGTGTCAATGATTTTTATTGCACTTACCATATGACAGTATACGTGTGGTTCGAATATATTGGCCTCACGAAGGGCAGAAATTCTGTCTTCAAACATGCCACGTCCATCGCAATAGATTAATGCAACCGGTAGATTAAGGTCATAGTTTTCTCTGGTAATGATGTGATAACGAGCGTCTTTTGTAAAGAAATCAGGCCAATCTTCTAATCTGTCTTCATCAATGCAATGAATGTAGTCGGCAAATAACGCGTCAATTCTTAGCCGTAATATCAAGTCTCGGTCAAGTTGGAGAGAACTGCCCATTATATTTTTCCTAAACAGCCATGCATTCCCGCCAACCCTTCCAAAATCCCCGGACCGCAGATTCTGTTACTCTTGAACCTTGACTAGGTTTGATAACCCTACCACCCATGGGAAGGATTGTCTTGGCGTCGACATTAGCCATAGCGGCTTTCTGAATAAAACCACCAACGCATCCATCTTCCATAGAAATAAAGCC
Organism: Rhodospirillaceae bacterium; assembly: GCA_002712335.1. Next base: position 12,468 of record PATI01000035.1, on the reverse strand, counting down.
AGCGGGCCCAACTAAATTATTAACTTTTAGCCGAAGTTCATCCATCTCTAAGTCATCATCTTCAAATCCTAGAATTGTCCAAATTAGCTCACTTTCATTAACTCCCCGAGGGATTAATTGCCGCACTGCCAAGGCGTTAAGAATTTGTTGTAAGACCATAGTAGGAAAAACTGTCTGAATGGAATTGGTAATAGAATCTCCAAGCTCTAAAACATGTTCCATCATTCGGGTATCCGCCAGGCTATAATCATCCTGTTTTGCCCTTATTTTTTCTTTATCTATATTTTTATCAGCAATTTCTTGACGTTCTGTATAGCTAAGGTGGTGCCAGCCGCTATCACTTAGCTTGATACCGCCACTCATTGTTGGCCGCACAACGCCAAAGGTATTATGGAATACATGGAGGAGACTTGCGTGATACGAATCTTTATTATTTTCGACATAAAGTTTCCAGTTATTAGGGAAGACTTGGCTATGATAACCTAGAACTTTTAGTGGTTTGATGAACACCCGATCGATATTTGTCATAAGCTCATCCCCTATGTAATCGGAGAAGCAGGGTGTGCTATCGCTGTAAGTGCCCATGATAAAGCCGCGAACGTTTTCAATGCGGATGCGTTCTAGGCCGTGATCTTCATGTTTGAATTCTTCGGTAAGCCCCCCCTGACCACGTACTCCCTTTCCAAAGGCAACGCCAGTTAGTTTTCCACGTAAGTCATATGTCCAATTATGATAAATGCAGGCAAATTCCGATACATTTCCTCGCGGTTTGTAACAGATCATGGAGCCCTTGTGAGCGCAGCGGTTAACCATTGCGTTAATATCACCATTTTCATCACGCACGACAATGATTGGCGCATCACCGATATTGGTCATTTTGTAATCGCCAGCATTTGGAATTTCACATTCAAGACATAAGAAATTCCATGTAGGTCCCTGAAATAGCAGCCGCTGTTCACGTTCGTACAAATTTTGGTCTGTATAAACACGATACGGGACTTCTGAAACATCGTCAGAAGGCCACATAAAATTCGAGCTGTGATCGAGTTGGGCGGTATCCATTTTAAAACTCCTCAATTGTGGTGCTAGAATAACGCAAAGGGGGGTGGGGTGAAAAGTATAAGTAACCTTAAAACCGAAAATTTATGTTGGTAGGTTTCTCTTAAAGCTGATGGCGATTAGGATAAAACCATTGGCTAGTCGTGAGGAAAAATATTACCACTAACAGAGGATAATAAAATGGCTACATCTGACGGAATAGAAATAATAGCTCTTGAAGAGCATTATTGGGACACGGTTATTACAGATAATTATTCGGGACCTAATTCCACGCGTCGTGGCCCTATTCTGGAACGTCTCTACGACGTCCATGATTTACGTATTAAAGAAATGGATCAATCAGGTATCGATATTCAGGTTCTCAGTCATGGAGCCCCTTCGGCTCAGCGCCTTGATGAAATCTCCGGGCCGATGATAACACAAAAAGCAAATAATAATCTTAATGAGATAGTTAAAACCAATCCAGATCGTTTCCAAGGCTTTGCAGCACTTGCAACTGCCGAGCCTAAATCAGCAGCAGATGAACTTGAACGTTGTGTTAAGGATTTCGGGTTTAAGGGCGCAATGATCCACGGCTTAACTAACGGCGAATTTAATGATGATAAGAAATATTGGCCGATTTACGAACGGGCAGAGCGACTCAAGGTTCCAATTTATCTGCATCCTGGTTATCCACATCCCGATGTTATAAATGTCTACTATCAGGATTATCTTGATGATTTTCCTGCATTAGCGACCGCTGGCTGGGGTTACACGGTTGAGACGGCGACGCAAGCCATTCGTATGGTTTTGTCAGGTGTATTCGATGAATACCCAAAGCTTCAAATGATTCTTGGTCATATGGGGGAGACATTGCCTTTCCTGCTTTGGAGGATCAATCAAGCTTTATCAAGGGTAGAAAATACGCAAACTCGGTCGTTTCGCGAAATTTTTGAATCGCATTTTCACATCACGACTAGCGGCAACTTCTCTAATCCGGCTTTATTGTGCACCATTCAGGAAATGGGTATCGACCGGATCATGTTTTCGGTAGATTATCCATTTGTTGAAAACGAGCCGGGCAAGGTGTGGGCTGAAAACATTAGTCTTTGTCTTCAGGACCGTAAAAAGCTTTTAAATGGTAACGTTCGAAAACTATTGAATCTTTGATCTATAGATAGTGACGCCAAAAGAGGAAACAGAGAATGGCAGAGGGATATGATTATATAATTGTTGGTGCGGGGTCGGCTGGATGTGTCCTAGCTAACCGATTGAGTGANGACGCCAATGCTAAAGTGTTACTTTTAGAGGCCGGTGGGCGGGATTTAGATCCTCTAATACATATTCCTATTGGGATGGGAAAAATATATGAGCATCGTCTGCATGATTGGAAATATGTTTCAGAAATTGAACCAAATTTAAATAACAGAATTCTACAAGTTAAACGTGGAAAGGTTCTCGGCGGGTCGTCTTCTATAAACGTAATGGCTTACACGCGTGGTCACCCGGGTGACTTCGATCGTTGGGCTCAAAAGGGTGCATTAGGTTGGACACATGCCGACTGTTTGCCTTATTTTAAGCGNTGCGAAAAATGGGAGGAGGGGGAAACCGAACAACGCGGCGGTGGCGGCTTGTTAGGAACCAGTTGGGCAACAACAAAAGACCCATTATTTCCAGCATGGATTGAAGCCGCTAAAGCGTCCGGTTTGCCGGTTACCGAAGATTATAATGGTCCTCAACAAGAGGGTTTTGGGCGCAGCCAGTATACCATCAAGGACGGAAGGCGCTGTTCTACGGCGGTGGCATTTCTCAAGCCTGTAATGCACCGCTCAAATTTGACTGTAATAACTAAGGCTCTCACCAGTAGGCTGATAATCCGGGGAACGAAGGTCATTGGTATTGAATATTTAAAAGGAGGGAAAACGATACGAGTGGATGCGGGTGAAGAAGTAATATTGTCTGGCGGCGTATTTAATTCACCTCAAGTATTAATGTTATCGGGTATAGGTCCAGCGGATCATTTGCAAGATATGGGAATTGAAACGTTGGTAGATCTTCCAGTTGGAAAAAATTTACAAGACCATCAGACTGTATCTATTTCGTTTTCGCGACCGACGAATACTAGTAAGTTTCGCGATGATATGAGGTTCGATAAGGCTGCGATAGGCATGTTACAGTCATATTTCCTCGGCAAAGGAACTGGTAGCATTGTACCCGGGGGCATGCATGCTTTTATAAAAACTCGTTCTGAGTTAGCGGTGCCAGATATTGAGTTTATGTTTCGGGGTATTCCAGATGATGCAAAAACNTGGTTTCCTGGATTCCGACAACCCTATGAGGATGGTTTTGGNATTAAACCGGCTCTTTTACATCCCGATAGCAGAGGTGAAGTGTTACTGCGATCTAAAAACCCGGCTGATCATGTCCGTATTTTTTTCAATTTTCTATCAGCACCAAACGACCTGCCCACATTACGTGAGGGCTTCAAGATTGGACGCGATGTGGCCTATCAGGCGCCGCTAGATCCATTTCGAGGCGAAGAATTAGAACCAGGGCCCGATGTAAAAACAGATGATGAAATTGATGAATATATTAGAAATAATCTTATCACTGTAGAACACCCGACTTGTACTTGCCCCATGGGGCAGGGCGCTGAAGCGGTTCTTGATCCTGAGTGCCGAGTCTTTGGTGTTGAAGGGTTGCGTGTCGTGGATGCTTCAGCAATGCCTGATCTCGTTTCAGCTCATACTAATGCCTGTGTCATCATGATGGCTGACAAGGTGTCAGATATGATTCGGGGTCGAAGTCCCCTAAAACGGGAGAAAGCAGCATAAAATTTACAGTTCCATGTTATTCTCTTTGACTTTTAGAGCTAAATCCCTATAGTTCGCCGCCATTCCCGAGAATGTTGGTTAAAATTGCAAAATTGCTTCAGCCACGCCGCCGGTGGAACCGGGTCGGACTATCGGGACAAGAACGCTTATAAAAATAGGAAAGTTAAATATGACCAAACGGGTCCAAGCTAAATACAAAATCAACCGGCGCTTGATGTGTAATCTTTGGGGGCGGCCAAAGTCGCCCTTCAATAAACGAGAGTATAAACCGGGAGAGCACGGACAATCACGTCGCCGCAAGTCCTCAGATTTTGGTACTCAGCTAAACGCGAAGCAGCAGCTTAAAGGTTACTATGGAAATGTAACAGAGAAGCAATTCCGTAGGGTTTACTCCGAGGCAGAACGACGCAAGGGGGACACCTCTGAGAATCTTATAGGATTACTTGAACGTCGGCTTGACGCAGTTATCTATCGGATGAAGTTTGTACCCACTGTATTTGCAGCACGTCAGTTTATAAACCATGGGCATATTAAAGTTAATGGTAAACGTGTTAACATTCCTTCCTACAGGGTAAATGAAGGTGATTTAGTCGAAATTAGAGAGAAGTCGCGTGAAATTCCGATGGTTTTGGAGGCTATTGAAAGTCCAGAACGTGAGATTCCAGACTATATCGAAGTTGATTATAACAATATGAAGGGTAGCTTTACCCGAACACCAATGCTAGCGGATGTTCCATATCCAGTACAAATGGAACCAAATTTGGTGGTTGAGTTTTATTCGCGTTAGATATTTATCTTTAAATATTTAAAAGTCACGGCAGGGTCTTATCGCGAGTATATGATTTCTTTAAGAGAAGAAAACTTTTTNAGNTTATGTAAGGTCAAGGGCATAAGAGAATACGTAGGTNAAGAAATACGCCCATTAGTTTGAGGGCTGACATCAATCCCCTTTATAGCTTGTAAGGTCAATGATCTCGAGTACATTTCCGTCCGGGTCTTCAAAATATGCTCTTGGACCGTTTACCGCACCCCCCTGTCGATCTTCCTCAAAATGGAATTTGATGTCGTCTCGTTCCTGCAGTTTTTTTACAGCTAGTTCATATTCTTCATGCTCAACTATCCAAGCATGATGTATATCTTGTTCACCAGCCTGATTAATAGCATGCTTTGTTTTTGTTAAAATTACACAGTCGCCTCCTGAGTCCATGAAAACCATGCCACGTTTGTGATTGACCTGTATTGGTTTCATTCCTAGAACATCTTCGTAAAATTTTTGGCTTCGTTCTGTATTAGTCACAGGAATCGTAAAGTGAGCTAGACCCCTGGTTTGCACTAATGCCATAGGATTCTCCTATTTATCCTTTTGATGTATTACTTCTCTACTCTGCTGTATCCGCACCTTCTAAATTTACTTCAATTCCATTTGTGTTCATGAACTCTATTAGTTCTCCACTCTCAAACATTTCTCGTACAATATCGCAGCCTCCCACGAATTCACCTTTGACATAAAGTTGTGGAATGGTTGGCCAGTTGCTGTAAGTCTTAATACCTTCGCGAAGTTCGGGGTCCGCTAGTATATCAATACCTTTAAACTGAACACCCATGTGGGTTAATACCTGAACCACAGCGGAGGAAAAGCCGCATTGTGGAAAGACTGGAGTGCCCTTCATGAAAAGAACCACATCTGTCTCCGAAACGGACTGTTCTATGCGTTCAAAAACTGGATTGTCATTCATAATTTAAAACCTTTGTTTGTTATGTTAGCAAAATTATTCTTTATTGGGTTCTGACGTCTGCAGTGCTAATGCGTGTAATTCCCCTCCAACGCGTCCTTGTAAAGCCTGATATATCAATTGGTGTTGCTGTACTCTAGTCTTGCCGACAAAAGCGGAAGAAACAACTGTCGCTGACCAATGATCACCGTCTCCAACTAAATCCTCAAGTTTTATTTCTGCATCAGGCAGAGCTTCTTTTATTAATCGCTCTATTTCCACAGGATCCATGGGCATAATTCAGTCCTCTCTAGAGCTGTTTCTGTTCACTTGAAGAAGGGGCCATATAATTTGGCAACCAGCCTTCGTAAATACCCCTCATTTTCTCTAGGGATATAGGGGGGTGGGATCCAACAGTCAATGCAGTGCCGCCTGTCGTCCCAATATGATAAGCTGGAATAGACGCTGTGTCTGCATATTCCAGGACCTTGCCTGCAGTTTTTGTAGTTATCAGGTAACGCGCCTGATCCTCACCAAATAACCAAGAAACTGTATTGCTGGAATCACTAAGGATTGAGATTTTACAGCCAATGTTTCCAGACAATGCCATTTTTGCAACCGCCACTATCAAACCTCCGCCGGAAATGTCGTGGCAGGCAGTTACAGCGCCCTGATGAATAAGTGATCTAACAAAATTTCCATTTTCCAATTCAGAATCAAGATTAACTGTTGGTGCAGAGCCTCTTTCAAGCCCAGCAATTTCCTTTAGCCAAAGTGTAGCTCCAAGGTGACCTTTAGTGGATCCGATGAGAACAATACTCTCATTTTCTTCTGAAAAACCATTTGTCACCATTTGTGATAGATCATCAATCACTCCGATGGCACCAATAACTGGCGTTGGCAGGATCGCTTTACCGTTGGTTTCATTATAAAGTGAAACATTTCCTGATACGACGGGAAAATCTAGCTTTTTGCAGGCCATCGCCATACCCATAATGCAACTAGAAAATTGTGCCATAATTTCAGGGCGTTCCGGGTTGCCAAAATTGAGGTTATCTGTAACCGCGAGTGGGCGGGCTCCTACGGCGGTAAGATTTCTCCATGCCTCAGCCACAGCCTGTTTTCCACCCTCTTCTGGGGTGGCAAAACAATACCTAGGTGTACAATCAGAAGTCATCGCAACCGCCTTGTTACTGCCGTGAATTCGAACTACTGCCGCATCGCCGCCGGGCCTCTGGACTGTGTCTGCCATGACCATGTGATCGTATTGTTCCCATATCCAGCGTTTTGAACAGAGGTTTGGCGATCCAAGAAGGGTTAACAATGCATCATTGATAGGGGTCTCAAGATCTGGAAGATTTTCCGGAAAAGGCATTGGGCGAGGAGGTGACGAGCAGGGACGATCATATTCCGGCGCCTCAGAAACTAGAGGGGGGACAGGTATATCCGCAACTATGTGGCCATTATCTCTGAGAACTAATCGTTGTTCCTCTATAACTTGACCAATAATAGCGAAATCGAGTTCCCATTTGTCAAAAATCTTTTTGGCGCGTTCTTCTGCCCCAGGATTTAAAACCATGAGCATACGTTCCTGACTCTCAGATAGCATTATTTCGTATGGGGTCATTCCAGTTTCTCTCACGGGAATTTGATCTAGATTCAGTTCTATTCCCACCGCACCTTTAGANGACATTTCTACAGAAGAAGATGTAAGACCTGCGGCACCCATATCCTGAATGGAAACGATTGCGTCAGTTGACATTAGTTCCAGGCAGGCCTCGATAAGAAGTTTTTCAGTAAAGGGATCACCGACCTGAACAGTTGGCCTTTTTTCTTCAGAATCTTCGTTAAACTCGCTAGAAGCCATTGTTGCGCCGTGGATACCATCCCGTCCAGTTTTGGACCCCACATAAACCACGGAGTTACCCACACCTGAAGCAGTAGAATAAAAAATTTTATCAGTGTCTACCAGACCGACGGTCATTGCATTGACTAAGATGTTTCCGTCATAGGAAGAATGAAATTCGCATTCACCGCCAACTGTTGGTACGCCGACGCAATTTCCGTATCCACCAATTCCAGACACAACACCAGATAGAAGGTGGGGTGTCTTGACATTATTTGGNTGTCCAAATCTTAAAGCATTTAAATTGGCTATAGGCCTAGCACCCATAGTAAAAACATCCCGAAGTATCCCCCCGACGCCCGTTGCAGCTCCTTGATATGGTTCAATAAAAGACGGATGATTATGACTTTCCATCTTGAAGATTGCGGCCTTTCCGTCGCCAATGTCTACCACGCCTGCATTTTCACCTGGTCCCTGAATAACCCATGGAGCCTTTGTAGGAAGTTCCCTGAGCCAACGCTTGGAAGATTTATATGAGCAATGTTCAGACCACATTACAGAAAAGATGCCTAGCTCAACTAAGTTGGGCTCACGTTCCATAATATTTAGAACGTTTTGGTACTCTTCACGGGTTAGACCATGCTCGGAGACAATTTCAGCAGAAATTTTAGGATTATTGCTCAAAGAAATTATCGCTCCCTAGTCACCGCTTTTTTAAGGAGGGCATCAAACATGCGTTTNCCATCTGTGCCACCCAAGGCAATGTCTGCTAAACGTTCTGGATGGGGCATCATTCCTAAAACATTTCCTTGCCCGTTAATAATACCGGCGATGTTGTTCGCCGAACCATTGGGGTTGGTGGTCCGGCTTGGCTTGCCCCTGAAGTCACAGTATCTAAAAATTATTAGGCCGGTATCTTCAAGAACTTTTAAGGTCTTGTTATCCGCATAATAGCTGCCATCGTGATGGGCGATAGGAATACAAATTGTCTCCCCTTTGCAATATTGATCAGTAAAAATAGTGCTCGAGTTTTCGACCCGTAAATATACATCTCGACATACAAATTTTAGACTCGAATTGCGGAGCAGGGCGCCAGGTAGCAGGCCGCTTTCGCAAAGGATTTGGAAACCATTGCATATACCTAAAACCGGGGTACCTTTTTTTGCTTTTGCAACAACTTCACGCATTATTGGGGAGTGGGCAGCCATGCTGCCTGCGCGCAAATAATCGCCGTAAGAAAAACCACCTGGTACAACTATCAGGTCTACGTCGGGCATTTTCGAATCTGTATGCCAAACCATAGCTGGTGTTTTGTCGAAACTAGCCTCCAAAGCAACTTGTACGTCACGATCGCAATTTGAGCCGGGAAAAACAATAATCGCTGACTTCATGCGTCCAAGTCTATTTGGTAATCTTCAATGACGGTATTTGCCAAAAGTTTACGGCACATTTCCTCCACAGAGGACTGTGCTTTAGTTGGGTCGTCCTCAGCGATATCTAGCTCGATATACTTTCCCTGTCGAACTTCATTTATCCCAGAAAATCCCATAGAGCCAAGAGCATTTGAAATAGCTTTGCCCTGGGGATCGAGTACGCCGTTCTTCAGAGTTATATGCACGCGAACCTTCACAACAGAACCCTATATGATCTACGTAATCCCCAACTTTCAATCTATAGCAAGTTTGAAGATTCCCAACAATGGTAAGGTGTCAAGCAAGGTCATAAATTGAAAGACGTAAATTTTGGTTGTTTAGAGGATCGATCAAGAAAAAGCCATTTCTTGCGTGGTTTATAAACTTCGGCGGTTTCCAGCGCTATCAAAGTGCTTGAAATTGTTCCAAATCCTTGCTTCACATCTATTAACATTGCTTCACCGGAACCAGTTCCGGGCGCAAAGTCTTTACAATTTAGGATTTTTTTCCAGCTGGTCCATTCACAAGTTTCCGGGTTAGGGGTCTTTGCAACTCTTAACTTTGGCAAAAAGTATTCTGTTCGCGCCGAGTCNCTTGAATTTAGACCCCATGCTGTGAGCATTGAAAATCCAATTGGAATTTCAAATGTTTCAACCCTTTCGACCCCAAACTCGGTGTTGCGAATCCACCATGCATCGCGATTGTCAGCAATGAATAAATTAAAACTGCGATAAGCAGAAGGGTTTAAATCCGAGATGGCTTTAACTGCATCAACTGCATCACCATGGTCTAGGGCTTCAAGAACAAGTTCACCCCTGCTTCGAAAATTTTTCTTTGGTCCCAGTGTTCCCTTGCGATTTAATATTCCTGCGACTACTCCTTCGTCATTTACTCCAAGCCATGAGCCTCCCGCCAATTCATCGAGGCCTGCGAACACGTTCTCTCTGTCTGGCCAATGGCGTGCTGGTGGTAACCATTTTCGGTCAGACATTTCATCCCGGTTGCTGCCCAGTATCAAGGGCCATTTGTGATCAGGTCGGCGGAGAAAAAGGATGGTGCACATTTCAACAGCGTTATGGACGGATTGTAGTTCTCAAGCAAGTACCAAAATGCTGAGTATACCCTATGGCTTTTTAATTCGGCCTTTAAAAGATGTTTTTAGAGATTTTTTTTCGACGAAAATTTGGTGCTCATCCAAATCCGTTGTTTGTACCTTATGTATCCCACGGTTTAAGACTAGAGACTTCTTGGCCTGCGATTTTACCAGTAATCAGGCACTCAGAAAGATTGGCACCAGATAAATACAAAAATCCAAATGCGCTGCCACATTCTCCAGCAGCATACAACCGTGGAATGGCTTCATCGTATACATTCATTACTTGCTGTTTGGCATTATGAACGGGCCCACCCTGAGTATTAGAAACCACAGGCCACACCTCGCCTACGTAGTAAGGCTGGGTGTCGATTCTTACCATAGTTCCCGGAGGGCGCCCGAAATCACCGTCTTTTCCTGCATCACACTCACCATTCCATTTATTAAGGGTTTTCCGAAGTACTTCGTGATCCGTTTGGGTAATGGCGGAAAGCTCTTCTATAGAGTTGGCCTGCTTGATAATACCCATTTCAACTTCTTGGAGGTTGTCTTCACTCCATGAGAACCCTAGACCCGGCTGGTTATATGTTGGCGCTCCGATTTGGTACATTTCACGACCATTTTCATCGAAAATGAAATGGGACGGAATTCGAGGGAAAGTCTGGGTGGAAGTATCATAAAATTCCATTGCTCGGTGTGAGGTATCTTGAGTATATGGAGTACATTCGTTCATGTAACGTTTTCCATGTTGATCTACCAGTATCCAGCACATGGGTACGTCCGCTTTGTTTTCTTCGCCAGGGAACCAATCGGGCAGGCGTTTTACCCTGATTGCAACCGGGTAGTCGGGATCAGGGTGTTTAAAGCCATAGCAGCCGTGATAATGCCACATATGCCACAAGCTAGCCCAGAGATCCTGGGCCATACGAATGCCATCTCCCGTATTCATTGTAGAAGTGGCGGTCAATACCGGCGATTTTTCCCAATGTTGTTTTTTCATTTCCTCGTTTGCTTCAAAACCACCACAGCAAAGAACAACCCCGCAACGGGCTTTTATATTCTTTTGTGCACCATTAATTCCTTGAAACCGTACCCCAAGAACTTGTCGATGGTCTGTGGAAATCAAACGCTCCGCGCTAAATTTGTACCGGATCTCTATATTACGTTGATTAATGTTGTCTTCTAAAACCCTAAACATCCGCCAGCCGTTAGCCGAGGGTCGTGCCATTATATGGGGATAGGTTTTTTCCTGCGTCTCATAGCCTGGCACGTGGGTTATGTTGGTATGGTAAAATGTTTCGGTACCGGGAAGTGGATAATTCGCGGCTTTTTGAGTTGTTTCAACTTTTGCATTACTAGTTTTTGCAAGTGCAATCACCTCACTCTCAATTTTAACCATTCCCTTAGCGAGGGCCCGAGTAACATCGTCGGGTGTACGTCCACCATTAGTCGCTTGGAGATAACTGAATGCTTTATCGAGGTCTCGGGCTCCACGCATTGCACCACCCGAACATATTGAGATACCCCCCGGGTACTCTGCCTTTTCCGCCAATAACACTTTTGCACCATTGTCTGCTGCTGTAATTGCTGTAAGCGCGCCAGCAAACCCATAGCCTATTACAATGACGTCGAAGGCTTCATCAAATTTTAATGGTGCATTTATTTCATTCATATTGAGACCCAGAAATTTCTATATTCAGGCTTAACCCTTAACATGGGATGGGCTTATCCCCAAACTGCCTATCAGAAATTTAAACAAAAAGTCTCTAAAACGGTCACAATATAATCATTCTTAGCGGTCCTTGGGTCAGCATTCGCCGAAAACCCTTAAAAAGATTTTATCGATATTTTTTATGTGATACCCAATATCAAACAGTTCGGAAAGCTCTTCCGTGGATATTTTTTCCAAAACTTCTTTATCCGCTTGTAGTTCTTGTAGAAAATCTGCATCCTCTTTCCAGACCTTCATCGCATTGCGCTGTACCGCATTATAGGCGGCTTCCCTGCTCATTCCTGCTTGCGTTAATGCTAACAAAACTCGTTGTGAGAAAACTAATCCTCCAAGAGCGTCAAGGTTTCGCTGCATCATATTCGGATAAACCATCAGTTTCTCGATCACTCCAGTCATTCGGGCGATCGCAAAATCAAGCGTTACTGTAGCATCAGGTCCGATCATTCGTTCCACAGACGAGTGAGAAATATCACGTTCATGCCAAAGTGCGACATTTTCCAGTGCCGGTATGACAGAAGACCTAACGACGCGTGCTAACCCTGTGATATTTTCTGTGAGCACCGGGTTCCGTTTGTGAGGCATGGCAGAGGAGCCTTTTTGACCGGGGGAAAAATATTCTTCCGCTTCACGTAACTCAGTGCGTTGCATATGACGAATTTCTACGGCCAGTCTTTCTAAGGAACTTGCAATTACGCCCAAGATAGAAAAGAACATCGCGTGGCGGTCCCGGGGAATAACTTGGGTGGACAACGGTTCTGGGATCAAACCCATTTTCTTGCCAACGTGTTCTTCTACTGATGG
>PATI01000034.1 GCA_002712335.1 Rhodospirillaceae bacterium | reverse complement strand
GAATGATGAAGCCCGTCTAAGATTGGATTCGATAGAACACTGTTACAAACAGGGTGTTAAATATTTAGAAATATTAAGAGGAGCGTCATTAACGGTTCCTGCGGGAACAATCACTGCGTTAGTAGGACCTTCCGGCACTGGAAAATCTACTCTTCTGCATATTGCAGGACTATTAGAACGTCCAAATAGTGGACGTGTATATATAAATGGAGAAGATTGCACTAATTGCAACGATAACGAGCGTACCTTACGAAGGCAAACCGCCTTAGGTTTTGTTTATCAGTTTCATAATCTACTTCCTGAATTTTCGGCTATTGAGAATATCATACTACCGCAAATGATATCAGGCATAGAAAAACCTATAGCCCAAGGTCGAGCAAAAGAATTATTGTTTGATGTAGGTTTAAAGGATCGTATGTTGCATCTACCATCCGAATTATCTGGAGGGGAGCAACAAAGAGTGGCTATTGCCAGGGCCTTAGCCAATGAACCGGCTGTATTATTAGCCGACGAGCCAACTGGAAACTTGGATGAAGAAACGGCTAATTATACTCTGGAGTTGTTATTGGAGGTTGTTAAAAATTTTAAGGTTTCTGCGCTTGTTGCCACCCATAATATGAAGTTGGCTGAAAGAATGGATCGGATTATTTTAATTAAAGAAGGATTATTAATTGACGTTTAAAACTTCATTTTTGTTGCCGATTCGTTCTTCCTTAAAAAAAATGTGGAAATTCAATTAGTTAGCAAGGATTAGATACCAAATATTGTGCCGACTGAATTTGTCAAATACTTTATCTTGGTATTTTCCTGTTTTGTTCTAATGACTTATAATCAGGCTCGTGTAAATCTATAGTAATGAATTTATCAAATTTTATCCATTTACGGGTTCATTCTGCCTATTCTCTTTCAGAGGGTGCGATTAAGGTTGAGGATTTAGTATCTCTTTGCAAAGATTATTCTATGCCTGCGGTTGCATTAACTGATAGCGGTAACCTATTTGGAGCTCTTGAATTTTCTCTTGCAGCGTCAAAAGCAGGTATTCAACCCATAATTGGATGTCAAATGTTGGTCAAACGGCCGAATGATTGTGGCGGTGAAGCCCTATATAAGACAAGTTTAGAAGAAAATTGTCTTGATACATTAGTATTACTTGTTCAATCCCAAGAGGGGTATCGCAATTTAATCAAGTTAGTAAGTAAGTCTTTTCTGGATACATTACCCGAAGAGCAACCTCATATACAATTTTCCGATTTGACTGGTTGCACTGATGGTTTAATCGCTTTATCGGGCGGGCCGAGTGGAGCCTTGGGTAAATTATTAGCTGACGGACAAAATGATTTTTCTGTGCTGATGTTAAGACATTTGAAATCATTATTTTCCGGTCGGCTCTATATCGAACTCATGCGTCATGGAACTATAAATGAAGAGAAAATTGAGAACTCTCTCGTTACGTTGGCATTCGAGCACGATATTCCATTGGTTGCCACCAATGATTGTTTTTTTTCAGACGAAAGCATGTTTGAAGCCCATGATGCATTAATGTGTATCGCGGAACGCAAACATATTGATGACCCAAACAGAAGACGCTTGACTCGTCTACATGGATTCCGGTCGGAATCTGAAATGAAAGAAATTTTCTCAGACATTCCCGAGGCAATAGACAACACGGTCGTAATTGCAAAAAGGTGTGCTTTTGCACCGCAGGAGCATTCGCCGATGCTACCTGCATTTCCAACTACNGGAGAAAAAACNGAAGCTGAGCAGTTACGTCAGGCATCTCATGATGGGCTAGAAAAAAGGTTAAACAGCTTAGGGATCAAGGGTCAGGAAGTTTTACCATATAAAACCCGCATTGATTTCGAATTAGAAGTTATAAATGACATGGGTTTTCCGGGGTATTTTTTGATTGTTGCTGATTTTATTCAGTGGGCAAAAGGCCAGAATATCCCTGTTGGTCCCGGTAGAGGTTCGGGAGCAGGNTCTGTAGTTGCTTGGGCTCTAACAATCACCGACTTAGATCCGCTCAAGTTCGGGTTACTATTCGAGAGGTTTTTGAACCCTGAACGGGTATCAATGCCAGATTTTGATATCGATTTCTGTCAGGATCGTCGNGATGAAGTAATAAATTATGTTAAAGACAAATATGGGCCTGATAGGGTTGCCCAAATTATTACATTTGGAAAATTACAGGCTAAAGCAGTTTTACGTGACGTGGGACGGGTTCTAGGCATGCCTTACGGTTACGTAGATAGGATTTGTAAACTTATACCCTTTAATCCAGCTAACCCTCCGTCACTAGAAGAAGCATTAAAAATTGAACCGGAACTTGTAACGTTAAGAGATGGAGATGAGCAGGTTTCTCGCTTGTTTGATATTGGTTTAAAATTGGAGGGCTTATATCGGCACGCATCTACTCATGCGGCGGGGTTAGTGATTGGTGATCAGCGCCTGGATGAGTTTGTTCCACTTTATCAAGACCCTCGTTCTGATATGGCCGCCACTCAATTTTCAATGAAATATGCGGAGGCTGCTGGCTTAGTTAAGTTCGATTTTTTAGGGCTAAAAACTCTTACAGTTTTAGATAAAACGATTAATTTAATTAAAGAAAGTGGCTTTGACGTTGATCTGGATAAAATCCCACTGAATGATACCCGAACTTACGATATGTTGGGTGGAGGTGAAACCGTAGGAGTATTCCAGCTGGAAAGCACAGGTATGCGGGACGTCTTAAAGCAGATGAAACCTGACTGTTTTGAAGACATAATTGCACTGGTTGCACTTTATCGACCTGGTCCCATGGACAACATTCCCCGATACATTGCTTGTAAACATGGTCAAGAGGAGCCTGACTACCTGCACCCAGAGCTTGAGGAAATATTAAAAGAGACATTTGGTGTGATCATATATCAGGAGCAGGTTATGGAAATCGCTAAAGTTCTCTCAGGTTATAGTCTTGGAAACGCTGACCTGTTGCGAAGAGCAATGGGAAAAAAAATAAAAAAAGAAATGGAAGCCCAAAGAAATGTTTTTGTTGAGGGGGCTAAAGAGAGAGGTGTTGATGCAGAAAAGGCGGCTCAAATATTTGATCAGGTAGATAAATTTGCTGGTTATGGTTTTAATAAATCACATGCGGCGGCCTATGCAGTCGTTGCCTATCAAACCGCATGGTTAAAAGCAAATTATCCTGTTGAATTCATAGCGGCTTCCATGACACTGGATATGGGAAATACCGAGAAGTTGAATGTTTACCGACAGGAACTTTCTAGGCTAAGTATCGACTTAATTCCACCAAATATTAATGAATCCCATGCGAGTTTTTCAGTTCGTAAACCGAAATCATCCGGCGAAAAAGGGGCGGTTCTTTATGCTCTTTCAGCGGTAAAAAATGTTGGTGATAAAGCTATGGAAAGCTTGGTAAAAGAAAGAATGTCAGGCGGCCCATTCGCTAATGTCATGGATTTCGCCAAACGACTAAATGGAAAGGTGGTTAACAAGCGTCTGATAGAAAACTTAATCACTGCTGGCGCCTTTGATTCCTTAGAAATTAATAGAAAAAAATTATTTAACAGTATTGATATTATTACAAAAACGGCACTAGCCTCAGATCGTGAAAGAGAAAATAATCAGGAAAATTTATTTTCAGAGGAAGCGCTTACAAACGAGGTTGAAAAACAAAACTTTAAGGATGTAAATGACTGGCCAAAGCTGGAGAGATTAGGGAAAGAGTTCGAATCAGTGGGGTTTTATCTTTCTGATCACCCGCTTGATGCATATGGAGGTACGCTTGATAGGCTTGGCGTCCAGTCCTATGCGTCTTTGGGTATAAATTCGACAGGCACTCGGCCAAAATTAGCTGGTGTAATAGATTCAATAAGAGAGCGCACATCTTCTAAAGGTAATAAATTTGCCTTTGTCCGCTTTTCAGGTAAAGAGGGAATGTTTGAGGTAGTACTTTTTTCCGAGGTGTTATCAACTTCAAGAGAACTTATTCAACCCGGAAAAGCTGTACTGATTACCTGTGAGGTAAGGGCTGAGGGCGATGATTTAAAATTGAGCTGTTTGAATCTCCAATGTCTTGAAAAAGCCGCTGAGAATATCAGTGGAGGCTTAAAAATTTTCTTGAATGAAACAGGAACGCTCAAGATCCTAAAAAGTGCTATTGAAAAAAGCAATGAAGGAAAGGGAAAAATATATTTGGTTCTCGGTATTACTACCGATCAATCTGTAGAAATGGCGCTTCCTAAGGGTTATATGATAACACCAGATATGAAGTCTGAAATTGAAGTTGTTCCGGGTGTTTCGGAGATTAGGGATTTATGAGTGCTTCCTAAATTTTGTATGTAAATTTTATTACAATAATTCTTGAACTTTGTGTATTCAGAGTTTATCAAGCTATTATTTGAAATCGCACGCGATTTTGCGACGTTCTCACTACATATAGGGAGCGTTGTTCCGGTGTTTGAGTCAGTCAGAACCTGACCGGACTTTTATCGCGGACGAACCAACCGGAGAAAAGGATATATTATGGCACTGCCTACTTTTTCTATGCGCCAACTTTTAGAAGCTGGCGTTCATTTTGGACACCATACCAGACGCTGGAATCCTAAAATGGCACCATACATTTATGGTACCAGAAATGGTATCCATATTTTGGATCTGCGTCAGAGTGTTCCCATGCTGCACGCTGCGTTGCAGGCTGTTCGAGACGTTGTCAGCGGGGGCGGTCGGGTTTTGTTTGTTGGAACAAAGCGGCAGGCCGGGGAACAAATTTCTGAGGCGGCGAAGAGATGTGGTCAATATTACGTCGACCATCGTTGGCTTGGTGGAATGTTAACGAATTGGAAGACTATTACGGCTTCAATCAAGCGCTTGCGAGACTATGACGAGTTGCTTTCGCAGACGGAGGTTGGTCTTACAAAAAAAGAACTACTTATGCGGACCCGTGATAGAGACAAGTTAGAGCGCGCATTAGGTGGTATAAAAGAAATGGGCGGTCTCCCAGATATAATATTTGTGATCGACACCAATAAGGAAAGTATAGCGATCAAGGAAGCTCAAAAACTGGGAATACCTGTAATTGCTGTGCTAGATAGTAACTGTGATCCTAAAGGCATAACTTATCCTGTCCCCGGTAACGATGATGCTATTCGTTCTATTGCATTGTATTGCAATCTATTAGCTGATGCAGTGTTGGATGGTTTACAACAAGAAGCTATAGCCGCCGGAACTGATGTAGGAGCTGAAGTGGAGTTACAGGATCAAGAGCTCACTCCGGTCGCAGAAGTATCAGCTTCAGAGATTAAGTTGGAGGAAAAGGTAGAATCTGAAACTAATCCTGACCCTGAAATTGAAAAAGAAGCAATTTCTTCCGGGGAAGGTGAAGCCGCAAAATCATAAATTAGTAGACCTAGGGTAAATCAAGGATTACGCCATGACAGAGATTACAGCCTCACTAGTTAAGGAGTTAAGAGAAAAGACTGGTGCAGGCATGATGGACTGCAAGAAAGCGCTGACAGAAGCTGAAGGAGATTTAGAGACTGCTATTGATTGGTTACGGAAATCTGGATTGGCTGCGGCAGCTAAGAAAGCGGGTAGAGTAGCGGCAGAAGGCCTAGTGGCTGTAAATTCGGTATCTCAATCTGGCGCTGTTATAGAAATTAATGCTGAAACAGATTTCGTCGCAAGAAATTCTGATTTTCAAGATTTTGTATCCAGAGTTGGAGCCATTGCTCTAGAAAAAGAGGGAGAACTGTCAGCAATTCTGGAAGCTGAATTTAGTAATAAAATTCCGGTCAGCGACGCTTTAAAAAATTTAATCGCAACCATTGGAGAGAATATTAACTTTCGTCGGGCAGAGGGTCTTTCTGTCAAAAATGGTATTGTTAGTAGTTATGTTCATAATGCTATTTCATCAGGTATGGGACGGATTGCCGTTCTTGTAGCCTTGAAGTCTGAAGGTGATGAGGAAGTTTTATCTAATCTAGGAAAGCAACTTGCAATGCATGTTGCTGCAGCCGCTCCTCGTTGGATTTCTATCGAGGATGTTGAAGAAACAGAACTCGAGCGTGAACGAGCAATTTTAACTGAACAGGCGAGGGAAAGTGGTAAACCGGAAGAAATCATCGGTAAGATGGTTGATGGAAGGTTACGAAAATATTTTGAAGAAACAGTTTTTCTTGAGCAAACTTTTGTGATCGACGGGGAAACAAAAATTTCTAAAGTTCTTGAAGAAGCGGAGAAAGAGGCTGGAGCAACTATTTCCTTGGAAGGGTTTGTACGATACGTGTTGGGTGAGGGTGTTGAAAAAGAAGAAGACGATTTTGTTGCGGAGGTCAACGCCGCGGCAAAAGGCTAACATATATTAAACAAAAGTAACTAAATACTATGTAATTCAAGGGGCAGTCGATGGGGTAAAAACCGAAAAAGTTAAATATCACCGGGTATTGTTAAAATTGTCTGGTGAAGCCCTCATGGGTAAAAAAGAATTTGGCCTTGACACTGACACTGTCGTACGAATAGCAAATGAAGTTAAAAATGTTCTCGAATTAGGCTGTGAAGTATGTCTAGTAATTGGAGGCGGAAACTTTTTCAGGGGTATAGATGCGGCAAGCCAAGGTATAGAAAGAGGCACTGCTGACTACATGGGAATGTTAGCGACCGTCATAAATGCTTTGGCTGTTCAAGGTTCTCTTGAACGTATAGGAGTGCATACCAGAGTGCAGTCGGCTATACCTATGTCGACCGTCTGCGAACCCTATATTAGGCGTCGTGCAAGCAGGCACATGGAAAAGGGAAGGGTTGTAATCTTCGCTGCAGGAACAGGCAGTCCCTATTTCACAACCGATACTGCAGCGGCACTTCGTTCCGTGGAAATGGATTGTGATGCCCTCTTTAAAGGTACACAGGTGGACGGTGTATATTCAGCGGATCCACATAAAGTTCAGGAAGCGAAACGATACAAAAGTTTAACCTATCATGATGTGCTCTCACAGGATTTAAAGGTAATGGATGCGGCGGCTATTTCGTTAGCCAGAGAAAATAAAATTCCTATTTTGGTATTTTCTCTTCATAGTTCTGGAGAGTTTGCAAAAATTATAAGGGGACAAGGTAAATATACGGTAATACGTAAGGAGGGTTAAAAAATGGCTGACCCCGATTTAGATGATTTTCGGCGAAGAATGCAAGGGGCATTAGACGTCTTAAAAAATGAATTTGGCGGCTTGAGGACGGGACGAGCTTCAGCTGCGCTAATAGAACCCGTAATGGTTGATGCTTATGGTTCAAGCATGCCTATCAATCAAGTGGCAACTGTCAATGTAGCAGATTCACGTATGGTATCGGTACAGGTATGGGATCAGGGTTTGATAGCATCAGTTGAAAAAGGCATCCGGAATTCAGAATTAGGTTTAAATCCTGCAACGGATGGCAATGTCATAAGAATACCAATACCCCAATTGAGCGAAGAGAGGCGTGTTGAGCTGACAAAAATTGCGAACAAATATTGCGAGCAGGCGCGTGTAGCGGTTCGGAACATTAGACGAGATGGAATGGACCAATTAAAAAAGCAGGAAAAAGATGGTAAAATTTCCCAAGATGAACAACGGGCTTGGGGCGAGGATTTGCAGTTACTTACAAATGATTTTATTAAAGAAATTGACACAGCTTTATCATCAAAAGAGTCAGAGATAATGCAGGTTTGATGATATGTCGTCGCTCAACCCTGTTCCTAAAAAACTAGAGTCCATACCTGTTCATGTTGGAATAATTATGGATGGAAATGGAAGGTGGGCAGAGGCGAGAAACCTTCAAAGAATTGAAGGCCATCGTAAGGGGATTGAAACTGTAAAAGAGATAGTTAAGGGCAGCATAGAACTAGAGATTAGATATCTTACTCTTTATGGTTTTTCAACCGAAAATTGGAAACGGCCCTCTGGAGAAATCAGTTTTCTTATGGGGCAGTTACGTTTTTTTCTTCGAAATGAAATTAAAACCTTAAATGAGCATGGCGTTAGGATTAAATTCATTGGTTATCGTGGATCCCTTGAAAATGATATTGTTGATTTGTTGCAAGAAGCGGAAGAGGAAACAAAGAATAATAATGTTCTCCATTTAGTCGTGGCTCTTAGCTATGGAGCCCGACAGGAAATTGCTGCAGCTGCAAGAAGGATAGCGACGAAAGTATTATCATGGCATCTAGATGCAGAAGCTATAAATGAAGATACTTTTGCAGACTATTTGGAGACTTTCGACATTCCAGATCCAGACTTGATTATACGAACGAGCGGTGAGCAGCGTATTAGTAATTTTCTTTTATGGCAAAGTGCTTATGCTGAACTAGTATTTATAGATACCCTTTGGCCAGACTTTTCAATTGAAAATTTGAAAGATGCGTTAAATGAGTTTAATCGTCGTGAAAGACGATATGGTTCTACGGTATAGAGACTTCTTGGTGTCGTTTTGAAATCTCGAATTATTTCAGCAATGATCTTGGCTCCATTTTTTCTTGGAGTGGTTTATATTGGTGACCTGTTATTTGTATTATTTATAGCGGTACTTATGGCGGCAATGTCGTATGAGTGGCGTCAACTTTGTAACGTGGGTAATTTTGACTTTACGGGTATCTTCTGTGTTTTTGCTACATTTATCACCGTAATGTCTTCCCATTTTTTCGATGTACTGATCGTTGTAATTTTAATGGTACTATGGATAGGCCTTCTAGTGTTGTTATCAAGGCTTAATACCCCAATAAAAGGTCGTTTTCAAAACTGGATGCTTATGGGAATGTTATTGATCGGCTCTACCGGTATAGGGCTTGTTTGGCTCCGAGAAATAAACGGGATGGGGTTGGAGATTGTTTTTTGGTTAATTTGTACTATTTGGACCACTGACATTTTTGCTTTTTTATTTGGTCGTTCTTTGAAAGGCCCAAAACTTGCACCGAGTATTAGTCCAAATAAAACTTGGTCTGGTTTATTGTCAGGGGTTTCTTGTGCTGCATTACTTGGCTTTTTATGGTCATACGGGATAGCAGATAGTAAGAATTGGTTGATATTACCTATTTTAGGGGGCGGCACAGCTTTGCTGGCACAGTTGGGAGATTTAAGCGTGTCCAAAGTTAAAAGACGTTTTGGTGTTAAGGACTCTGGAAAATTAATTCCGGGTCATGGCGGGTTACTTGATCGGATGGATGGGTTTCTTGGGGCGGTCCCTTTTTTTGCTTTGTCATTGGCAGTTTCCAAAGGTGATGTTTCGCCATGGTTATAAGATCAATTCCGAGAATAAATACTCCCAGACGATTGACTATTTTAGGGTCCACAGGTTCGGTTGGGCAAAACACCGTTAAACTTATCCAAAATGAGCCAGATAGATATAAGGTCGAGGTCCTTACTGCAAATACCAATGTCGAATTATTGGCGCGACAGGCAAATGAGACTGGTGCGAGTCTCGCCGTCGTTGCAGATGAAAGTAAATACGAAGCTTTAAAAAATTCTCTTAAAAATTCTAAAACCGAAGCCGCTGCAGGTTTTAGTGCGCTTTTGGATGCTGCATCTACACCAGTTGACTGGGTTATGGCGGCTATCGTGGGAGCGGCAGGGTTAAAGCCCACTATGTCTGCCATTAGAAATAGTGCAGTTGTGGCTTTAGCTAACAAAGAATGTTTGGTTTGTGCGGGAGAGGTAATGCTAACTGAGATAGATAAATCTAAATCTAAAGTTCTTCCGGTTGATTCAGAACATAATGCTATATTTCAGGTTTTTGAACATGAACAGCGTAATAAGATTGAAAAAATCATTTTGACCGCTTCGGGTGGTCCATTCTGGGGTATGTCTCTGCAAGATATGAAAAAAGTAACACCAGAAGAAGCTGTGAACCATCCAAATTGGAATATGGGGCCCAAAATTTCTATAGATTCTGCTACAATGATGAATAAGGGGTTAGAATTGATAGAGGCTCATTATTTATTTTCAATCGAAGAGGCGAAAATTGATGTTCTGATACATCCAGAATCTATTGTTCATAGCATGGTGAGCTATTCCGATGGATCTGTTCTAGCTCAATTAGGTACTCCTGACATGCGAATTCCTATTTCTTATACCTTGGGGTGGCCTAACAGGATTAAAAATTCAACTAGAAGACTAGATTTATCCTCTATTGGAACTTTGCGGTTTGAGAAACCTGATGATGCTCTATTTCCTGCGCTTAAATTGGCGCGTCATGCACTTTCTATGGGAGGGGGTGCACCTGCAATTTATAATGCAGCCAATGAGGTAGCCGTAGAAGCATTTTTGCAAAAACAGATCAAATTTCTTGATATTGTCAAAGTCGTAGAAAGTACCCTGGAAAATAGTAGTATAAATGAAATTTGTTCCATAGACGATGTAATTGCCATTGATGAAGAAACTCGTCGAATTTCTAGAGAACGGTTTTTGCAATGTTTTCAAATTTAATGAGGAATTTATAAATGGAATTCCTATGGTATATTTTGCCATTTATTTTAATCTTTACCGTTTTGGTCTTTGTTCATGAGCTTGGGCACTATCTGGCAGCCAGGCAATGTAAGGTCCGAGTTGAAGTCTTTTCTGTTGGGTTTGGAAAAGAAATTTTTGGGTTAACCGATAAATTAGGAACTCGTTGGAGATTAAGTACCATACCTCTCGGAGGGTATGTAAAATTATTCGGTGTATTACCTCCAGATGAAAGTCATGATGAAGAAGTGTCAGCTTCTGGTGATGATGACACTTCCTTTTACAACAAGACTACCGGTCAGAAGGCATGGATTTATTTTGCGGGACCATTAGCTAACTTAATATTTGCTGTTGCTGTGCTTGCGGTAGTTTATAGCATAACGGGAAAACAATATCTGCCGGCGAGTATTGGAAAGGTTTATTCTAATAGTGCTGCCGAGAGGGCAGGGATAAAAACGGGAGATACTGTTATCAAGGCAGGAAAATCGTCTATCAAGCGATTTGAACAACTTAGCAGTATAGTCCGCTCGTCTCCTGGGAAAGACATTTTCCTTACTATCAAACGGAACAACAAAATTATTGTATTAGAAGTTACTCCCAAACCGATAGAAATTGATGTTGGTGGTTCGAAGAAAACGATTGGACGATTGGGAGTGTCCCGCGCTAGAAATGAAACTAAGTTTATAAAATATAATCCACTCACGGCAACGTGGGAAGCTATAATTGAAACTCTTTCATTGTCGGGCTTGATATTAGACTATCTTGGCCAAGTGGTTAGCGGTGAAAGGAGTGCTAAAGAACTAGGAGGACCCATTCGTATTGCACAAATTTCTGGAGATGTTGCGCAAACTGGCATAATCAGCAGCGGGGTATTCCTGCTGGCGGCGTTTTTGTCCATTAATCTTGGTATAATAAATTTATTACCCATTCCTCTTCTTGACGGTGGCCAGTTGCTAGTCCTAGGAATTGAAGCATTGCGACGAAAACCACTGGAAAAGAGTTTATTAGCTGTTTATCAAAATATTGGTTTGGTTTTTATTGTATGTTTGACCATTTTTGTATTTTGGAATGATTTGGTCCAGCTTCGATTTGTTGATTATCTATACGGTTTGATGAAATGACATTTTTTAATCGGCTTATCGTAAAATGTTCTCATAGACTTCAATTTTTTGTTTTGGGGCTGATCCTGAGTTTAACGTTAACCCAACATAGCTTAGCGGCAACTGGCTTGATCGCTGAGGAAATACAAATAAAGGGGGCTCAAAGAATAGAGGTAGAGACCATTCGTTCTTATATTCCTATTGGTGTTGGCCAAGAAATAACAAATAAAAAAATGGATGACGCTCTAAAAAAGTTGTTTTCGACCGGTCTTTTTGCTGACGTAATTGTGCGTAATGAAGGGTCAAAGGTCATTGTGTTGGTAGTTGAGAATCCAATAATCAACCGCATAGCCTTCGAGGGTAATAAACGAATTACAAATGAACTTTTACAAGATGAACTGAAATTAAAACCAAGAGTAGTATTCACGCGCAAGAGGGTACAAAATGACGTTCAACGGGTCATTGATTTATATCGTCGTAGCGGAAGATTTTCAGCGACAGTTGTTCCGAAAGTTATTCAGCAATCACAAAATCGCGTTGATCTCATTTTTGAAATCTCTGAAGGCCCTGAAACTCAAATTCGTCGGATAACATTTGTTGGAAACAAACGTTTTAGTGATAGTGATCTTCGGTCTGTAATCAGGACAAAAGAAAGTGCCTGGTATAGATTTCTTACCTCAGAGGACAGCTATGATCCTGATCGCTTAACTTTTGATAGAGAACTTTTAAGAAGATTTTATCTTAATAAAGGCTTCGCAGATTTTAGAGTACTTTCCGCAATAGCTGAATTAAGTCCAGATAGGAAGAGCTTCTTTATCACTTTTACAGTGGAAGAAGGCAAGCGCTACAGGTTTGGTCAAATTAATGTAACAGCAAAGTTAAGAGATTTAAGTCCCAATCAACTTAAAAGTCATATAAATGCAAGTGACGGGGATTGGTATAATGCTGATGTCGTTGAGAAAATTGTTTTAAAATTAACCGAGGTAGTAGGAGAACTTGGCTACGGTTTCGTAGAAGTTCGCCCAAAAGTTAATCGGGATAATAAGAATAAAAAAATTAATATTAATTTTGATATACGAGAGGGCCCACGTGTTTTTGTCGAAAGAATCGATATTTCCGGAAATGTTCGGACAATTGATTCAGTTATTCGTCGAGAAATGCCCTTGGTAGAAGGAGACGCATTCAATTCTTCAAAAATGCGACAATTGCGAAAGAGAATTCGTAATCTCGGATTTTTTGAAAAGGTAGCGGTAAAGAAGAAACGCGGCAGCAAAAGAGATAAAACAATAATTGATGTTAAGGTTAGCGAACGTTCAACAGGGCAGGTAACTTTAGGGGCGGGATTTTCATCCACTAGTGGTGCATTGGGTGAATTAGGAATTCAAGAAAAAAACCTTCTCGGGAAAGGACAAAATTTACTGTTTAAAACTAGAGTCGGGGCTAGTTCTACAGAAGTTGATATTGCTTTTACAGAACCATATTTTCTCAACCGTAAGTTAGCAGCCGGGGTAGATATCTTCAAAAAAACCTATGACCTGAAGGATGAAAGCTCTTTTGAAAAATCTACTTTAGGTGGAGGATTACGATTGGGCTATGATTATTCTGATAACCTCAAACAAAAATTCCAATATTCATTAAGTCATGACGAGGTCACCGACGTCAAAGATGATGCATCTCTAGCAATTCAGGAGCAAAAGGGTTCTGCCGTTAAATCTGAGCTATCCCAAACCTTATCGTTCGAAACACTTGATAATCGGTTTTCACCGACTGAAGGAACTATAGGACGTTTCACTACTTCATTAGCGGGCTTAGGCGGGAGTGTTAAATTTTTTAAAACGAATTTTAGAACGAAGCAGTATTTCCCCTTAAGCGAGAAAATAACGGGAAGCCTAGGCATCCAAGGCGGTTATATTATTGGCTTGGGGGAAGATATTCGAATTGTAGACCGGTTCTTCTTGGGTGGTTCCTCTTTGAGAGGATTTAAAGCTTCCGGAGTTGGGCCAAGAGATAAGGCCACTGGTGATTCTATCGGGGGAAAGTTTATGTTGGCGGGCACAGCTCAATTAATGTTTCCTCTTGGTTTGCCAAATGAGTTTGGTGTAAAGGGTAGATTGTTTTCGGATATTGGATCATTAACAAATTCGGAATCGACAAATGCGAGTATTAATGAGGATAATTCATTGCGAGCTTCTGTAGGTTTTGGAATTTCTTGGAAATCTCCTCTTGGTCCATTAGCAATAGATATTAGTCAACCAATATTGAAGAAAGATTTTGATAAAACTGAATTAATTCGCTTTGATATAGGTGCAAGGTTTTAGGTCTTAAAATGAAAAACATTTCAAAAACTATACTTGGGTCTTGCCTAGTTTTCAGTTGTATATCCTTTGGCCCTTTATTCGCACAGACTATCCCAATTGGTGTAATTGATATCCAGAAAGTAATAAAAAATTCTGCGGCCGCCCGTTCCATCAGGCCTCAAATGGAAAAATTGAAAAAAGTTTATCGAGCTAAATTTAAAAAAACGGAATTAAATTTACAAAACCAAAAACGAGAATTGCAAAAACAAAGAGCTATTATGCCGGAAGGCTACTCAAAAAAGCTAAAAACATTCCAAAAAAAGGTCAGGAATACGCAGCGTGAGGTCCAAATAGTTAACCGGATGTTTGATCGGGCATTGGCAAACTCTATGCGGGAAGTTCATAAAACTATGAATGGAATTACAATGCAAATTGCACAAGAGAAATCCCTAAAATTTGTGATACCCAAAAGGCTAGTAATATTTTATGAAGAAACCTCAGATATTACTGAAGAAGTTACCAAAAGGTTAAACAAACGTTTGCCAAAAGTTAAAGTGGTTATACCCAAGGCTAAAAAATTAAGGAATAATTAGTGATGCCGGATAGCCGGTTTTTTAAATCAATCGGACCTTGTACCGTCGGAGAGTTGGCAGGTATTTCGAATGCAGAAATATTAAAAAAGGATACCCAAAGTAAAATCGTAAAAGGTGTCAGCCCCATTGGAAGCGCTGGCCCCGATGAAATCAGCTTTTTGGATAATAGGCTTTACATTGAAGAATTTAAAAATAGTACCGCTGGTGCCTGTGTAGTTCACCCAGACCAAGCAAAGAATGCGCCAGAGGGTATGATATTATTGTTATCTACCGAGCCATATTTAGCATTTGCAAAAATTACAAATTATTTATATCCAGAACAGGGGAAGAGTTCCGATCAAGAACAAGACGGGTTAATTAGTAAGTCTGCCACTATTGGCGCTAACACGATTATTTCACCCGGTGTATTTATCGGGCAAGGTGCCCATGTTGGTGCTGACTGTAAATTAGGTCCGAATTCCGTGATAGGTGATGGCGTTATTCTTGGTGATGGCTGCCACCTAGGACCAGCCGTTTCGATCCAATATGCTATAGTCGGTTGTGGGGTAAGTATTTTTGCTGGATCTCGAATAGGAGAACAAGGTTTTGGTTTTGCTTCTTCTGTAGATGGTCATTTGACGGTTCCCCAATTAGGAAGAGTAATCGTCGGAGATAATACTGAAATAGGAGCTAACTCAACTATTGATAGAGGAAGTGCATCTGACACCATTATTGGAAATGGTTGTAGAATTGATAATTTAGTTCAAATTGGACACAACGTAGTTATAGGAAATGGTTGCGTGATAGTAGCACAAGTCGGAATTGCTGGAAGTACACACCTTGGTGATAATGTATTAGTTGGGGGCCAGGTCGGCATCGCGGGACACCTGAAAATTGGTGATGGCGTCCAAATTGCTGCACAATCAGGGGTAATGAATGATTTGAAAGCCGGAAAACGTTATGGTGGGTCGCCAGCTGTACCAATGAAACAATGGGCTTATCAAGCAGCAATGTTGCGTTCAATGGGGCGTAAGAAAGTAAAAAAAAATGGATAGTGTCGAAAAATTAGGTGAACAAAGTGAAGTAGATATTGATCGTATTCTAGAGCTCCTACCTCATAGGTACCCATTTCTGATGATTGATAGGATGGTAAATATCATTCCCGGTGAAAGTGCTGTTGGAATTAAAAACGTTACAGCTAATGAGCCCTGCTTTCAGGGGCATTTCCCCTCAAAGCCCATCTTCCCGGGTGTATTAATTATAGAAGCCATGGCGCAGACTTCGGCGGCGCTTGTTGTTGATACTTTAGGAAGTTCGTCTGAGGGTAAACTCGTTTATTTTATGTCGATAGAAAATGCGCGATTCAGAAAGCCCGTTATACCTGGTGATCAGTTACAAATCCATGTATCTAAACACTCATGTCGAGGTAATGTCTGGAAATTTAATTCTGAGGCTAAAGTTAAGGAAACTGTTGTTGCTGAAGCAAAATATACTGCAATGATTATGGATAATTAAAAATATGGTTGAAGTTCATCCGACAGCTATCGTAGAACCAGATTCTAAACTAGGTGAAAATGTCATCATCGGACCTTATTGCAGCGTAGGTGCCAACGTCATTATTGGTGATGGCTGCCGTTTGGTGTCTCATGCTGTTGTAGCCGGCAATACATCTATTGGCGCGAATACACATATTTATCCGTTCGCTTCCATCGGACACCCCCCTCAGGATATGAAATTTAAGGGCGAGCCTTCAAAGCTATTAATTGGAGCTAATAATATAATTCGCGAGCATGTTACCATGAATCCGGGGACCGAAGGGGGAGGAATGGTTACTCAAATTGGAAATAACTGTTTATTTATGGTGGGTTCGCATGTAGCACATGACGGTGTTATTGGTAATCACGTTATATTTGCCAATAATGCCACAGTGGCAGGGCACGTAGTTGTAGAAGATTACGCTATATTAGGTGGTCTTTGCGCGGTCCATCAGTTTGTGAGAATAGGTTGCCATGCAATGATTGGAGGCATGTCCGGAGTGGAGCAGGATGTTATTCCTTATGGCTCGGTACTTGGCAACCGGGCTCGATTAGCGGGTTTAAATGTTGTAGGAATTCGTCGTAGAGGATTTTCGCGCAGTGAAATTGCAGATTTAAGAAAGGCTTATCGTTTATTATTTGCCGAAGAAGGTTCCATGTCCGAAAGGCTCGTCGATGTATCAGAAATGTATAAGGAAAATGAAGCTGTTATGGAGATCGTAGACTTTATTCGCGGAGAATCAAGTCGTTCAATCTGTCAGCCGCGTACGGAGCATGGCACCTAAACTTGCAATTGTAGCTGGCGGTGGCAGTTTACCCTCTTTGCTGAGGGAAGCCTGTAATGCTGTGGGTCGTGAGGTTCTATTTCTGGCTATCCAGGGTGAAGTTAAAAAAAATTTAACTCCTGAGCCTGATAAATGGATAATGCTCGCTCAATGGGGCGCAAACCTAGATTATCTTCGTCAAAACAAGGTGCAGCAGTTAGTGTTTGCTGGGACCGTTAAGAGGCCTAACTTAAAGGACCTGCGTCCAGATAAAAGGGGTGCAGCATTTTTGACCCGTTTGGGTTTGTCTTGGTTTGGCGACGATTCAATTTTATCGACAGTTTTAAAGGAACTTGAAAATGAGGGGTTTGAAATCATCTCACCAAACTCCTTACTTGAAAATATTGTTTCGAGATCTGGGGCTTATGGAAAAATATCGCCTTCTGAAGGGGACCTGAAGGATATTCAAAGGGGTATAAATGTTATTCGTAAAATTGGAGAAAATGACATAGGCCAAGCCTTAATTTTAGAAGAAGGAATTGTAATAGCAATAGAGGCTGCAGAAGGCACAAATGAAATGCTTCGGAGGTGCAAGCCTTTTCTTAGTAACGGGAATCATTCCGTGTTGGTTAAAGCGCCTAAGCCAAGACAAGAATTAAGAATAGATATGCCAACTATTGGTCCTGAAACGGTTGAACTTGCCTATAGAATTGGTCTTTCTGGAATAGCCGTTCAGGCTGATGGTGTTTTAGTAATAGATGAAGAGGAAGTTGTTCGTTTGGTGGATAAATTAGGTTTGTATTTGTACGGAGTTTAAAGGTTAACGACTTGAGTAGTTCTGACCATAGCAATATCGATAAGAAATCGTCTGCCATCCGGATTTTCTTGATTGCTGGAGAACCTTCTGGTGACTTATTAGGAGGAAGATTGATGGCGGCTCTGAAAAGTCAAACACAAGGAGATGTAGAATTTTTAGGCATTGGCGGGGAAAATATGGAGAAAGAGGGGCTGAATAGTCTTTTTCCTATTCACGACATTTCTTTAATGGGGTTGGCAGAAATCATCCCAAAGATTTTAAAATTACGTCAATTGATTTCTGCTACAGTAAATGCGGTGGAAGGTTATTCACCAGATGTTTTAATTACAATTGATTCTCCGGGTTTTTGTCTTAGGGTTCTAAAACGTTTGAACAAAACCAATATCAAAACAAAGAAAGTTCACTACGTTGCACCCAGTGTTTGGGCTTGGCGGAGTGGAAGAGTTAAAAAGTTTGCAAAAGAATTTGATCACCTATTAACACTTTTACCCTTCGAGCCTTCCTACTTTATACCCAATGGCTTGCCATCTACCTTCATAGGACATGCTGTGATCGAGTCGGATATAGAAAAAATTGATGGTCCCAGCTTTCGTAAAAAATATAATATTGATTTTAAAGCCCCACTTATTTGCGTGTTGCCAGGTAGTCGGCTGGGAGAGGTACGGCGTCACTTAAAGCCCTTTGGTGCGGCAGTATTGTTATTAAAACTAAGATTTCCAAAGTTAAATGTGGTTATACCAACTCTTCCAATTTTAAAAGACGAAGTTTGGAAAATTGTAAAAGATTGGGATATAAATGTTACTTTGGTTGATAGTCAAAATTGTAGATTTGATTCTATGGCAGCATCCAATATCGCTTTAGCTGCATCCGGTACAGTTTCTCTAGAATTAGGATTAATTCGAGTTCCATGTGTAATCGCATACAGAGTTAATCCAATGACTTCTTTGATTGCTAGGTTTTTAATAAAGGTAAGATATTTTAACCTTATAAATATTTTATTGGACCGTGAAGTAACACCTGAATTTATTCAAGAAAAATGTTCAGGTAAAAATCTTTCTGCCGCACTTCAAGATTTACTAACTGATCATGACGCTTATCAAAATCAACAAGATGGTGCTACCAAGGCATTAAATTTATTGCGTCTAGAAAAAAAATTACCCAGTAACGCTGCAGCAGAAACTATTTTATCACTGGTAAAATAGAGAATTTATTCTGTCCTTTTTGAAATTGGGGTTGACCTTTTTCTAACCCCTCTTCGAAATTGGAATATGGTCCCGTTGTGCTGCGCCGGTATAAAGTTGTCTAGGTCTACCAATTTTTTGATTAGGATCTTCAATCATCTCATTCCATTGGGCAATCCAGCCTACAGTTCGTGCTACGGCAAAGAGTACGGTAAACATTGTTGTTGGAATTCCTAAAGCTTGAAAAATAATTCCTGAATAAAAATCTACATTTGGATATAATTTACGACTTACAAAGTATTCATCTTCTAGAGCTATTCGTTCGAGTTCCATGGCAAGATCTAAAAGTGGTTCTTCGCGAATGTCGAGCTCATCCAGAACGGAGTGGCATGTTTCCCTCATGATTTTTGCTCTTGGGTCGAAGTTTTTATATACCCGGTGGCCAAAACCCATTATACGAAAGGGATCATTAGGATCTTTAGCCTTTTTGATATAGTCGGCGATATTATCCTTGTTCCCTATTTCATTGAGCATATTTAAAACGGCTTCGTTAGCGCCCCCATGTGCAGGTCCCCAAAGACTTGCAATACCGGCGGAGATACAGGCAAATGGATTTGCTCCACTTGAACCTGCAAGTCGAACTGTTGATGTAGAAGCATTCTGTTCGTGATCCGCGTGTAATATAAGGATTCGGTCCATAGCTTTGGCTATTACAGGGTTAATTTTGTATTCCTCGCATGGTGTAGCAAACATCATATGAAGAAAATTTTCAGAAAACCCTAGGTCGTTTCGAGGGTATATAAATGGTTGCCCCAATGAATATTTATATGCCCAACCCGCAATAGTAGGCATTTTTGCAACCATACGGTAAGAGGCCACCATTCGTTGATGAGGGTCTGATATGTCCGTACTATCATGATAAAAAGCGGAAAGCGCTCCAACCACGCCACACATGATAGCCATTGGATGTGCATCTCTCCTGAACCCTCGGTAAAAATTAGTAATTTGTTCGTGCAACATAGTGTGCAAGGTAATAGCACGATCAAATTCCGTTTTTTGTTTTTGTTTTGGAAGTTCTCCATAGAGGAGCAAATAGCAGACCTCTAAAAAGTCACTGTTTTCAGCGAGTTGCTCTATTGGATAACCACGGTGAAGCAGTATTCCTTTGTCTCCATCAATATAGGTAATTTTTGACTCACANCTTCCGGTTGCTATGAATCCTGGGTCATAGGTGAAGTAACCGGTTTCAGCATATAGTTTTCTTATATCGATAACCGGAGGCCCTTCCGTGCCTGTTAAAACTGGAAAGCTGCTTTCTTTTCCTGAAACGTTATCAATAACTTTAACGTTTTTATTTGATTCCGTTGCCGCTGCGGAGATTTTCTGACTCATTCAGTCTATCCTTCTTGGCCAACCGTGATAGGTAGCCTTCAATTAAACACCTAATGGAGATTGGGGAAAATAACCGATAAATAAAGGTATTTCAATTGTTTGAAGCTAATTGTCTAAAATATCTTTTAAGCGCGCCATCGTTTCCTCCTTACCTAATATGGAAGCTACCTCAAAAATACTCGGTGAAATTGTTGTCCCGGTAAGCGTGGCACGCAATGGTTGGGCTATTTCCCCTAGTTTTATTTNTTCATTCTTTGAAAAATCTTTAAGTGTGGAATGTATATTCTCAGGATTCCATGAGTTAATTTTTTCGAGTGAACTTGTTAATTTTGTTAATCTATCTTTCGCGACCTCGTCCAAAATAAGTAAAGCCTTCTTATCAAACGTCAGAGGTCGTTTTTTAAAATAAAACAGTGATGAATCAATAAGTTCCAATAAAGTTTTTGCGCGAAGCTTTAATCCGGGCATCGCATCAGTTAGNCGTCGTTCAATGTAACTGCAATCCGAAAGATTTAATTTTTCCATTACTGCTTCTTTGATTAAACCTACGAGTATTTCATCGTCGGCTTCCTTGATATAGTGGGAGTTTATTGAATCCATTTTATTAAAATCTATACGAGAGGGTCCTTTTCCTACATTACTAATATCAAACCATTTAATAGCCTGTGCTGATGTAAATATTTCATCGTTGCCGTGGCTCCAACCTAGCCGCATAAGGTAATTAACAAGAGCATTGGGTAAATATCCTTGTTTCTTGTAGTGATCTATCCCTAGGGCGCCATGTCTTTTGGATAGTTTGCCACCATCCGGACCGTGAATGAGGGGGATGTGTCCAAAAATAGGAGTATCCCATTTTAATGCCTTAAATAGTTGGGTTTGCCTGAATGCATTTGTAAGGTGATCATCCCCTCTTATTATATGAGTTACTCCCATGTCATGGTCATCAACGACCGCTGAAAGTAGGTATGTTGGAGTACCATCTGCACGCAACAATATCATGTCATCAAGCTGTTGATTAGATACATTAACGGGCCCCTGAACGAGNTCGTTAATTTCTGTTGTACCTTGAGTAGGTGTTTTAAAACGAAGGACTGGAGAAACATCTCTTGGAGCTTCAGCTGGGTCTTTATCCCGCCACTTACCATCGTACAGACGACTTGTACCTAATACACGAGCATTTTCACGCATTTTTAGCAATTCTTCTTGTGAGCAGTAGCAATGATAAGCCAATCCAGCAGAAAGTAGTTCAGTGGCAACACGTTGATGTCGTTCTCTATTATTTGATTGAAATACTGGTTTCTCGTCTGGATTCAGATTAAGCCAGTTTAGACCATCTAAGATTGCATCTATTGCATCCTTAACTGAGCGTTTTTTATCTGTGTCCTCTATTCTGAGTAAATATTTACCGCCATGATGTCTTGCAAATAACAAGTTGAAAAGTGCGGTCCTTACTCCACCAATATGCAGGAAACCTGTCGGTGAGGGGGCAAACCTAGTGACAACATTCATAATTTAAAAATCGACGTTATAAAATAATACTGGGAGATCATAATAGAAATTATGTATTATTAATAGTTTGTATATATTTTTAGACCTCGGGAGAAGAATCAGCGATCTGGAGAGTCTAACCGTTTACGAATACTGCCGAAAAATAGCTTTTAATTGCCCCTGTACTTTAACTCTGTCAGGTCCAAAAATTTTTGTTTCATAAACTTTGTTAGCTGCTTCTAGTGCAATCGTTTTTCCCTTTCTATGCAACCGTTTTAGGGTAACTTCATTTTCATCAATAAGAGCGACAACAACTTCACCATTATTGGCTGTCTCAGCTCGTCTAATTATTGCTAGATCACCATCGAAAATACCAGCATCGATCATAGAATCCCCTTCTACTTCCAATGCGTAATGTTCTCCTTCTCCTAACATAGAGGCTGGAATATCGATCATGTTTGTGTCATCCCGAACGGCATCTATTGGCAGTCCAGCTGCAATTTTTCCATAAAGCGGTATTTGTTTAATGGATTTATTAGTCTCTGTTTCTAATGATTCTTTAAANCCTCCTTCAATGACATTTGGNTTGAATTCTTGTTTGAGCTTAATTGGTTGGTCAATGTTGTCAGGTAGATTTATTATTTCTAATGCTCTTGCACGATGAGGGAGGCGTTTAATAAAACCTCTTTCTTCTAAACTTTTAATGAGTCTGTGGATACCGGACTTAGATTTAAGTCCAACTGCCTCTTTCATTTCTTCGAAAGAGGGTGCGATACCGTTGATTTTAATTTTATTATTTAAAAATTTAAGTAATTCAAATTGTTTTTTTGTTAACATTAAATCACCTTTTTTATATTTTTCTTTAAGCTACAATCATGTTAAGAACAAAATAGAAACATCTTAACAATGTTCTAGTTAAGTTCTAAAGACTGGTCAATATTAAAAGTGAGTTATTATCGAATCAGATACTGAGGTTTCCGCCGCTAAGCCGTAGGATAATGACTGGGCTCCCGACATTAGCCTTTGGTGCAAAGGGTTCTCTAACAATTAGGGTGTTTGCCTTTGCTAGTCCAGAAAATACCGAGCTATCTTGTTTTTCTATGGGTGTAACATGCAATGAGCCGTCACCTTTTCTTTCTAAAATGCCCCGTAAATAATCCTCACGTTCATCATTTTTTGGAAGCACTTCAGTAATATTTGCGTACTCTAATTCAGGTTCACCGTCTCTTATACCAAGCATTGTATTTATAGCGGGACGCAGAAATATAGTAGCACAAACAATAGCGGAGACAGGGTTTCCTGGTAATCCCAGCATTCTAGTTTTTCCTATTTTTCCATAGATGAGGGGTTTGCCGGGTCTCATTGCTATTCGCCAAAATTCAATTTTTAGTCCAATTTCGCTTAAAACACTTTTAACGAGGTCATGTTCTCCCACGGAAGCGCCACCACAGGTGATTAACATATCTGTACCTTTGGCGCCCTCCGCCATCTTTAAAAGGCCATCTCTAGAGTCGGGCGCAATTCCTAAATCTATGGGAATACCGCCGAGTGCAAGGATGAAAGCATTTAGGGCCGGGCCATTTGAACTCACTATTTGATTAGGCCCTAGTTCCTGTCCGGGCATAGCAATTTCATCACCTGTAGCCAATAATGCAATTCTTGGTTTTCGTCGTACTGTTAGCCAGGATACATTCATTCCCGCTGCTAAACCTATATCTCTAGCTGTTAAAACTTGCCC
Source organism: Rhodospirillaceae bacterium (assembly GCA_002712335.1). The sequence goes on along the minus strand of PATI01000034.1, from coordinate 27,155 downwards.
AGCTTTTAGAAGGATATCTCCTTTTTTAAAATCCAATCCCGACTGTCTTATGAATTGTCCCACACTACTTTTGCCGTCTGTAACATTTACCGAGCTATCATCACATCTAGTATTTTCCTGAATGATAACCGCATCTGCTCCCTCAGGAATTTTCGCTCCGGTAAATATTCTTACCGCTTCGTTTTTGTTTACCTTCCCCTCAAAAGATTGTCCTGCGGGTACATGTCCTATTATTTTTAATTTATAAGGTTTTGAGGAAACATCTTTAGCTCGAACGGCATAACCGTCCATAGCTGAGACTGCGTATGGAGGTTGAGTTCTTCGAGCAGATACATCAGTGGCCAGTACCCGGCCAAAGCTAGCCTGAAGGGATACTTGTTCGGTGGGCATAAGCTCTATTGTTGATATTATTCTCTTTTTAGCTTCTTGGACGGGGATCATTTCTCAATTCTCATTGATATTGAAGTCAGGAGATTTTCCTCCTGATTTGGCAACGAGGTGAATATTTGTTAATTCCATTGTTCTATCTACCGCTTTGCACATATCATAAATCGTCAGCGCTGCAACCGAAACGGCAGTGAGAGCTTCCATCTCAACACCAGTTTGTCCCATTACCTTGCATGTTGCTTTTATATTGATGGCGCAGTTTAAATTATCTAAATCGAGTTGAATTTCAATATTTTGTAAAGTAAGTGGATGACAAAGGGGGATAAGCTGCGGGGTATGTTTAGCACCAAATATACCCGCTAGCCGCGCAACCGAAACTACATCACCTTTTTTTAAACCGCCTTCCTTAATTAATTGCATGGTGTGCGGTTGCATAGTAACTTTTCCCGCCGCTGTTGCTATCCTGTTGGTTATGTCTTTATCAGATACATCAACCATTACTGCGGTACCATCTTCATCGAGGTGGCTCAGCCCTATCTTGTTTTTCAAGTCCTTATTCCTTTACGATGAATCTTTTAAAGGGTCATCTAATAAATTTTTGACTGCGACAGATACGTCTTTTTTCCGCATCAGTGATTCTCCAATAAGGAAACACCTTACCCCAATTGTTGCCATCTCGGCGAGGTCCTCTGGTGTATTTAAACCACTTTCTGAAACAATAAGTTTTTCTTCGGGGACTAATTTAGAAAGAGTTTTTGTATTAGAGATATCTGTCTCTAACGTTTTAAGGTTCCGATTATTAATCCCGATTAAAGGAGAGCTCAGTTCTAGTGCCTGCTCTAGTTCTTCTTCATTATGAACCTCGATTAGTACGTCCATGCCATAAGAATTTGCTATACCCTACAATTCCATTGATTTGTTTTTAGAAAGGGCAGCCATTATAAGTAAAATGCAGTCTGCTCCTAGTGCGCGGGATTCATGAATTTGATAAGGCTCCAGCATGAAATCTTTTCTCAATATTGGGATCTTGACTGCTTTTTTTGCTTCACATAAATGTCGGTCTTTTCCGCCAAAATATGGCTCGTCGGTCAGTACAGATATACAAGTAGCTCCTCCCGAGTGATAAGCCATGGAAAGAGACTTAGGGTCAAAATCTTTTCGAATTAGGCCTTTACTGGGAGACGAACGCTTTATCTCTGCAATAAGGCCATAACCTTTCTGTGAGTTATTTTTCAAAGCATTTAAAAACCCCCGCGGTGGCTCTATGGATTTACAAAGTTGCTTAATTTCACTTAAAGGATGACGACCTTCATTTATAGCGATGTGTTTCCTTTTATTCTCACAAATATTAGTTAGCGCATTATTCATAAGTCTTACGATGTGATCAGTGGTTATTCATTGGTTATTTTTATCAATTTTTTCAAGGCCATTTTTGCCTTTCCATTATCAATTGCAGTGGCAGCTATCTGAACTCCTTCTTCAAGGTTTTTGGCTTTATCAGCAACTATAAGTCCTGCTCCCGCTGTATAGGTCACCACATCCCGAAATGGACTTTTTTCTCCATCTAGCATTGCCATCATTGCTTTTGCATTTTCTTTGGCGTCACCGCCTTTTAAATCTTCTGGTTTCGCATTCGGTATACCTGCGTCAGATGGGGATACGATAAAATTGGTTACCTTACCATTTTCAAGAGCAGCGACATAGGATGGTCCTGTAGTAGTAAGCTCATCAAGACCATCTGACCCATGCACTACCCAGGCGCGATCTGCACCTAGTTTACCCAAAACTTTTGCCATCGGCTCCACCCACTCCCGAGCAAATACTCCCACAAGTAGTCTGTTGACTCCTGCCGGGTTGGATAGGGGGCCTAAAATATTAAAAATTGTTCTCGTTGCGAGCTCTACTCTCGGTCCAGCGACATGTCTTGTTGCGCTATGGTGTCTGGGAGCCATCATAAAACCTATATTTGCACTACGAATTGATTTTTCGATTTGTTCCATCTCACAATCAATATTTACGCCAAGAGCTCCCAGTACATCAGCCGCACCAGCGCGTGAAGATAATGCCCGGTTGCCGTGCTTTGCTATTGGAACTCCGCAACCGGCTGTAACGATTGCAGCTCCGGTGGAAATATTAAGAGTTCCACCTCCATCTCCACCTGTTCCTACAATATCAATTGCATTACCGGGAGCGGAAATACTCTTGGCCTTGTTTCGCATTATTCTGGCTGCAGCGGTTATTTCGTCGACGGTTTCCCCTCTGACCCTTAACGCCATTAGGAATGCACCTATCTGTGACGGAGTAGCATCTCCTGACATAATAATGTCAAAGGCATTCTCCGCTTCAAATTCTTTTAATGTTTCACCACTAGCAACCTTGTCCAGCAGGGGTTTTATACCCTCGGCGGCGTTAGTCATGCCGCGTCCTCCATTTTCGAGAAAGTTTGAGAAAGTTATTCAATAATTTGTGACCATATTCTGTTTCAATACTTTCGGGATGAAATTGAACACCATATATCGGCCATTTGTTATGGGCTAAACCCATTACCAATTCATCCTCCGTTCTTGCTGTAACTTTTAAACAACTTGGTGTTGTCTTCGGATTAACAATAAGAGAATGATATCTTATCGCTTTAAAGTTTTCAGGAATACCTAGAAATAAATCTTTACCTATGTGACTAATTTTGCTCGATTTGCCATGAACAGGTTTTTCTGCCCGTACAATGCTAGCGCCAAATGCTTGAGCGATGGATTGGTGTCCTAAACATACGCCTAACATGGGAATATTTCCCTCAGATTTTTTTATTAATTCCAAGCAAATTCCAGCTTTATCTGGCTCACAGGGCCCGGGCGAAAGAACAATGGAATCTGGTTTGGTTTCTAATATTTCTTCCGCAGACATATCGTCATTACGATAAACGATTGTTTTTGCCCCTAATTCCCCGAAATAATGAACTAGGTTGTAAGCAAAGCTATCGTAATTGTCGATTAAGGTGAGCATTTCAAATTTTAAACATAATATTGTTGATTAGAGGTTGCTTTATAGCAAGTTGGTTACGCTAACGAAAGTAACTGGAAAAACTATCAGCTTTAAATTTTGACTTTGTGTAAGATAGAATTTATCGAAATAACAAGCCATTATCTTGTACTTTCTGCATACATTACTGCTTCTTCAGCAGCTCTTACCAAAGCCTGTGCCTTGTTAATACATTCCTGGTGTTCCGAGTCAGGGTTACTGTCAGCGACTATTCCGGCACCGGATTGGATATACATCACGCCCTCTTTAACGATTGCAGTTCGGAGGACTATGCAAGTGTCCATAGATCCGTTTGCTGAAAAATATCCAACGGCACCGGCATATATTCCTCTTTTGACCATTTCCAGTTCGTCAATAATTTGCATTGCGCGTATTTTAGGAGCTCCCGATACTGTGCCAGCGGGAAACCCGCCAGCGAGAGCGTCCATTGCATCAAAATTTGGATCAATTATCCCTTCCACATTAGATACGATATGCATGACATGGGAGTAGCGCTCGATAACCATTTTTTCAGTTACTTTTACGGATCCTGGTTGAGCGACCCGTCCAACATCGTTTCGTCCAAGATCTAGCAGCATTAAGTGCTCGGCACGTTCCTTTTCATCTTTAAGGAGCTCTTTTGCTAACTTTTCATCTTCAGAGTTAGTTTTTCCTCTAGGTCGAGTGCCGGCCAAAGGTCGCAGCGTTATTTTATTTTGTCTTAATCGAACCAGTATTTCCGGACTAGATCCAATAACTGAAAATTCTCCAAAATTTAAGAAAAACAGAAAGGGGGAGGGATTGGTTCTCCTGAGTGCCCGGTATAGAGAAAAAGGTGATAATTTAAACGGAAAAGAAAAACGTTGTGACAAAACAACTTGGAATATATCACCGGCGAAAATATATTCCTTCGCCCTTTGAACCATTTCTTTGAANGCCTTTTTAGTAGTATTAGATTTAGGCTTAATCGGAACCGGNCTAGTGCCTTTATTAATTGGCTGATGCAAAAGTTGTTTGTTTAATTTCTTTATAATTCTCTCGATACGGGCTATAGCATTTTTGTAGGCATTTTTTTTATTGATGTCCGCTTGATACCTCACCGGGGTAACTATAGTAATGGTATCCTTCACGACATCAAAAATAGCCATAATTGTTGGTCGAACAAAAAGCCCGTCAGGTGTTTTTATTGTATCAGGACGGGTTGAAGGAATATTTTCCATTAGTGACACCATATCATAGCCGAGGTAGCCCACTAATCCTGCGGCCATAGGAGGAAGGTCGCTTGGTAGTTTTATACGAGATGAGTTAACTAAATTTCTTAAAGATATAAGGGCACTTTCTTGGCAGGTTACAAAACCTGCCGTTGTGGTGGATGCAGAATAATTGATTTCAGCTTTGTCACCATAACAACGCCATATCACATCCGGATAAAGACCAATGATTGAATATTGTCCGCNGATTGCNCCCCCTTCCACTGACTCCAGCAGAAAGCTGTTAGGAAGGTCAGTGGCAATTTTAAGCATTGCTGATACTGGCGTTTCTAAATCAGCAACAACAGTCGTCCATACAACCTGAGCTGCGTCTTTCTTGTAATTTAAAGAAAATTGTTCAAAAGGTGGTTCAACTTTCATTATCAGAGACGATCCGATATAGCATTGGCAATTGCTTTTTGATCAATTTTTGTCGGAAATTTATTTTTTAGTGAGGAAACATATTGATCNATATTATCCGAAGTAATTATATCTTNAATTTGAGACTTTAATTTCCCAATTTTTTCTTTTTTATCTATTAAATCTGCAGGGATAATTTTTTTTATCAAGGTTACATAGTAGCCTTTATCGGATGCATTAATAATAACCTCTCCCTGCTTGGCTTCAAATATTGGGGCTCGGAGAGTGTTGGGAATATCTTTTTGCTCAGAACCTTGAAACCTGAAAAAAGGCTTACTAGTTTTTATTGAAAATCCTTTTTCTTTTGCCAATTTGGAAAGGCTAAGTGAGCCTTTGGATTCCTCCTGAAATTTTAAAGAAATCATTTTGGTTTTCGAGCGGTTTTTACTTTTTTTCCACATCTCAAATACTTTATCTCGAACCGAACCCAAAGGTCTGATTTCTGGAGCCTTTTTTGACTCTACTTTTATTACAAAAAATTCTCCCATTCTTGTCTCTTCAATATTTGTAGTTTCCCCTATGGGTGTCGAGAATATCTTTTTTAAAAACATTGATGATTTTGGGAGGTTTAAAGCAAGTTTTCCATTCTCANCATTTCCGGCAATATCTACATTTGTAATTCGGATCACCCTAGATCCTATATTGCTAGCCGCTTCATCTATACTAGCACCTCCCGCGAGTGCATCGTCGAGTTTCCCGGTTAATTTTATAATATTGTCGACGGCCATCTCCAATGAGAGGTCCCGTTTTATCTCTGTTCGGAGTTCAGAAAATGAAGGAACCTTGGCAGCCTCTATTTTCTTGACCTGAATAACATGCCAACCAAGTGGGGTTTGGACTGGTTGAATTAACCCGGGCTTTTTTGGTTTAAATACTGCATTCGCTAAATTTTCCGTCAGGTCCTTATGTTCGAGAAAGCCAAGTTTATTATATTTTTGTCCGTCTTTTATTTTCAGGTTTNGNAATGAAATCTTCTTTGATCGAGCTTTATTAAAAAATTCATGTGCCTTTTTTTTGCTTTGGAATAGCACTTGATGGAGGAAACGACGTTCTGGCTTCGTACGAATTTCTTTTCGGTATTCGTATTCCTTCTTCAATTTCTCAATCGGCGGAGATAATTCCTTGGCTACTTCTTTTGGGTCGAGAAAGATGGCCGACAAACTACGATATTCCGGGGTCTTAAATAATTTAGAATGTTTTTTATAATAATTAAAAATTTCGGTTTCATTAGCTTTTTTAATCGAAGAGTTTTTTTGGTTAGGAATGAAGACTACTTCAGCTATTCGTTTTTCGTTTTGGTATTTGTANATATTATTTAGCAACACCTTTGGTGAATGAGTTGAAGAACGAATTATATTTATAATTTGTTGTTTAGTTATATCATTTTTTAGAAGCGAGACATATGTTGCTTCTGTAAGTGACTCCTGTTGNAGAAAACGCTGAAATGCATTTCGGTTAAATTGCCTATTTTGTTTAAATCGAGGGTCTTCAAAAATATTTTGTCGGATCAAGTCTTCGCCGGCTGTTAAACCTAATTTATTTGCCTCTAATTTTAAAAGACGAGAATTTATCATCTGGTTAACTGTTTGGTCGACTAAGCCGAGTTGCTTAGCTTGTTTAAGGTCGAAATTATTACCAAATTGACGGCGTACTGCAGTCATAAGCTTTCTAATTTGATTGCTGAATTCTGATCGAGTAATTTCAGAGTTGCCTACCTCTGCAATTACATTCCCACTAACAGGACCACGTACTACATCTCCAATTCCCCATACCGCAAAAGAGAGGATTAAGAAGAAAGCTAAAATCTTAGCAACCCATGAAGCTGCTTTGCTGCGCATTTTATCGATCATAATCAAACCGTGTTAAGTTATTTTAAGCTAGTGAGATTCCTGTCATCATAGAAAGGGATGCAGTGGGCTGCAATAATCAATAATTTAATAATTTAAACCAGTCTTGGTCCTAGGCGATCATTATGATAAGTAGCCTTCTATATTTTCANATTATATGGCGCAAATTATATGAGACCTCTAATTGCTGGAAATTGGAAGATGAACGGATCCATAGCTAGTGGTACCAATCTAGTGTCGGGAATACTAGAACAGCGGGCTGAGCATGACCCTGGTTGTGATATACTTGTTTGTCCTCCATTTGTATCTCTGAGACCTATTGCTGATTTGATTCAAAATTCTCCCATAATGTTGGGTGGTCAGGATTGCCATACGGATAAGGGGGGTGCTCACACTGGTGATATAAGCGCCTCTATGCTCCGAGATGTGGGCTGCCAATTTGTTATTGTTGGCCATTCTGAACGCCGAGTTAATCATAAAGAAGAAAATCATGCAGTTCTTCTTAAGGCTAAAGCTGCCCATGATAATGGGTTAATAGCTATCATTTGTTTGGGTGAAACACATGNAGAACGTAAGGAGTCGAAGACTTTGACAGTAATCAAGCATCAGTTGGAGGGTTCTATACCAGAAACTGCTTCTTTCAATGATACAGTTATTGCTTATGAACCTGTCTGGGCAATCGGCACNGGATTAACACCGAGTAATGAAGAGATAAAAGAAGTACACGATTTTATCCGTGACGAACTTAAAAATCATTTCAAGGACTCAACTGAATTTAGGCTTTTATATGGTGGATCAGTGAACCCGGATAACGCACAAGCAATATTCTCAATCAACAACGTGAATGGCGGTTTAGTTGGAGGAGCAAGTTTAAAAGCGGAAGAGTTTTGGAAAATCTGTAAAAGTTTGTAAAAATGATTACTGGTATTTTTAATTTTTTACTGGTCAAATCATGTTCAAAATGATTAAAACTGCCTATTCTGGAGTAGTTTTTTAATTTCCTTTTATAAGAAAGGATAGAACCGTGGAAACAGTATTACTTTTAGTTCATTTGTTTTTGGCTATAGCTTTAGTGATAGTTGTTTTATTGCAAAAAAGTGAAGGTGGAGCCTTAGGTATTGGCGGTGGTACCATGGGTGGCCTCGTTTCTGCGCGCGGTTCAGGTAGCCTGTTGACGAAAACTACAGGGATCATTGCTGGTTTTTTCATAGCCACAAGTTTAGCTTTGGCGATTTTAGCCGGAAATATGAGTGGAGAGACAACTAAGTCAATTGTTGATGTTCCTGCTATCAAAAAGGGTCCTGAAAAACCTGTGGGTCCTTCTGTACCCCTTGCAAAATAGGTCTAAATCCGAATCAGTCTTCAACATTAAGGGTTTCTGCGCACTATTTTTCGTTGGGTGTTTTGATGATCTGGTATACTGTGGTGTTCCATGACGCGGTTTGTGTTTATTACCGGTGGCGTGGTTTCATCTCTTGGCAAAGGGATTTCCTCAGCATCATTAGGAGCCCTGCTTCAGGCGCGGGGTTTTGAAGTTCGTCTGCGTAAANTAGACCCGTATTTGAATGTTGATCCGGGTACCATGAACCCAATTCAACATGGAGAAGTTTACGTTACTGATGATGGTGCAGAAACAGATCTTGATCTTGGACATTATGAGCGATTTACAGGAGTTCCGGCGAGGCAAGGGGATAATGTTACGACCGGCCGCATATACTCTACAGTTTTATCTAGAGAGCGACATGGGGATTANTTAGGTGCAACGGTTCAGGTCATACCACATGTTACCGATGCTATTAAGGAGTTTATAGAGTCCGATACAGATGATGCTGATTTTGTTTTATGTGAAATCGGAGGGACGGTTGGTGATATAGAAAGCCTTCCATTCTTGGAAGCAATTCGACAAAAAGCCAATGAGTTAGGTAGGGACAGGTCAATGTTTATTCATTTGACGCTTTTACCCCACCTGTCCGCTGCTGGGGAGGTAAAAACAAAACCGACACAGCATTCTGTTAAGGAATTGCAGAGTGTTGGCATTCAACCGGATATATTACTTTGTCGAGCTGAACATCCGATTCCTGCAGATGCTAGAAAAAAAATAGCTTTATTCTGCAATGTTGCACCTGAGCGTGTAATTTCGGCGCCAGATGTGAGCAGTATATATGAGGTTCCCCTTGTTTATAACAATCAGCGTTTTGATGTTGAAGTTTGTAAACATTTTGGGATAGGCCATGATATTAAACCTAATCTTGATCGGTGGAATAATATAATCAGGAGAGTTAAAAAGCCTGAGGGTGAGGTTACCATTGCTGTTGTTGGCAAATATACTGAGTTACCTGACGCCTATAAATCTTTGGCTGAAGCGCTCGGTCATGGAGGTATTGCTAATAATGTTGCAGTAAATATGAGTTGGATTGATGCGGAGATTTTTGAAAGTGGAGATGCAATCCATCGGCTTGAGGACGTTGATGGTATATTAGTTCCTGGTGGTTTTGGTGAAAGAGGCGCTGAAGGAAAAGTGGCTGCAGTTCAGTTTGCACGTGAACACCGAGTACCATATTTTGGGATTTGTTTTGGTATGCAAATGGCGGTTATTGAAATCTCTCGCAGTTTAGCCAGTATTCACGGAGCGGGCTCGACCGAATTTGGTGACGTATCAGATCCGGTTGTGGGTTTGCTGACTGAGTGGAAAAAGGGTGATAAAATTGAACAACGGGATCATAGCGTTGATCTTGGTGGCTCAATGAGACTTGGTTCCTACCCGTGTGCCTTGGTTAAGAATACTTTAGCTTATAAGGTTTATGGAACAAAAAATATTAAGGAACGTCATCGACACCGTTATGAAGTCAACATAAATTATGCNGAGATGTTGCAAGCTGCTGGACTTATTTTCTCTGGAATGTCACCAGATGGTGAATTACCAGAAATTGTNGAGTTGCCTGAACACCCATGGTTTATTGGTGTTCAATTTCATCCCGAATTAAAGTCTAAGCCATTTGATCCTCATCCGCTATTTAAATCGTTTATTAAGGCGGCGGTTGATCACTCTCGTCTTGTTTAGGAGAAGTACAAAATGATTACTGGATGCGATTAACTGACTATGTCTTACCGTCAACTTTCAATCGGAGATTTAACCTTAGGAAATGAATGTCCTTTGGTAGTGATTGCTGGACCGTGTGCGTTAGAAGACAAAAAACATGCCATGGAAATGTCGCATGCTTTGGTTGAGCTTACAAATGAGCTTGGAATTGGATTAATTTACAAAACTTCTTTCGATAAAGCGAACAGAACATCACTTCAAGGNAAGCGAGGGGTGGGATTAAAAAAGGGACTGCCAATTCTCGCTGAAATTCGTGAAACCTATGGTTGTCCTGTCTTAACAGACGTTCACCTTCCGGATGATTGTTCAAGGGTTGCTGAGGTTGTGGATGTATTACAGATACCCGCATTTTTATCTCGTCAGACTGATCTNATTGTTGCCGCTGCTAAAACTGGCAAAGCCATTAATATTAAAAAGGGTCAATTTCTGGCTCCTTGGGACATGAGGAATGTCTTACAAAAAGCAGTTGAGAGTGGTAATCAAAATTTATTGGTATGTGAGCGGGGAACGTCTTTCGGTTACAATACATTGATTTCTGATATGCGTTCTTTAGCGACGATGGAAAAGTTCGGTTATCCGGTAGTTTTTGATGCAACACACTCGGTTCAACAGCCTGGGGGTAAAGGAACTTCTAGTGGTGGACAAAGAGAATTTGTTGCAGTTTTAGCTCGTGCGGCTGTAGCAATAGGGGTAGCAGCAGTTTTTATTGAAACACATCAAGAACCAGACATTGCTCCCAGTGATGGACCTAATATGGTTCCCCTTTCAGAGATGAAAGGTTTGCTGAAGGTCCTTATGTCATTTGATAAGTTGGCAAAACAAAACAAATAAAAAGTGATAAGAGAAAATAAATATTGGAGGATATGAATGACAGCGATTGTCGCCATTCACGCTAGAGAAATTTTAGATTCCCGTGGAAACCCTACGGTCGAAGTGGATAGTTTTTTAGAAACTGGTGCATCTGGACGGGCGGCTGTTCCTTCAGGGGCCTCTACGGGCATCCATGAAGCTGTTGAATTACGAGATGGTGATCAGGGTCGTTATAATGGCAAAGGTGTCCTAAAAGCAGTTAATGCCGTTAACAATGAAATTTCAGATGCGCTGGTTGGTATGGATGCGAGGGATCAGGTTGAAATTGATAACTTAATGAAAGAACTGGATGGTAGTCCTAATAAAAGTCGTTTGGGTGCCAATGCTATATTGGGTGTAAGTATGTCGATTGCCAAGGCGGCGGCATCTGAAGTTGGAGCTCCTCTCTATCGTTACATTGGCGGGGTTAATTCTCGGATAATGCCCATTCCAATGATGAATATTTTAAATGGTGGGGCGCACGCAGATAACCTCATTGATATTCAGGAGTTTATGATCATGCCTGTTTCGGCCGGTTCAATGTCAGAGGCCGTAAGATGGGGATCGGAAATATTTAATTCTCTTAAAAATGAACTTTCAAATTCAGGATATAATACGAATGTTGGCGATGAGGGGGGGTTTGCACCGGATTTAGGTAGTACGGAAGTTGCGCTTGAATTTATAATTAAATCCATAAAAGTGGCCGGTTATGTCCCAGGAAAAGACGTGTTTCTTGCCCTAGATGCAGCTTCTAGTGAATTTTTTAAAAATGGTAAATATGAATTGGCAGGAGAAGGTAAATCTCTGACGGCTAATGAAATGGTTGATTATTATTCCGAACTGGTCTCCAGATTTCCTATTGTCTCCATCGAGGATGGAATGGCGGAGGATGATTGGAAAGGTTGGAAACACTTAACAAAGGAGCTTGGAAATAAAGTACAGCTGGTTGGTGATGATTTGTTTGTTACAAATACAGAAAGGTTGAACAAGGGTATTTCAGAAGGGGTAGGAAATTCTATTTTAGTGAAGGTTAACCAAATCGGCACTTTAACTGAAACGCTTGCAGCGGTGGATATGGCGCATAAAGCCGGATATTCAGCTGTAATGTCTCACAGGTCCGGCGAAACAGAGGACGCTATAATTGCTGATTTAGCAGTCGCGACAAATTGTGGACAAATAAAAACTGGTTCGCTTTGTCGATCTGATAGAACCGCAAAGTATAATCAACTCATTAGAATCGAAGAAGAACTTGGAGAACAGGCCGAATACAGCAAAGATTTTCTTAAACATTAAATGATGAAGATAAATTTCTATTTTAATTTTTTTACCTCGTGTCATTCAAATGGTAAAAATACAAACTAACATTTTAGCAATGCCATCGGATTTGGTAGGCTTGATATTGTGAAGTTTTTGCGTCTTTAAAGTTTTAATATTCACGATATTTTCAGTCATTTCGTATATTAAACCTTTATTTAATCTTTCTTTCAAAAGTATCTATTAAAAGAACATAAACTTTCTCACGCAAATATTGCGTGATCGTCAGTTTTGTATACCCTTTGCAATAGAGAATTTAAGACATAAATAATCTTAAAGGTTTCATCATGAGGCATACGTTATGGCCGGTAAAAATAAAACAGAGCTAAAGAAATCTTCCAAAGTGCGTAAGCCCCAAAAGACAAAAGGGGTTAACAATAAAAATTTGAAATTTGATATAGATTCTCTTGTCGCTTTCTATCGAGATATGCTCCTTATTCGACGTTTCGAGGAACGTGCAGGCCAATTGTATGGTATGGGACTTATTGGCGGATTTTGTCATTTGTATATTGGGCAAGAAGCTGTCGTAGTTGGAATGCAAAATACTATAACTGACAATGATGCCGTGATTACAAGCTATCGAGATCATGGTCATATGTTAGCCTGCGGAATGGATCCCAAAGGAGTTATGGCCGAACTTACAGGTAGGGAAGGAGGCTATTCGCGAGGAAAAGGCGGATCCATGCATATGTTTAGTGCGGATAAAAACTTTTTCGGTGGACATGGTATCGTTGGCGCTCAGGTATCTATTGGAACGGGATTGGCATTTGGGCAACGGTACAAGGGAGACAATGGCATTACGCTGGCTTACTTTGGTGATGGGGCCGCTAATCAGGGGCAAGTTCACGAATCATTTAATATGGCGGCTCTTTGGAAACTTCCGGTAGTCTACGTAATAGAAAACAACCGTTATGGAATGGGAACTTCTGTTAAGCGGGCATCAGCAACAGAAGACTTGTCGCAACTGGGTGCCGGAAGAGGTATTCATGGTATACAAGTCGATGGTATGGATGTTGTCGCTGTCGCGGAAGCCGGTGAGATGGCTGCTAAAAAATGTAGAAAGGGGGAAGGACCTGTTATCTTAGAAATGGTCACTTACCGATATAGAGGTCACTCAATGTCAGATCCTGCTACGTACCGAACTAAAGAGGAAGTGTCCAAAATTCGTGATGAACAAGATCCCATCGGAAATCTAAAAACAAGAATTTTAAAAGGTAAAATTTTATCTGAAAATGACTTAAAGGGCATTGATAGGGAAATAAGAGAAGTAGTCGCTGAGGCTGCGGAGTTTGCCCAGAATAGTCCTGAACCCAAACCATCCGAACTTTATACTGATGTTTTGGTTGATGGATAATAGGGGTTTGTAAAAATATGCCGATTAATATTTTAATGCCAGCACTTTCGCCAACAATGACTGAAGGGCGTTTGTCGAAGTGGCATAAGTCTGAAGGAGATTTGGTGGAGGCAGGTGATATTCTTGCTGAAATTGAAACCGACAAGGCGACGATGGAGGTCGAATCCGTTGATGAAGGGATTTTAGAAAAAATTTTAATTCCGGATGGGTCCGAAGGCGTGAAGGTAAATGAAGTTATTGCGATAATGGCCGGAGAAGACGAACAAAAATCTAATAATGAAATAGAAGCCATTAGTAGCGCAGGCTCTCGAGTTACAAAAGTTGAAATAGAAAAAGAAACAGAACTAAAAAATGTCCCTTCAGAAGAAATTAAGAACGAAGGTGAGTTAAGAAAAGTCGATGCTGGAACTACAAAGGTGCAAACAGTTCGTGAGGCACTTCGGGATGCAATGGCTGAAGAAATGAGGAACGATGATCGTGTTTTTTTAATGGGGGAGGAGGTTGCGGAATATGAAGGTGCCTACAAGGTCAGCCAGGGTTTATTAGAAGAATTTGGCGAGCGACGGGTTATAGATACGCCGATTACCGAGCATGGTTTTACAGGTGTTGGTATTGGCGCGGCATTTTTGGGTCTAAGTCCAATCGTTGAGTTTATGACTTTTAATTTTGCTATGCAGGCAATGGATCAGCTTATTAATTCTGCCGCCAAGACGAACTACATGTCTGGTGGGCAAATGGGTTGTCCCATCGTATTCCGAGGCCCAAATGGCGCAGCGGCTCGTGTGGCAGCTCAGCATTCGCAATGTTTTGCGAGCTGGTATGCTCATATACCGGGTTTAAAGGTTGTCTCGCCTTGGAGTGCTGGGGACGCGAAGGGTCTTTTAAAATCATCTATACGAGATCCTAACCCAATTATATTTTTAGAAAATGAGTTACTTTACGGCAACAGTTTTGAGGTTCCAATTGATCCAAACCATGTAATTCCGATTGGAAAAGCCAACCGAGTTCGTGAGGGTAATGATGTAACAATTACAGCTTTTTCGTTGATGGTAGAAAAATCGATCGAAGCCTCGAAAATTCTCTCTGAGCAAGGAATAGAGGCGGAAGTTATAGACCTAAGAACACTCAGACCTCTGGACATTGAATGTATTGTGAAGTCAGTCAAGAAAACAAATAGATTGATTTCAGTGGAGGAAGGTTGGCCTTATTCTGGGATTGGAGCAGAAATATCGGCGGTTATAACTGAGCATGCTTTTGACTGGTTGGACGCTCCAGTTAAAAGAGTGACTGCAGCCGATGTACCACTGCCGTATGCGGCTAACCTTGAAAGTCTAGCGTTACCCCAGGTAAGCAATATTATTGAGGCCGTTAAAGCGGTCTGTTATCGGGATTAACATCTTCCGGTTAGGTTCATGCCCATAAATATATTAATGCCAGCTTTATCTCCAACTATGAAGGAAGGACATTTGTCTAAATGGCATAAGGCAGAAGGTGATATTGTAGAACCCGGGGACGTTCTGGCAGAAATTGAAACAGATAAGGCGATAATGGAAGTAGAAGCCGTGGACACAGGAACTCTTGGGAAAATAATTGTGCCGAACAGTTCAAAAAATGTCTCCGTGAATACAGTAATTGGAATTATTTTGGAAGAAGGCGAAGATTTAGAATCTATCACTGCTTCAGTGACCCAAGACAATTTGGGCACCGAGCCTAAATCAGAGGGTCAAGAAAAAACCAAAATATTAAACAACAACATCTCTCCTGTTGCAGCGAGAGTTGCCGAGCAGGAAGGAATAGATATTTCGAATTTAAGTGGCAGTGGACCCCACGGAAGAATTATGCAGGCTGACCTAAAGGGTCACCAGTCTCAAAAGCAAATTAAAGATTTAGTCGTTGAGGATAAAGAGTCTAGTAGTGGTCGTTTATTTGTGAGCCCTCTTGCACGTCGTTTGGCTGCTGAATCAGGCATAAATTTACGCTCTATAAGTGGAACTGGTCCGGAAGGCCGTATCATTAAATTAGATATCGATAGGGCAAAACGTAAATCAACTGAGGACCAACAGCGGAGCGGACCGGCTTTAACGTCTGATTTTGAAGATGTGATATTGAATTCGATGAGAAAAGTTATAGCCGAACGAATGGTTCATTCTAAAACAACCGTGCCTCATTTTTATTTGAGTGTTGATTGTGAAATAGATGAATTAATCAATGTTATGTCATCTCTTAATGAACGACGCGAAGATAATAAGCTTTCTATCAATGATTTCATAATTCGGGCCTGTGCTTTGGCTTTGTTGGAAGTGCCGAAGGCAAATGTTAGCTGGCTGGGTGATGGTAAAATGAGGATCTACAAAACAGCTGATATTTCCGTCGCCGTAGCCTTAGAAGACGGGCTGGTTACTCCAATTGTTCGTAACGCGCATGAAAAGGGCTTGGCAGAAATATCTTCAACAATGAAGAGTTTGGCCGAAAGAGGAAGAGCAGGTGATTTAAAACCTGAAGAATATCAAGGTGGATCCTTCACCATTTCAAATCTTGGAATGTTTGGGATAAAACAGTTTGACGCTGTTATCAATGAACCACAGGCTTGTATTTTGGCTGTCGGGGCGGGAGAGAAAAGACCCGTTGTCAGAGAAGATAAAATCAAGGCGGCCACAGTAATGACCTGTACCCTTTCCTGCGATCATCGGGTTGTTGATGGAGTTATAGGTGCCAAACTTTTAGGGGTTATTAAGAGGCTCCTCGAATATCCGCCAGAAATGTTGCTCTAGTTTTGTTTAACATTAGATGTATTCATTAATTTTAATAGGTATCGAAAGACTATAAATAAAATGGCCAATACGAGTTTTGATATTATTGTTATTGGTGGTGGGCCGGGTGGTTATGTTGCCGCTATACGCTCTTCTCAATTGGGTATGAAGACCGCCTTGGTAGAACGTGAACATCTCGGGGGAGTATGTTTAAATTGGGGGTGCATTCCAACCAAGGCTCTCCTTCGTACCTCTGAGATTTATCACGCTTTGAGCAATGCGAATGAACTAGGTATCAGGGCTGACAATATTTCCTTCGATTTGAACAAAATTGTTTCACGTTCGCGTGAGGTAGCCAAAAAACTCAATCACGGCATAGAACACCTTCTGAAGAAAAACAATGTTCATATAATTCCCGGCGAGGGAGAAATAATAGAGCCTGGAGTTGTCTGTGTTAACGACCAAAACGGTAAAAGTAACAAGTTTAATTGTAAGAACATAATCCTTGCGACCGGTGCACGTCCTCGTAGCCTGCCAGGCATAGAGACAGATGGTAAAAGGATATGGAATTATCGTGATGCAATGGTTCCCAATTCCATGCCGAATTCATTATTGGTAGTTGGATCCGGTGCGATCGGAATGGAATTTGCTAGTTTTTATGGGGATCTTGGGGCAAACGTTACGATAATAGAAGCTATGGATCGGATTCTACCTGCAGAGGACAGGGAAATATCTCTGTTAGCCCAAAATTCATTTGAGAACCAGGGCATGCTAATTCATACCGATGCGACCCTTAAGTCATTGGAGTCAAGTCAAACGGCAGTAAAGGCTGAGATCGAAATTGAAGGAAATATAAAAACCCAATCATTTGACAATGCAATACTTGCGGTAGGAATTGTTGGTAATACTGAAATTGTAGGCTTAGAAAAAACCGCTGTTGAAGTGGAGCACTCACATTTAGTTGTTAACAAATGGCAGGAAACTGCTGAATTAGGGATATTTGCTATAGGAGACTTGGTTGGGCCCCCTTGGCTCGCTCACAAGGCAAGTCACGAAGCAAGCATTTGTGTTGAACATATTGCTGGTTTTGAAAGTAAACCCTTAGATATTTTAAAAATTCCCGGTTGTACATATTGTCGGCCGCAAATTGCGAGCGTTGGTTTGACCGAAGAAAAAGCAATTGGGATTGGGCATAATGTAAAAATTGGCCGATTTCCACTTGTAGCTAATGGTAAGGCTATTGCTCTCGGTACCGATGAGGGTTTGGTAAAAACTGTATTTGACGCCGAGACCGGAGAGTTGTTAGGCGCTCACATGATTGGTGCAGAGGTAACAGAAATGATTCAAGGATATACTATTGCCCGTTCTTCAGAACTAACGGAGGAAGATTTAATACATACTGTATTTCCTCATCCTACAATATCAGAGTCAATGCATGAATCTGTTTTGGAAGCTTTTGAGCGTGCCATTCATATATAGGAAAACTGATATTTAATTATGAGTCTGCTTCAAAAAAAATATAATTCTATTCGGCACCCGGAAAAAATAAATAAACCGGATAATATTTCTCCGAAGATTCCCGAGTGGATAAGAGTTAAGGCCCCTAATTCACGACAATATAATGAAACCCGCCATTTAATGAGAAGTTTGTCATTAAATACCGTATGTGAAGAAGCTGCCTGTCCAAATATAGGTGAATGTTGGGAACAAAGGCATGCTACTGTGATGATATTGGGTGATGTTTGTACAAGAGCTTGTTCTTTTTGTAACGTGGCGACTGGAAGACCACATGGTGTGGATGTAAATGAACCNGCTAGAGTTGCCGATGCAGTGTCGAAACTCGCGTTAAAGCATGTGGTTATAACCTCAGTAGACCGCGATGACCTAGATGATGGCGGAGCATTTCACTTTTCTGCGGTTGTTCAAAAAATTCGGAAAGTGTCTCCTGACACTACTATTGAGATTTTAACGCCAGATTTTTTAAGAAAAAAAGGTGCTTTAGAAACCGTTGTAAAGTCAGGGCCGAATATTTTTAATCACAACCTTGAAACAGTACCTCGGTTATACCCTTCTGTTAGACCCGGGGCAAAGTACGCACATTCCCTTGGAATTTTGAAACGAGTAAAATATTTAGATCCAATGATATTTACTAAATCAGGATTAATGGTTGGCTTGGGAGAAAAAGTAGATGAAATTTACAGGGTGATGGATGAAATGCGATCTTCAGAGGTCGATTTTATAACTATTGGACAGTANCTTCAGCCAACACCTAAACATCATNGGATCCATCGATTTTATCAACCGGATGAGTTTCAAAAATTAACAGAAATCGCAGTGTCTAAAGGGTTCCTTTGCGTCTCGGCAACACCATTAACTCGTTCCTCCTATCATGCAGATGATGACTTCAAGAAGTTATTAAAAGCTAAAGCACAAAAACAAGACAAGATTTTGGGAAAGCATGCCCAAACATTTTGAAAAACGCATTTTACCTTATTCNAGAGATAAAATCTTCGATTTAATTGCGGACGTAGAAAAATATCCGGAATTTTTGCCCTGGTGTGTTGGTGCTCGTGTTTCAAAGCGCGAAAGAAATTTCGTTTATGCTGATCTTCTCGTCGGTTTCAAATGGATAAAAGAGGTTTACACCTCTAAAGTAATTTTTAACAAGCCTGATATCATTAAAGTAGAATATCAAAAAGGCCCATTTAAATACCTGATAAATAATTGGAAAATTGAATCAATCAATAATGGTTGCGAGATAGAGTTCTTTATCGATTTTGAATTTCGATCAAAATTACTAAGCGGAATAATAGGACCGTTTTTTGATGAAGCCGTTAGCAGTATGGTTGGTGCTTTTGAAAAACGGGCACATCAAATGTACGATGAAGATATTTGTTAACTAAGTGCTCCTTCAACTAACTTTAAAGCCATTAAAACAGTTTTTGATCTGACCTCTTCCCTGTCACCCTCAAATATTTCATGAAATGTGAGGGTGTCGTTTAATCGTGTAGCGCATCCGAAGTGCACAAGTCCTACGGGTTTTTCTGTTGTTCCACCTCCAGGGCCGGCAATACCTGTAACAGAAACAACGATATCAGATACCGAGTTTTTCAACCCTCCCTCGGCCATGGCTTTTGCTACCTGTTCGCTTACCGCTCCGTATCTTTTAATCGTCTTCAAAGGTACACCNACTAGTTCATTTTTTGCTTCATTACTGTAAGTGGTGAACCCGCGGTCCACGACGCCGGAAGAACCAGACACCGATGTCAGGTATGCTGTAATGAGACCGCCAGTACAAGATTCAACGGTAGAAAGTTTCCAATCGGCCTTTTTGCAGATCTCAATTGTTTTTATAGCATGTTTAAGAATTTCATTGTTAAGCATTTTTAATGACTCATAATCCAAATAAAACAATATAATACGATTGCCGCGTAAGCTGCTGCGACGATNTCATCCAGCATTATTCCAAAGCCACCCTTGATATTTTTATCCACTATCGATGCCGGCCAAGGTTTAAAAATATCCATTATACGAAATAAGATGAAGCCAAGTATAAATTGAATTAAATCAGGTGATGCCACGCATAGAACTAACATTTGTCCTACAAACTCATCTATGACGATGCACCCCGGATCAGAGGTGCCACATCGTCTTTCAAAGAAGTTAGTGATTATAACACCTATATAGAATAAGACGATCGCAGTAAGTAATAAGAGACCTCTGCTCCCATGCAGCAAAACTAACCAAGATATGGGCAGCGCCGCTAGTGAACCCCAAGTCCCCGGTGCAAAGGGTAAATAACCTATTCCAATACACGTTGAAATAAGGGAAACCGGTTCAAAGGATTTGGGCTTTTGATCACTAATCCTAGAATTCTTCATAATTGTGATCTACTTAATTGGAAGGAAAACCGTGGCAATTGCTTGAGCCGCTATTCCTTCCTTGCGTCCCGTAAAACCAAGTTTTTCTGTTGTTGTAGCCTTAACATTAACAGATGTAATCGGTAAGGCGAGAATTTTTGAAAGTTCCTCGCGCATTTTTTTTCGGTAGGGACCAATTTTTGGTTTTTCACAAATAATGGTTACATCGAGATTATTGATCCTTCCATTTAATTTATTGACTAAAAACATAGCGTGTTGCAGAAAAGTTGAGGATGCGGTGTTCTTCCAGTTTTTATCTTCAGATGGAAAATGCTTTCCAATGTCGTCTTCACCGATAGCGCCGAGTATGGCATCGGTTGCTGCGTGTATTGCTACATCTGCGTCTGAATGTCCCTTTAGACTATTTTTATAAGGGATTCTTACACCACAAAGAACCAAGTGATCGCCCTCACTAAATGCATGAACGTCGAATCCTGTACCTACATGTATGGTGCCATTTAATTGATGATGCATCTTTACTACCAGCTTATAATCTTCTTGAGTCGTGATTTTTATATTTTCAACCTCTCCGGCGACGGTGGCTATCTCAAGGCCTTCTTTTTCCGCGATTACGGCGTCATCAGTGAATTGTTGTTCTGAATTCCTTCGATGTCCTTTAAGGATAGATTTAAATTTGAATCCCTGAGGAGTTTGTGCCCTAAATAAATTATTCCGGTCGATAGTTTCTTTTACGAGAGATCCTGTTTCATCTAACTTTTTTAATGTATCAGATATTCCTAGAACTGGTATCACAGCCGGCATGTATTGTAATTTCTCGATAGTTTTTGTAAGTAGTTCATGACTTGGGAATGGTCTCGCACCGTCATGAATGAGTACTACATCGGGGTCGAGTTCTACAAGGCTTTCTAAGCCAAACCTTACGGATTCCTGACGTGTTTTTCCTCCTTCAACTGGATCTAAAATATCAACGCCATCGAAAGATTTTTGATAAATGTTTTTATCCTGTGGCCGAATTACTACTCTTATATTATCAATTTTCGGATGATTATAAAAAACATCCACCGCATGTCGTATTATTGTTTGCGTTCCTATTTCTAAATATTGTTTAGGTAAATTATTACCGAAGCGTTCGCCACTTCCACCTGAGAGTATGAGAGCTATACAACCTGTCATTGAGGTCACTTTAATTTAAAATTGGTATGACTTTATTCTAACCCACGAAAGAAAGAATTGTCAGACATAATTTAATTTACCATATTTTTGATTTTTGTTTGGTAAATTAAATGAAAAATTGGTTGTAATAATTAGTTTATATAAAGTACTTTCGCCTAAAAATTAGGCAATGATCAGTTGGTGTATACTCTGTGAGCATAAAAATTGGTAATGTTANTCTCGAGGCGCCGGTAATCTTGGCACCAATGTCTGGTGTTTCCGACTTACCCTTTCGACGTCTAGTGAAAAGTTTGGGGGCAGGGCTTGTTGTCTCGGAAATGATAGCAAGTCAAGCGATGATCAGACAAAACAAGAAGACGATGAAAATGGCATCCAACTGTGCTGAAGAGTTTCCTATGTCCGTGCAATTGGCGGGATGTGAACCGAAAATTATGGCAGAGGCGGCAAAGCTTAATGAGGATAGAGGTGCCGCAATAATCGACATCAATATGGGTTGTCCGGTAAAAAAGGTGGTAAACGGTCACGCTGGATCTGCCTTAATGAGAGATGAATTAACGGCGGCGAATATATTAGAAGCTGTGGTAAAAGCTGTTCGGCTTCCAGTAACATTGAAAATGCGAACTGGTTGGGATGATCAAAATCGTAACGCACCTGTTTTGGCCAAAATTGCGGAAGAGGTTGGCATTCAGATGATTACTGTCCACGGACGAACTCGTTGCCAATTTTATAATGGTTCTGCTGACTGGGATTTTATCTCTATGGTCAAAGAGGCTGTATCAATACCAGTCGTAGCTAATGGGGACATTACAAATCTAAGTGATGTTAAATCGATCCTCCTTAAATCCGCAGCAGACGGTGTGATGGTGGGTCGTGGATCCTATGGTAAGCCATGGTTCCTAGCACAAATTATTGAATTTCTTAAGACTGGAAAAACGATTCCGGATCCTTGTTTGAACGAACAATATCAAATTGTTCGGAATCACTATCTGGATATGTTGCACCATTACGGCAGTTATACGGGGATGCGTATGGCAAGGAAACACGTAGCTTGGTACACGAAAGGTTTGCCAAATTCGGCAGAATTTCGAGCTAAAATAAATAAGATTCCGTTAGTAGACGATGCGTTGAATTTAATAGATCAATATTTTTCTTCTGTTTTAACAGTGAAGGCGGTTCGATAATTAAATGCCTATGGCTTCAGAAGTGGGCAAGGAAATTAAGAGCGTATCGGATGAAAGTTCTGTCTTAGCTTCATTAGCTTTTCCCGTAATAGTGATAAATTCTAATAATTTTGTAAGCTATATTAATATCGCTTCTGAGCATTTTTTAGAAAAAGGAAAAATGTCAATTATCGGAAATTCCCTCGAGCAGGTTTTTAATGAACATAGTCCGATAATATCCCTAGTTAAACAGGCTAAAATGAGTGGTTATAGTGTTTTTGAACATGATATTGATGTGTCTTCTCGTCTCGGTATTTCAACTAAGGCTAGCGTACACGTTTCTCCTTTACTAGATGATAAAGATAAAGTGGTTATTGTTTTCCACTTGCATGGGGCTGCCAAACAAATGGAAAAACANCTTGTTCATAGAGGCGCGGCGCGTTCGATTACAGCTTTGGGTGCGATGCTCGCTCATGAAATAAAAAACCCATTGTCCGGNATAAGGGGAGCTGCGCAATTGCTTGAAAGCACTGTCGATACTGGAGACCGAGGTCTGGCGGAATTGATTAAGGAAGAGACTGACAGAATTTGTAATTTAGTAGATCAAATGTTGGTATTTGGCGATGACGGACCCATCAGGCGAGAGGAAATTAATATTCACGAGGTACTAGATCGTGTTCATGGCTTAGCTAAGGCAGAGTTCTCCGACAGCATTATATTTGAAACAAATTTTGACCCTTCTCTGCCGACAATTTGGGCAAATAAAGATCAGTTAATTCAAGTATTTCTTAATTTAGTCAAAAATNCAGTAGAAGCAATTTCTGGGGAAAATGGTAAAATCATTTTTGAAACAGCTTTTCAGCGAGGTGTNAGTTTCACAACTCCTGAGANTAGGAAAAAAGTTTATATACCTCTTTTAGTTTCTATTACTGATAATGGAAGGGGTATTCCAGAGGATCTTCAGTCTAATATATTTGACCCTTTTGTTTCAACCAAGNCTGGTGGAACNGGTTTGGGGTTGGCGCTTGTTGGGAAAATTATACATGATCATGGTGGGGTTGTTGAATTTGACACTGATAGTAGNGGTACAACCTTTCGGTCGTACTTTCCAATCGTGGATCAGTCTATTTTAGGAGAAGTCTGAATATGGGTAGTCCTGCTANCATATTAATAGCAGATGATGATCGTTCGATTAGGGTGGTCTTAGAGAAGGCGTTGTCCNGCTCTGGATATATTGTTCGAACCACTGGTAATGGGTCCACACTATGTAAATGGATAGAAGACGGTGAGGGCGACATTGTGATAACAGATGTTGTAATGCCAGATATAAATGGTCTCGACTTGATTCCTCGTTTAAAAAATCTCAGACCGGATCTAAAGGTTATTGTTATGAGTGCACAAACTAACATACTGACAGCTATAAAAGCTGCTGAAAAAGGCGCTTTTGAGTATCTTCCAAAACCCTTTGATCTTGACGAACTAGGCTTAATTGTAGAGAGGGCTCTTACCGAANCTTCTGTTGACGTTCAAGTTCATAATATAAATAGAGAATCCATTGAAGAAACACTTCCCCTGATAGGAAGTTCGCCTGCGATGCAGGATATTTACAGNACAGTAGCACGGTTAATGACAACAAATTTAACCGTAGTGATTACCGGAGAATCCGGAACCGGTAAAGAACTTGTTGCCAAGGCACTCCATGAGTATGGAAAAAGGAAAGAGGGCCCATTTGTAGCTTTAAATATGGCGGCTATACCTCGTGATTTAATTGAAAGCGAATTATTCGGACACAAAAAAGGAGCTTTTACCGGGGCCATTACCAGTGAGGTAGGAAGATTTGAACAAGCACAACATGGCACTCTGTTTCTTGATGAAATTGGGGACATGCCTTTGGATGCGCAAACAAGATTACTAAGAGTTTTACAGGAAGGAGAATATAGGCCTGTAGGGGGAAAGGATATTATTAAAACTGATGTTCGTATCATAGCGGCTACACACAGAGATCTCAAAGGGCTTATAGAAAAAGGTCAATTTCGCGAGGATTTGTATTATCGATTAAATGTTGTTCCTGTTCGTATGCCCGCATTAAGGGAGCGTCGGACTGATATTCCAGAATTAGTTAGACACTTTCTTAGGGAACTGAATTTAGAAGACAATCAGATTAAAACGTTCGATATTGATGCCATGAAAACTCTTCAGAACTACAATTGGCCAGGTAATGTAAGGGAATTAAACAATTTTATCCAAAAAATCTGTGTTCTTTACACCGATGATACAATCACCAGCGCCATAATTAATTCAGAATTAGATCAAGTAGAATTATCTAATAGAAGTTTAGTTGTTGAAGATGAAAATATAGGTCGCGCTGTGGAGAGTTATCTGTCCCGTTTTTTTGATGCACATGATGGTCTCTTACCCAATCCAGGGCTATATGATCGATTGTTAAAAGAATTTGAAGAGCCGCTAATTAGGCTGTCTCTCGTTGCAACAAAGGGTAATCAGATAAAAACCGCTCAAATGCTAGGAATCAATAGAAATACACTCCGAAAAAAAATAAAAGAGCTGGATATAGATATTACCCGAGGCAAAAAATGAGATGCATTTAACAACAAAAAAAATCGCATGTAAGCGGAGACTTTAAATGTCCGACAAAAACCCGGCCTATAAAATAAGTCTATTAATTAAGCTTAAAAGTTGGGCAGGGCGAGTAGGACTTGGACGAAAATTAGTGATCCTGCTTATGATTGCTGCCCTTGGAATGGCAGTGTTAACCTATGCGGTTCTTAGTGGCTGGGCCCAGTTTGGCACCAGCGGTATGAGTGTTAAACGTGTCCTAATCATACTCAATATTGATCTATTTTTATTTTTAATTCTTGGAACAATAGTTGCTAGACGTTTGGTTCAGTTGTGGATGGAAAGAAGGCGGGGCGCTGCAGGGTCTCGTTTACATGCGCGCCTAGTACTTTTGTTTAGTCTGGTGGCAGTAACTCCGACGATTGTTGTGTCGGTTTCATCGGCTATTCTATTTAGTTTAGGTATTCAAACATGGTTTAGTGATAGGGTCAGAACGGCCCTTTCGGAATCTAATGCTGTAGCGCAGGCATACCTCAAAGAACACCAACAAACCATTAGAGGAGATATTCTGGCGATGGCACGTGATACCAGTCGTCTTGCACCTAGAGTATTAAACAACAACAAAACATTTTATCGCTTCATTTCTACGCAGGGAACGGTTCGTGCCCTGAGTGAAGTGTTAGTTTTTGATTCCAGCGGAAGAACCAAAGCCCGGTGGAGTCAAATCGGCTTNTCTTTTTTTAATGAGCCTGTCCCGATCTGGGCTTTAGATCGTGCGAGGCAAGGTGAAACAGTTATATTAAAAGCGAAGGAAGAAGATCAAGTTAGAGCATTAGTTAAATTAGAGCCACATTTTGATNTATTTTTATATGTAACAAGATTNATAGATCANAGAGTTTTAGGACATATCGAGCGTACTCGTTCAGCAGTACGCGAATACGAAGAGTTGGAGGGTGAAAGGGGAAGTATAGAGATCACCTTTGCGATGGTTTTTATACTTGTGGCATTACTGCTACTTTTATCGGCCATTTGGATTGGATTGACTTTTGCCACAAGATTGGCTCGGCCTATAAGTGAACTTGTTGGAGCGGCTGAAAAGGTTCGAAGCGGTGACTTGACAGTTCGTGTCGATGAAATCTCAGGTGCAGATGAGGTTGGAACCTTAAGCCGTTCCTTTAATAGGATGGCAGAACAATTAAATGTTCAACGTGACAATTTAGTAGAAGCCAACAGGCAGCTTGATAATAGACGGCATTTTATGGAGACAGTTCTTGCCGGTGTCTCCTCCGGTGTCATAGGTCTAAATGGTGATGGAGAAATTAGAGTAATGAATAACGCTGCAGCCGATCTCTCAGAATTTTTCGGAGGAGAGGCGACCGGTCAAAAACTTGTCGACTTATTGCCGGAATGTTCGGAGCTATTGAAAGAAGCCTTCAAAAACCCTTCTAACACCGTAAATGGACAAATTACTCTAAAAAATGGTCCAGATTTTCAGACCATTATGGTTCGAATTTCGTCGCAAGGTGGAAAAGGTGTGGATAAAGATTTTGTAGTGACTTTCGATGACATTACAGAATTACTTAATGCACAACGTAAGGCGGCTTGGTCAGACGTGGCTAGAAGAATTGCTCATGAAATCAAGAATCCACTTACGCCCATTCGGTTAGCGGCAGACCGATTAAAACGGAAATATCAATCAGAAATCAAGAGCGATAAAACAATATTTTTGAATTGTACCGATACAATCATTCGTCAGGTTGCTGGGATTGGTCGTTTGGTTGACGAATTTTCGGATTTTGCAAGAATGCCGGCTCCAATAATGAAACATGAAAATCTTGTTGAAATTTGCCGAGATTCACTAATTTTATTCGAAACTGCTCACCGGGATATAAAATTTAATAATAATTTTAAAAATAAAAATCATTATATTCTGTGTGATGCAGGACAAGTGGGTCGCGCACTTACCAATTTGTTACAAAACTCTGTGGAGTCTATTTGTGAGTTTAAAGAATCCAACGGTAACAATGAATATACGGGGTCGGTAGATATTTTAATATTTTCTGAGGGTAATAAAATAATTA
>PATI01000033.1 GCA_002712335.1 Rhodospirillaceae bacterium | reverse complement strand
TGAACCTCAGTGATATTATTTTCATTTTTCTGAAAAAGTGCCTTAGCACCCTGGTCTCCAGTCAAATTAACCAACAATGAAAAGTGTTGTTTGCCCCATAATACTGGATTACCTCTTCTACCTTCATAAGTTGGAATAACAATTTGGCGATTTGGATTATTCTTAAAAGCTTTTATAAGTGAATTAATATGTGTAGAAGTTATACCGGGCATGTCACCCAAACATACAATGACCGCATCAACATCTTTAGATAATTCGTGTCCTATACTTTTAATTGATGAACTCAATCCCTCTGTAAAGTTTGGGTTATAGATGATTTCAATTTCTATTCCTTGAACAGCTTTTTCAACTATCTCTCTTTGATGCCCAGTGACCAGTATAGTTTTATTAACTCTGGAATTTTTGACTGCTTCAATTGCATGAACAATCATGGGCTTTCCATTAATTTCGGCAACTAATTTATTTTCCAAACCCATACGGCGGGATCTACCCGCGCCCAGTATTATTCCGACTATATTTGATGAATCTGACATTAACTTTTTCTTTGAACGGCGCGTGTCCTCGGTAAAGGACGACTTGGTATGTCCTTTAAAAGACCTCCAACCCCCATACACATCAGGTCAGCACCCGTGACCTGAATATTGGCTAATAATCTTTGCAAGATCCAGTCAAATCCATGAAGCCGCGGGGAGCGCGCTGAACCCGGAAGTCCAAGAACAGTCATGTTTTTTATATTTCCCATCAACATCAAATTTCCTGGATCCACAGGTAAGCCAAAGTGTTCTACTGTTCCAGAACAGTCCTCAATTGCGCTAGGCAACACATCACCGCGGTCAGCGATTGCTGATGCTCCAATTATTAATACGATATCACATCCAGATTTTATACATTTCGTAAGGGCTTGACTGACCTCAGATCTATCATGTTTACAAACTTCTTCATGTGCTAAATTTGATCCTAAGTCATGGATTCTTTTCCTCGTTACCTCGCGTGTTTTGTCCAGAATTTTTTCCTTAATTACTGGCAATGTTGTTTGGATCAAAGCTATATTTTTTGCTCTATACGGCGATAATTTTATTGGAACGCCATTATTTTTTATAAGTGTTTCACATTCGGATATCACTGACTGTGCTACCCCGAAGGTTATTATCTTTACGGTGGCTACAACACTACCTTTCAAAGCTTGCTTAAAGGGTAAAACTGTAGAAATTGCTACTACTTCGTTAGTAGAATTAAGGGCGTTGATTGTACCTGAATCGATGAGTATTAGGCCATCTGTCCTGGCAATTAAATTACAGCGCCCAGTGGCGGTAGGTGATAAAACCAAATTAGGTCCGACCATTGCCTTTGCCAATCGTTGAGCCGCGGTATTCTCGTGTAAATCTTCTTTTTCTAGTTTAACTGCCACTACCGTTTTAATAGANGCATCATCAAGTAGGTTTATGTCGTCTTGAGTTAAAAGGCGCCCCTTTCGGAAGGTCTGTTTTCCAATTTTAAGCGTGTGTGCAAGTATGGCACCAGGTGCCTTTTGAATGGAGATTTCACCAAATTTCACGCTGCTACCTTTTTCTCCTTTACATGCAGGGTATTTGTAACTTCGCCAATAATTGATACCGCAATTTCTGCTGGCGAAATAGCACCAATATTCAGGCCAACCGGACCATTTATTCGNTTTATTTCTTGGTCTGAAAATCCTTCAACCTTTAATCTTTCTATTCGACTGGCGTGTGTCCCCCGACTTCCAAGAGCTCCGACATAAAATGCATCTGAACGAATGGCAACATGAAGCGCTGGATCATCAAGTTTTGGGTCATGAGTCAGAGTTANAATTGCTGTCCTGCGGTCAATATCAAGTGTTCGTAGAGCGTCATCAGGCCATTCGTGGTTTAGTGAGATTTGAGGGAACCGTTCCGTGGAAGCAAATGATTTTCGTGGATCAATGACCGTTACATCATATCCCACAACACTAGCCATTCTCGAAAGTGGTTGGGCAATATGTACCGCTCCAACAATTAGCATACGAAGAGGGGGGTTAAAAATTTGAAAGAAAATTTCCCCAATTTCTAGTTTAACAGTACCTGTTTTGTCGTCTTGTAGCGCNCGGCGTCCGGCTTCTAAAACACCGGGCTTTTCGGCAATTATTCCATCAAAACTGTCANAGTAAATAATTGCCTGTTCGCCCGTAGATAGTTCTGTAGCAAGAGCAACCGGTTTTTTTTTCTCCTGATCTTTAAGAACTTTTTCTAAAGTTATACTTTTCATTTTATCAGCGCCTCTACAAATACTTTAACTTGACCCCCGCAAGCTAAACCAACTTCCCAAGCTAGTTCATTACTTACACCGTACTCTAGAACTTTAGGATTTCCAGTTTTTAAAACCTCTAATGCTTCTGTGACCACGGCTCCTTCAATGCAACCTCCTGACACAGAACCTACAAATGTACTATCTTCTGTGACCGCAAGTTGGCTGCCAGGTGGTCGAGGGGAGGAACCCCAGCTATTGACGACNGTGGCCAATGCAACATTCTTACCTTCTCTTAACCATTTGGCCGCTTGGTTTAATACGTCATCATCTTGCAGCCCTTGATTTACATTGCTTGAAGCCATTCTGTAATCCCTTCTTTTCGACGAACGAGTTGACTATTTAATNCCTCGATTAATTCAGTAAGACTTTCGAGGTTNTGCACAGGTCGAAACTCATCTACATGCGGAAGTATAGCCCTAATCCCTTGCGATTTGGGTTCAAACCCTTCAAAGCGTAGCAGGGGGTTAACCCATATTAGTCGTCGACATGATTTGTGCAATCNTTCNATTTCAAGCNTTAAGCCNCGNCCGGCATCTCGGTCAAGACCATCAGAAATCAATAACACAACTGCACCTTGACCAAGTACTCTTCGTGACCAATGTTGATTAAAATTTTTTAAACTTTCNCCAATACGAGTCCCTCCTGACCAATCTTCTACAGAATCAGTGCATTTACTAAGAGCAATGTCTATATCTTTATATCGAAGGTGGCGAGTGACGTTAGTGAGCCGAGTACCAAATAAGAAAGTTGCAACACGGTCACGGTCATTGGTAATCGCATGCATGAAGTGCAAGAGCATACGAGTATATCTACCCATGGAACCAGATATATCACAAAGAATGACGAGTGGTGGAGGCCTCTTCTTATGCGTTCTATATTGAAGCGGAATCACGCCACTGCCGGATTTCATTGCTGAACGCAAGGTCGAGCGCATATCTACCTTATCCATCCGGTGGGTACTTTGGTATCTCCTTGTTATAATATTCTGAATACTTAAACGCATTCTAGATATTGCTGTCTTTGCTGCTGATATTTCATCTGCAGACATGTCCTCAAAATCCATTCTTTGAAGTAACTCGTTATCTGAAGCGGTCAGGGTTGCCTCTACTTCTAATTCTGGTTCCTTCTNCTCTTCATGNTCATCATTCTCCTGATCGCCCGGGCTCATAGCTTCGGCTATTCTTTTACTCGGTGCTTCCGCTTCTGGATTTTCTTCTTCTGCTTGGTCTTTAGGGATTAGAAGACCTAACATCCTTTCGAGAAGCCGTGGGTCNCGCCANAANATATGAAATGCCTGATCAAATAGGTCATGTTGGTCTCGACGGTTCACAAAAACTGCATGAAGAGCCCAATAAAAATCTTTCCGATTGACTACACTGACACTTTTCACGGCGTCAACGGCATCTAGAATTTTCCCTGGTCCTACTGGCATACCGGTACTACGAAGAACCCTGCCAAAATGCATAAGGTTAGTAACTAGCTTACTACCCTCTAGATTCTCTAGAAGAGCGAGACCAGGTGTGGAGACATCTTCCCGTTCATTCAATTTAGAACTACTGCCTAGCCGCGAGATCCGCTTTAACCTGGTTAAGTAGGTTTGCTGCCTCGCTGCCTTTTATTTTCTCTATATCGTCCTGATATTTTAATAGAGTACCCAAAGTGTCATTTACTGTCGTTGGGTCAAGGTCAATTTTGTCTAATTGNACGAGTGCATTGGTCCAGTCTATTGTTTCAGCGACCCCGGGAAGCTTGAAAAGATCCATCGTTCTTAACCTTTGTACATAGGCGACTATTTGACGAGACAATTCTTCAGCAGCCCCAGGGACTTTGACCGTTAAAATTTCTAATTCCCGTTGAGAATCTGGATAGTCTACCCAGTAGTAGAAGCAGCGTCTTTTAATTGCGTCATGAATTTCTCGAGTTCTGTTGGAGGTAATAATAACTATTGGAGGCTTTTCAGCTTTTACAGTGCCAATCTCTGGAATAGTCACTTGAAAATCCGACAGGACTTCTAACAAGAAAGCTTCAAAGGGTTCATCTGTTCGATCAAGTTCGTCAATTAGTAATACTGGTGGTTGACCATCAGGTTCAGGTTCTAAAGCTTTTAAAAGAGGCCTTTTAATAAGAAATTCCTCTGAAAATATATCATTTTCTATTTCTTTTTTATCCCTGTCACCAGAGGCCTCAGATATTCGGATGTCTATCATTTGACGGGAAT
This sequence comes from Rhodospirillaceae bacterium, assembly GCA_002712335.1. Next base: position 19,813 of record PATI01000033.1, on the reverse strand, counting down.
AATTCCATTCGTAAACTGCTGACGAGATATCTAACCCCTCGTAACACTGCAGCCGTATCAGATTTCTTCCCAATGATTCTGATAAAACTTTTGCTATTTCCGTTTTTCCAACGCCAGCTTCGCCCTCTAGAAAAAGAGGGCGCCCTAGTTTTAGAGCGAGGAATAGAGCAGTGGCAAGGGAACGATCGGCAACATATTGGCCATTTGTTAACGCATCTAATGTGGTCTCGATAGAATCCGGAATCTGGACACTCATATTATTTCTCGATTAAGTCCTACAAAGAAGAAGGCTGTTAAAAAGACCACCCTGCAAAAACAAATTTTTGCGATTTATGTGTTTATTCCTGAAGTATCAGGAAATTGCTTCAGCGACCGCTCGTTTAGCCATTACTGTAACTAAATGGGCTCGGTATTCAGCGCTTGCGTGTATATCACTGTTCAAATCACTGTCTGGAATTTTAATCTCCGCAACAGATTCCGATTTAAAGCTAGTGGCTAGGGCTGTTTCCATTTCAGGAATACGAAAGGCACAGGCGCCCGCTCCGGTAACTCCTACCCGGACCGTTTCTCCCTTCTGAGAAACCATTACCCCAACAATACAGTAACGCGAAGCCGGGTTTGGAAATTTCATATACCCAGCCCTGTCTGGAATAGGATATGAAACTTTCGTTATAATCTCTCCTTCTTCCAGAGCGGTCTCAAAAAGGTCGAGAAAAAAATCATCACCCGCAATTTCCCTTTTATTTGTATGAATTGTGGCCCCAAGCCCAACGACAGAAGCTGGGTAGTCGGCAGCAGGATCACTGTTTGCAATCGACCCCCCAATAGTACCACGATTTCTAACCATGGGATCTCCAATACCACTTGCTAATTTAGCGAGAGCGGGTATTGAATTTTGAATTTCAGAACTAGCGGCGACGGCGGCATGCCTAGTCATNGCTTTTATTGACACCGTATCTCCAGCCACTTCTATGCCAGCAAGATCAGGAACTTCGGCAAGGTCAATAACATTGGAAGGACGAGCAAGGCGTTGTTTCAAGGTCGGAAGCAACGTCATTCCCCCAGACATGTATTTCCCTTCGTCAGAAGCTCCGAATTGACTCTCTGCATCATCGACAGAACTAGCCTTACTGTAGGTGAATTCGTACATCTTTTAGGTTCTCCAATTAAGTCTTATGCCGATAAAATCTGAAAGGTTTCTTACCATCTCGCGTCAGGCTTTATTCATTACTTCGGAAGCGGCTAGTATTGCTTTCACAATATTATGATAACCGGTACACCGACAAATATTGCCTTCCAGTTCGTGCCGAACTGTTTTTTCATCAAGTTCNTCACCCTTATGGCGATCTACAATACCGATGGCACTCATTACCATTCCAGGAGTACAAAACCCACATTGAAGGGCATGGTTTTCACGAAAAGCCTCTTGCATAGGATGCAAAACGCCATCTTTCGCCAAACCTTCGATAGTAGTTACTTCGCAGCCATTAGCTTGCACAGCTAACATGGTACAAGATTTAGCGGGAATTCCATCGATATGAACGGTGCAACACCCACATTGCGATGTATCACAACCCACGTGTGTGCCTGTGAGGCCAAGGTGTTCACGTATATACTGAACGAGTAATGTACGATCTTCAACATCACCCTCTACAGTTTTTCCATTTATCTTAAATGAGAACTTAACTGCCATCTGATCCTTCCTCAATTAGGGACAAAAACTCCCAAAACTATATTAAATTAATCTCACGGGCCTGACACTTATAGCAGACTACTCGCATTTTATATTAACCTCGAAAGTATGACGCAGAATTTTGTGTGGTCAACCCATGTAGCCTTTATGACTTAACAATATTTAACTTAAGAATTAACTTAAATAAATCAAGACCAGAACAACGGCCGCCACTAGCCCTGTTACCCAAACGACGGGACTTAACCCAGTATTTCCCACTTTTGGACTTGTTGCATCAGCGATCTCGGTTTNTGGTGTCTCGATTGTTTCATTCTCTGCTGATTCGGTACCAACTTCTTCCGCAAATTTACCAAAAAATTGTCCGGCCATCTTCTTTGCAGTTGAGTCGATTAGTCTCGATCCTATTTGAGCTAATTTTCCGCCTACNTGTGCTGTTGCTTTATAGGTCAATATTGTTTCATCACCATCGGCCTCTAGTTTAACTTCGGCGCCTCCCTTAGCAAAACCAGCGACACCGCCCTGTCCTTCTCCCGAAATTTTATAACCCTCTGGAGGGTTGATATCGGAAAGCGTCACCTTTCCGGTAAATTTAGCCGAAACAGGGCCGACTTTAGTTGCGACCGTAGCGGACAGCTCTGTATCTGAATCTTTATTCAGCGTTTGGCAGCCAGGGATACAAATTTTTAATATTTCAGGGTCATTTAAGGCTTCCCAAACCTTTTCTCTCGGTGCAGGAATCCGATATTCACCGGTCATATCCATCCATTACTCTCCGTTTATAAATTTAAAAAAATACTAAGCACCTTTAAATCAGAACCTATTCTTTTGTTTTACTTGAGACAACCCTAATGGAGTTAAGTATCTAGTCTCGTTGGATTCTTCAGGTTGGAACCATTACCGCTTTCAGGCATAGTGCTATATCCATGTTAAACTAATTGGCAAAACTATGACAGAACGTGTTGTTTATTTATGTGGAGATTTTGTCGCAGAAAGTAAAGCGACGATCTCAATTTATGATCGNGGATTTACCTCCGGTGATGGTATATATGAAGCGACCCGAACATTTGGGCATAAGCTCTTTCGTCTGGAAGATCATATTGAGCGCTTATTTAACTCTTTAAAATACGTGAGAATAGACTGTGGCCTCTCATTTGAAGAAATGTGCCATGTTTCCCTAGAGGTCGTAAAACGTAATGTTTCACTTTTGGNCCAAGATGANGAGTANGCGCTTTGGCACGTAATAAGTCGAGGAGTGAGAAGACCGGGAACAACCCAAATGGGTAGGCCAACGGTTGCAATTTTCGTTCANCCTGTTGATTTTCTAAGATATGCTAGATCTTACCTAGAGGGAGTAAACCTAGTTACGCCGGCAACGCGACGAACACCTCCGGAATCCCTCGATCCAAAGGCAAAAATAACCAATAAAATGAACCATAATATTGCCTTACACGAGGCTCAACAAGTTGACCCATGCGCTATACCCTTGATGCTTGATACAGATGGAAATATTTCTGAGACTGATACAGCTAATATCTTTTTCATTTCAAAAGGTCGCCTTTTTACTCCGTCCTCTCGAACAGTATTAGGCGGTATAACCAGAAAAGTATTATTTGAAATAGCACAAAAGCTTGGGATTGAAGTTGTTGAGGGTGACTTTACTGCATTTGATTTGTACGTCGCGGATGAGGCTTTCATCTGCGGTACCAGCGGTTCAATCTCCCCTGTTAAGAAATTAAATGGCATTGGTATTGGAAAATCTTTNCCAGGGCCTATCACAATTCAACTGATGNTGAGTTGGAATGAGTTAGTAGGAATTGACTGTGTTGAGCAGTCCCTTACTCATCTCAGTGATAATGAATCTAAAGAATTACTAAATGTTTGGAAGAACTTAAAGTCCAACGTCTGAAATTGTTATCTAAATAAAGTAAATAAGTAAGAATAGAGCTAACAAAATGACGACCCAAAGTGCCATCAAACCNGTTAATCCTGTTCTTGCCAGNAGGCCACCCGGGCCATGATGTTTGAAAATTAATTCTAGTAATTGACTTAAAGACGAGAGAAATGCATCCCGAATTAATCGGTCGATAAGGGTAACAAGCTTTCTAAAACCTGCAATTAGCATTGGCAAAAGACGTCTATATATCCAGTCAAAATCAAGATTAGTTGCTCTAATCATCGCGGGNTAAATTCCCGTTCTTATGAGAAGGAAGAACGCCAAAGCTGAAAAAAGCAGAAGTTGAATTTGTGTCACTATATGAGTGGTAGTGTAGGGTGAATAATCAAGTTGGTAAGGCAATAATGTATAGAGAGGCTTTGGGTAAACACCGATTGCGATACATAGAAAAGCAACAATTCCCATGGCGATTAACATATTTGTTGGAGCTTCATTGGTCTTTAACTCAGGATTTTTTTGAAAAAAGGTGAAGTAGGGAATCTTCATTGCAGAATATTGAATGACTCCCGCCGATGCGAAAAGCAATACAAGCCACACCACCCAGTATCCTTGCTCCGCAACTGCAGTGATTATAAGCGACTTAGAAATAAATCCGATAAATAGAGGAAATGCAGAAATTGAGGCGCAACCAATTATACATAAACCAGCTGTATATGGCATAGATTTAAATAAACCCCCGAGTTCGGAAGCTTTAATTGTTCCGACTTGATACAAGACTGCTCCCATCGACATAAACAGCAGGGCCTTATAAAGGATATGTGAAACGGCGTGGGCAGCTGTTCCATTAAGTGCGAGCTCGGTACCAATACCCACCCCCACAATCATAAACCCTAATTGAATATTTAAGCTGTAGCAGAGGACTCGTCTTAAATTGTTCTCAATTATTGCATAAAATATTGGGAAAGCAGTCATTACCGCTCCAATCCATATCAAAATTTCGGTCCCGGCAAAGCCTCTTGCTAGTGCATACACAGCTAATTTTGTGGTAAATGCGGATAAAAATACTGTTCCAGTAACAGTAGCTTCTGGGTACGCGTCTTGTAACCAATTGTGCAGAAGGGGAAAGGCGGCTTTGATACCAAAAGCGATAAAAATTAGAATTGGTCCNAGATCACTCAAATCCATTTTTGTAAATTCTAACGAACCTGTTTTCTTGAATTGGAGTATTGCACCGGCAAGCAATAATACTCCTGAGCCTACTTGAATTATAAGATATCGCATCCCAGCTCGGTACGAACGTTCCGTCTTACTCGACCAAATCAGAAAGACGGATGCTATTGCAGTGCCTTCCCAGTAAACGAAAAGTGTGATCAGGTCGCCAGAAAAAGCACCCCCAATGGCGGCGCCGGCATAGATTAACCCAGCCATTTGCTGGACTGGGTCTTTAACATGAAAGGCAAAAATTATGCTTACTGCAGCTGCAATATGAAAAATATAGCCAAATAGTAGGCTCAACTTATCGACCCTGACAGGGGATAACGTGTAATCAAAAAAATTAAANGAAAATAAGATACCTTCTGGCAGTATGAGAAGTCCCCAGAACCCCAAAATGGGCAAAGCTAGCATATAGGCATTGCGGAAGTNGGAGGGGAGTATTGGAACAAACAAAGCCCCAAGAATAAGAATTAGACCTGGCGGAAACTCAATCATCTTCCGCCTCGTTGTAATAATTCTCGTTTCGGCTCACGATTTTTCGTAGGANATTNACAACTATAACCATGNCGGTACATCCTATGAAGGAATACCAACCGTACATTCCTGGAATCCAATCTTCAGCATCATAGTGAACGTGTTTATGATAGAATAAGTCAGTGATTACACTTAATATGCAGATAAATCCCAGAAGCCATATTAATTTGGCTTTTGTTTTACTTTTGTCTGGCCTCGTTTTATTTTCTTGGGGCTCCTGGTTTTGTTCCATCTTTTCCTCTAGTTCAGCCTTGGATACCAGCTACCGGAGCAAGCATTTTATAAATTTTGTCAGCATAAAAGAATAGCAAAATACAGCCGCCGCTTGTGATGGCCATTGCAAATAAACAGAATGGTGGGGCTTCACGTATTTTTCCGATGTTTAGTCCATTCCAAAATCCAACTGGATTATCCGTGTCATGGTGTTCTGGTTTCTCGGATGCAGAAAAAAAACCTCGGGCAACAACCGGCATCAAGTAGGCAATATTTAATAGAGAACTGAGCATGAATATTAACATAAAAAATATTAGACCAGCCTCTGATGCTGATAACATGAGATACCATTTACTCCAGGATCCACCTAACGGCGGCAGACCAATGACACTTAAAGATCCAATGAAGAACGCGGTAAAGGTCAAAGGCATGATCCTGCCTAGACCCNTCATTTCAGAAATCTCGGTTTTGTGGCTTGCAACCAGAATGGCGCCGGCACAAAAGAAAAGTGTTATTTTTCCGAATGCATGCATTGCAATGTGCATACCACCACCGATGATACCGAGGCTATTCGCTAAAGCGGCACCCAAAATTATATAGGAAAGCTGACTAACCGTTGAATAGGCGAGTCTTGCCTTTAGGTTATCCTTTGTGAGAGCAACACAAGATGCGACAATTACTGTAAAGGCCGCTATATACATCAACCAGTCATCTTGACCTATTCCNGCGAGCGTATCTGTGCCAAAAATGTAAACGATAACTTTTAAAACTGTAAATACACCCGCTTTTACGACTGCGACTGCATGGAGTAGCGCGCTAACAGGGGTTGGTGCTACCATTGCTGCTGGAAGCCACCGGTGGATGGGCATCAGTGCTGCTTTACCGATACCATACATATATAAGAACAAAAGAATCCCTAAAATTGGGCCGTCAGCTTTTTCTTTTAAAATACCACCCGGAGTAAAGTCGAGTGTTCCGGTGAGGAACCAAGTCCATACGATAGCTAATAATAGGAAGGCTACGGATGTACCGATTAACAGTCCGAGATATGTCCGTCCCGCTTTAACAGCTTCCTTGGTCTCGGAATGGATAACAAGTGGATAAGTAGAAATTGTAAGTATTTCATAAAAAATAAAAAGGGTCAGCATGTTACCGGCAAAGCAAATTCCCATCGCACTGGAGATAGCGATTGCAAAACAGGCGTAAAATCGAGTTTGTTTAACCTCGTGGTGGGATCGCATGTAACCAATCGAGTAAAATGTGGTTACGACCCACAATCCGGATGCCACCATCGCAAAAAGCATTCCTAGTGGTTCAACCTTAAAAGCGATTGGAAGTCCCGGAATTATTTCTAAAATGGTAAGAGTGGGTCTTCCTCCTGATGTTACCTCCGGAACCATGCCGAATACAATCAGCGCTAAACAACCGGAAATAGTGAGGGTGACAGTGTCACGTATATTAGGATAGCGGTCGTTAAGTAATATAAGAACGACGCCGAAAATCGGTAAACCTATCGCGAATGCAATTGCAGTAGACCCGGTCATTACCCACCCCCTAGCAATTGTCTAGCGGCTTGCTTTGCTATACCGACTGTTAGATCAGTGTTGATACCAAAATAAATACTAGAACCGATTAAGATCCAAGTTGGGATAAGCATTGAAGGGGGGGCATCTTCAATATGATTGTTGTTATCTGGAGAGGGTTTCAAATATGCAACTTCGACCACACGCCAGATATAAATTACCGCTAGGAGTGAGCTCAGTAAGATAAGCACCGCTGCCCACCACAAACCGCGATCTAGCGCTCCGATTACCAAATACCACTTACTGATGAAACCGGCAGTTAGCGGGACGCCAATAAGGCCTAATCCGCCAANCACAAAAGCGGCCATCGTAAGGGGCATACGTCTACCTATGCCTGCCAATTTGTCTATATTGACTGAGGCAATTCTGTAAAACAAACAGCCCACCGCAAGAAACATACCACCTTTTATAAGGGCATGATTAAATAGATGAATGATACCAGCCGCCAACCCATTAATATTTATAAAACTAATTCCTAAAATAACATAGCCGATTTGTGCGACAGAGCTATAGGCCAGCATTCGTTTTATGTTTGGTTGAAAAACAGCAACTACTGAAGCGACGAACATTGCTATTATCGATAATACGAGTAGTACACTTTCGAGTGGTAGTATGCCAAATGACATTTTGGTATCAAAAATCGTAAAGAGGAAACGTAATAAAATATAGACCGCTACTTTAGTAGCAGTAGCTGCCAGGAAAGCACTTACCACAGAAGGGGCATAAGTATAGGCATTCGGTAACCAGAGATGCAACGGAAATAATGCCAACTTCAGTGAGATACCAACGAACAGAAAACCGAATGCGGTTCCAATAGTTTTATTGATAGGGTTTTTGGAAAGTTTATTTGCCAAATCGGCCATATTCAATGTGCCGGTTTCGGCATATAGAAGGCCGATGCCAATTACTATAAAGGTAGCCCCAATAGTACCTAAAATTAAATATTGATAGGCGGCTCTTAATGCCCGACGATCTTTACCCATCGCAATGAGAACATAGGAGGATAGGGATGAAATTTCGAGAAATACAAAGAGGTTGAAAGCATCGCCCGTAATGGTAACCCCTAGGAGGCCGCAAAGGCACAACATATAGGAAGTGTAAAACATGTATACACGATTAACGCCAAACTCGGCTCTTACACTTTCTCGTGCATAAGGGGTTACAATAGCCCCGATCGCAGACACTATCAAAAGTACAAATGCATTGATTTCATCAACTCTATACTCGATTCCTATTGGGGGTACCCAGTTTCCCATATGATAGCTTATGACGCCCGAAGTCATTACTTGTTGTAGTAATAACCAAGAGATTGCCAAGCAAGTCCAGGAGCCGAATAAAGCTACGCTCCAAGACCAGTCTCGATAGCGCACCAGCATACAGATCGGGGCGCAAAGAAGGGGTATTACAACTTGTAGGGCAGCAAGATGTTCTGTCACGGCTCTTCTTCCAGAGCTGCAATTTCATCATCCTCAATTGTTCCGTATGCTTCCTTTATTCTTATAACAAGCGCGAGCCCCAAAGCGGTAGTCGCGACACCGACGACGATGGCCGTCAGGATCAAAACGTGGGGTAATGGGTTGGAATAAATTGTAAAATTTTCACCAATAATAGGAGCTGTTCCACCCTGAACCTTGCCGACAGTAATATATAAAATGAAGACCGAGGCTTGGAAAATATTCAAACCCACAATCTTTTTGATTAGATTTTCATGGGCAACGACAACGTAGAAACCTGCCATCATTAAAAATACTACAATCCAGTAGTTATACAATCCGAACGGGCTCATATTAATCAGAGCCCTTGGTATCGCGGTGTCTAGCAAAGGTGAAGAAAACCATAATCATTACGGAGGTGACGGTCACGCCAACACCTAGCTCCACCAGTAAAATTCCCAAGTGTTGACCATGGACCGGGTTCTGCGCCATTACTGAATAATCAAGATATTTTCCTCCGATAAGAAGATTATAGACTCCGACACCGGCGAAAATCAGTACACCCAATGCAATACCAAACCTTAGGATTCCTCTTGGTAATACTCTTCCAGCTTTTTGTAGCCCAAAGATCAATGCGTACAAAATGAAACCTGCAGCGAATATGACACCCGCCTGAAACCCTCCACCGGGACCAAAATCACCATGAAATTGGACATAAAGAGCAAACAATAAAATAAAGGGCATTAAAAGCTTCGCCACTACACGGAGAACGAGATAACTATGCATCTTTGTCTTCTCTCCTTCGTCCAATAAACCGCCAATTACCGAGAAGTAATATTACCCCAACTCCCGCCGTAAATATTACGGTAACTTCTCCCAATGTATCGTAGCCTCGATAGCTTGCTAATACCGACGTTACCACATTTGGGATCCCTGTTTTTTCCGGCGCCTCTTTCAAATAAGTAGGTGCTACGTGTTTATGAGCCGGGGCATTCGGGTCACCGTATTTTGCAAGATCAAGCGTTCCATATATTAGAAATCCGCCTGTAATAAATACGACCAATAAAGGGAACAGTTTCAGTCGAGTTGGTTTTTTTTCTTCAGAGGTGGTCAAAGCGATTGTGCCAAGCCCAAGAACCGTGGAGATACCAGCACCGACCGCCGCCTCCGTGAATGCAACATCGACAGCATCAAGGATAACAAATATAGCGGCAGCCATTAGGCTGAATATGCTTGCGAGCATTACAACAGCATAAAGATTGCGAAGACGTATGATGGCTATGACTGTCAACGCCATAAAAGCAAGGATGCCAATATTCGAGTAGGTCTCTATTTTAAATTCTCCTTATCTTTTTTTAACAGATCGTTATCTAACATGGGTTTTATCCCACTGCTTAAGGCGGCATGCGCCAACGCGAAGCTCGAAGTAGGGCTGGTAAAAAATATGAAAATGAGAATAAGAAAAAGTTTCGCGGACACTAGCGTTAGTCCTGCCTGAAGGATAAGACCGGCAATGATAGTGCCGGCACCCAAGGTATCAGTAATACTAGCGGCATGCATCCTAGTATAGACGTCNGGGAATCTTAGCACTCCAATAGCTCCCGCGATTNCCGAAAAGCCTCCGATAAGGATCAGGACCCANCTTAAAACATCGGTTATAGACCAATCCATTATAGAGGTTCCTCATCATCATGGGCTCTACCTAGATCACCATATTTAAAGACTTTAAGAACAGCTATCGTACCGACAAAATTAATTAGCGCGTATACGAGCGCAATATCGGTAAAATCGGGACGTCCCATTAAAAAACCTAACACCGCTATCATAAGAACTATTTTTGTTCCAAACATATTAACGGCGACAATACGATCATAAATNGAAGGTCCTTTTATTGCTCGGATGAGAGCCAGAACCATCGTTATAAGGAGTGCCGCGGCTGCTGCAGAGTACATTATTTATCCTCTCCTACCATTTTGGTGACCCGCTGATCCATCTCACCTTTTAAAAGATCTTCGGCTCCAGATTTGGTAAGGGCATGCACTAAAATCTCTCCCTTTGCGACGTCAATTGATATGGTACCTGGGGTAAGAGTAATAGAATTTGCATAAATTACTTTCCCAAGGTCGCTTTGCTGTGAGGTTTTTACGCGTAATAATGTAGGTGTAATTTTCAAAGACGGATGTAAAATTAAGCGCAGAACGTCTATGTTGGCTTTAATTATTTCTTTTATGAGCCACGGTATATAAGTAAAAGCCCCCCACGTNAGATGTATTGGGTGGCCCTCATGGTCTATCAAATCCATACGCTGCATGATAGCCACTATAATTCCGCAGGAAACGATCCCGAGCGAAGTAATCAATGGCGTATAATGACCAGATAAAATTAACCAGACGCCGAATAGAACCACACCCAGTGACAATGAATGAATTAAGCGAATTCTCATATTGAAGTACTAAACCACTAAATTATCTATTTCAAACCTGTTACCACCGCTGAGGCAGGGGCGCAATTATATTGATAACATCATAAAATTATTATGTGGGTCATTTCAATGCTAACCCATTGTTAAATTTTATCGCCAAGTTTTAGTTCTTATTTAAGTGTTATTCCTAAAATAAAGAAAAACCTAGAGTTACTAAAATAAAAATCTATTTTGGTTACTAAAAAAAAGTGTTACATTAATACTAATAAAATAATGGGGGGGTAATTGCGTTGAGTGAAACAGATTCGTTACCTGAAAATATAGATTCTGTTCATATTCGGGGCGTTATAAAGTGGTTTAATATAATTAAAGGCTATGGTTTTCTTGCACCTGAAGACGGCTCTTCTGATGTATTCTTACATCTGACAGTATTAAGAAGTGCAGGCTATGAAACTTTAGCGCCCGGGGATACGGTAGAATGTGAAGCCGTTAATGGGGCTAGAGGTATGCAAGTCATAAAAGTNGTTTCGGTAGACAAAACAACAGAAGAGACGAAAGAAAATACGGATTTTCAATCCANTGGTCCAATACCCGCAGAAAACATTGGGCCAGCAAGCGACTTTATGAATGGAACAGTGAAGTGGTTCAATTCTCATAAGGGGTACGGCTTCGTTTGTATAGATGGGCAACCTGAAAGTGATATCTTTGTGCACATTGTTGTTCTTAGGAATGCAGGCATTGGACGTTTGATTACTGGGCAGGCGGTTGAGGTAAGGGTTGCCGATGGCCCAAAAGGACAGCAAGCAGCAGAAATAAGGCTCGGAGCTGTTTCAGTGAACGAGGGTTAATCTTTTAAAATATCATTTAAAATATTGCGGTCTTATTCAATGAGAAAGTCTTGTTGATTTAAGAGATCTCGATGGATAACACAAGATGATGCGCTTGGCGATCTTTCTGATTATTTTCAGTTTAAATATATCTAATTTAACCTCTNGCAATTTGTTTGGCGGAGATTTCGAAAGATCGACTGTATCGGTAATAACTAAGACTAGTTTCCATCAATTCAGAGTTGAGGTTGCTAAGACTGAAGAGCAACACAGGCTTGGATTAATGTTCAGGAGGAAATTAGATCGGGATGCTGGTATGTTATTTATTTTTGATATTCCGAAAATTTTGAAAATATGGATGAAAAATACTNTTATTCCGCTTGATATNCTTTTCATAGATAGTCAAGGANTGATTATATCGATAAAAGAAAGAGCCNTGCCCATGTCCTTACAAACAATTTCTTCGGGCGAACCGGCCGTAGCCGTACTCGAATTGAATGGGGGCACAGTATCAAGACTTGATATAAAACCTGGAGATAAAGTCAGATATTAAAATCACCCTAATAAGAATAATTAACAAGTTATTTATCTATTTAATTCTATTTTTTCTAAATTCCTTTAAAACAATTGTTGTATTCTTGATTAGAAATAAAAATTAGTGTTTATCTCTGGATAATTTTATCGAAATGTTTGCTTAGTGTTGGAGGAGTAATGGGTCAAAAACGAGGTAAAGATAAAATAGATAAACAGAAAGTAGATAGAGAAAACGATATACCTAAAGGACCACCTCCGGGTCATACACTCGATGACCATGCCAATGGAGATGTATTTTTTCATGAGCATGGACCAGACGCAGACCACGATCATGATGCGGACTTTGATGACTTGCCACTAGAGGAAAATCCACTTTGGATCGCGGATAATGTTCGTTTGACTAGTGTTGGGATTGATGTTGGNTCATCCGGTACACANGTAATTTTTTCTCGTTTGCATCTTCGCAGAATGGCTGAGGATATGTCGAGCCGATATTTCGTAGTTAACCGTGAAACCCTCTTTCAATCACCAGTTTCGTTAACACCTTATGAAAGCGAAACGAGAATATCGGACGTAGAACTTGGTAAAATTCTAGATGGTGCTTATGATCAGGCGGGTCTCAGCCCTGATGATATCGATGCGGGCGCAGTCATCCTTACCGGAGAAGCCTTACGCAGAGAAAATTCACAAGCCATTGCTGCAACCGTATCGGATAAGGGAGGAGATTTCGTTTGTGCTACAGCGGGCCATCATATGGAAAGCATGCTAGCGGCATTTGGCTCGGGAGCGGCGAAGGCTTCNCAAGAGGGTAATAGACGTATCCTTAATGTTGATATAGGTGGAGGGACCGCGAAACTCGCAATCTTGGANGAGGGACAAGTAAAGGTTACGGCAGCAGTTCATGTGGGTNGCCGACTGCAGGTTGTTGATGAAAGTGGCAAAATAGTTCGATTAGATCCGGCCGGACGCACTCATGCTGAACGGGCGGGGTTTGATTGGGAAGTCGGGTCTATAGTTACCTCCGAAGATCTGGATAAGGTAGCAAACGGCATGGCACAAACCTTGTTTGATTCTCTTGTGAAAAGGCCGCTGCCAAGTGATATCGAAAATTTTTATCTAACAGATCCGATTTTAGAGTGGGGGGAAATAGATGGTGTAATGTTTTCCGGCGGTGTTGCTGAATATGTCTACGGCCGAGAGGAAAGAGATTTTGGAGACATGGGGCGCCGTTTAGGCCATGCCATTGCTCATGCACTGGAAGCTGGAGGCTTGCCATGGACCTTGTTATCCGCAGGAGAGTGTATCCGCGCTACTGCTCTGGGTGCATCAGAATATTCAGTACAATTATCTGGTAATACCTGTTTTATTTCTGATCAAAAAGAACTATTGCCAAGAAGAAATTTGCAGGTCATTCAACCTCCTTACGAATGTCCCGAAGAAATTATTCCAGAAGATGTNGCAAAGACAGTAAAAGCCCACCGCCGGGCGTTTGAGGTAGATAATGACGATCGTGAGATTGCCTTGTCATTTCATTGGAAGGGTATGCCTGCTTATGAGCGAATGTATGCGTTTGCCGAAGGTTTAAAGTTGGGCCTAAATGATATGATTACTTCAGGTAAACCATTATTTATTGTTTTGGATGGAGATATTGCCCAATCGTTAGGACATATATTAAAGGATGAGCTAGAAATTCCAGTTGGTGTGCTCGTGATTGATGGGGTTGTTCTTTGGGATTTTGATTATATTGATCTTGGAAAAATTCGACTTCCCTCGAGAACTGTACCAGTAACTATTAAGTCACTTGTATTTTCTGATGACCCACGCTCCGGACAACGTTTAGATCATCAACATGAAAACTCCACTGTTAATGATCATTCACATTAAGGAGTTAATTTAACGGTGTTTTCTGCTCCTTTGCAGCATTAAAATTTGGGTATAAAAAGGTAAAATATCAATTTTCTCTGAGTTTATACAATTATCACGAATAATATTTCAGGAGGTTTCATAGATGTCAGGCGACGAAAATAAAGGTGCAATAGTCTCGGAAGAAATGGCGAAGAAATTTGCTACGGAAAAAGAAACCCCATATACCCGTTGGGTTAAAGACGAGGGTTTGGATATTGTCGACTCCATTTATGTAAAAAACCTGTACAACATTGAACTTAAACCTTGGGCTCGACGAGAAGGAAGTGGCGTTTACCTGAATCATGATGCCTCTCGGACTACAAATGATTGTTACGTTTGTGAAATACCAGCTGGAAAAAAATTAGCCCCGCAACGTATGCTTTATGAAGAAATGATAATGATACTATCAGGTCGGGGTTCAACTAGTGTTTGGAATGACAAGGGTGATCGAATTACGTTTGAATGGGGGCCGGGTGCTCTTTTTGCCATTCCACTTAATTGTTCACACCAGCATTTCAATGCTTCTGGAAAAGACCCGGCTCGTTTTGTAGCGGTCACGAATGCCCCTCCTTTGATTAATATATATGAAGATCCGGATTTTGTTTTTGGTACACCNTATGACTTTAAAGGTCGTTTTAATGGCGAGCCGGATTACTTTGCGGCTAAAACTGAAACTAATGGATTTAAACTTGAAACAAACTTTGTTCCTGACGCTGTTAATTTGCCTTTAATAACCGCAAAAGAGCGCGGTGCTGGGGGTGGCCACATCCGATTTAATTTCGCAAAAAGTTCAATGAATGCTCACATTTCCCAATTTCCAATCGGAACATACAAGAAGGGTCATCGGCATGGACCAGGCGCTCACGTTATAATTCTTTCGGGAGAAGGCTATTCATTAATGTGGCCAGATGGTGAAGAACCAAGATATTATCCATGGGAAGTAGGCACAATGATTGTTCCCCCCAACATGTGGTGGCATCAGCACTTCAACACGGGTCCAACCCCGTCGCGTTATCTTGCATTTAAATACGAAGGTGTGGCTGTCAGGAATGCTCAGGGTGTTCCAAAATCCTGGATTTCCGCTCGGATTGGCGGCGACCAGATAGACTATGCAGACGAAAGTGAAGCGGTCAGGTCACGTTTTGAGGAAGCGTTGTCCGTTCATGATTTAAAACATGATATGGACCAGTTTTACGAGGCGGAAATTCCGGACTTGCCGCCGAAACCAATAGCCGCTGAATAAATTGCAGTTTATAAAAGGGAAACATTAGNGTTTCCCTTTTATTATTGTGTAAGGAGACATTATAAATATAATTATTTTTATGTTCTTCATGCTTCTTCGGTTGGTTTTTTCATATAAANCTTGCAGCAACTCAAAGGTAAATTTCGTAACTTTAGAGGCAGAAATGTTTTATATGAAAATAAAAAATTTCTTCTTTTTGCTATTGTCGGTGTTGACGGCTTATGCGGTAGTTCANGTTATTACACCGACAATTTTCGCTTCACCATTATCATCAAAAGAATTCTTATCAATAAAAATGAATAAGTCAGATACGGTTCATTTTTTGAACCGGGTGGCTTTTGGCTCTGAACCACATACATTTATTATTTATTCAGGAAAAACTAGAAAGGAAGCGATTGATCATGTCCTTTCTAGTATTCGTACAACCTCATTAATTCCNCCACCTAATTGGGTTCATGATCAGGCGCCTCCATTTTGGGGCCGAAGTGATATGATGCGTGGTGATCAAAATCTTTTCGATACTACCAGAACAAAGGAATTTAAAAGTCTTAAACGTTGGTGGGTAAGAGAGATTGCGCAGACTAAATCTCCGTTAACAGAGAGGCTCGTCTTATTTTNGCNCAATCANTTTNTGTCTGCATATTCGGGAGTTGGTCGTTGGTCCATTAGCCTATTTAGACAAAACAAAACATTTAGGCGATTTGGGAGTGGGTCTTTTCGTACATTGTTAATCCGCTCGCTTAAGGAACCCGCACTGCTTAAATATCTTGATGCTGATAAAAATAAAAAGGGGAAACCTAATGAGAATCTTGGACGTGAATTACTAGAACTGTTTACTTTGGGCGAGGGAGAATATACCGAGAAAGATGTTAAAGAAGTATCTCGTGCTTTAACCGGGTGGAGAACTGCTCAATTTAAAAATTTAACATTTCATAATGACAAATGGGCACATGACAGAGAACTAAAAACCATATTTGGTAAGACCGGACACCATTCTCAAGAAGATTTGATTAATTTGCTTCTTGATCATCCTAGAACAAGTGAATTTATATCAGAAAAATTTTGGAAATATTTTGTATCAGAAACATGGCAAGATAAAGAAACAATAAAACACTCCGCAAAAATATTTAGAGANCGCGGCTACAACATTACAGATCTGCTTAGGAGCATTCTTGAATCTAAGGCTTTCTGGTCACCCAAAGCAAGAGGTTCGATAATTAAAAGCCCCGTTGACTTTGTATTAGGTACAATCCGTTCACTAAGAGTTTCACCGCAGAATTTCAAGCAAACAGAAAACACACTAAAGAATATGGGGCAGGAACTTTTCAACCCGCCTAATGTTGGTGGTTGGCCAGGTTTNAGATCGTGGGTTACTCCAAGTGGACTTATTGAAAGAGTTAAATATGTTCAAAATCTGACATCAACAGGAGGAGTAGTTTCAGATCTGAAAGAGATCAAAAATATTGAAAGATATTTTGCATTTATTAGTAATTATAAAAGAAGAAAAATCGATATTCCCGAAGAGAGATTTGAGGTAGACCCAAATATATTTAATGCCCAACACTTTCTTTCAGCTTATGGAAGGGGTTTTGGTGCCAAAAGACGACCAAATCTAACGATCGGATTTATTAATGCGAGGGTAAACAAAACCTTTTGGGGTACACTGGCGATTGGCTTTGATGTTAGAAAAGGAAGGGGATTCCGAATTAAATTTCGTGAACATAAATGTTATCCGCGTTGTTTTAACTATGATAATTTGGACGAATTCAGGAAACGTCGCAAAGGACTTAATATCGAATTGAGAGACTCCTCACAAAAAGTATTTAGGAAAATAAGACTTTTTAATAATGATGAGAAAAAGATGGTTGCAATTGTTGCTGGGTCGTTAGACGTAATTGCGGAATTGCTTAGTAATGGCCGGAGATTTGAACGGTCACAGAAAAACCGAGACTGGGCCGCTTATTTGCAGGAGCAGAGCCAGAAATTTAAAAATAAAAGTTGGATAAAACAAATACTTAAGTCCGAATATCAATTAACCGCTTCTCATGGTTATAGACCCAAAAACAAACAAATGGGAATGATGATGAGCGGAAAACCAAACATTGATGGCATAATGCCGGGTGGATATACTCCGATTGACAACCCGGCGGGCATAAGGGAAGCAAATCCTAAGATTTTTAAGAATGTTAATTTGGCCGATTACTTGATGGTATTGCCTGGGGAATTCGAAGGAAAAGAAAACAATTTACTGGGGATTTTAACGAGCCCTGTATACAATGTCAGATAAACTAAAATTTAGTAGAAGAAACTTCATATTAAGTAGCTTGGCAACTGGTGGGCTTTATGGTTGTAAACCAGCCCATATTTCTCATCCCCAAATTATTTCCAATGCTTATAATGGTAAAAGGTTAATTATTCTCGAATTGGACGGCGGAAATGATGGGCTGAATACAATCGTCCCATTCACAGATGATAACTATTTCCGAAATCGACCGACCCTGGCTCTAAGAAAAAGGGACATCATAAAGTTAAATGCAAATACGGGTATTCATGACAGTCTATCAAAATTAGCCGACTTATATTTCAACGGGGAGGTCGCAGTCATCCAAGGCCTCGGATATCCCTCTCCAAATCTCTCTCATTTTAAGTCTACAGCGTTATGGCACGTCGGTGGTGACGGTAGAAGAACACGCCATGAAGGTTGGATAGCTCAAGCTGCTCAAGACTTTATGTCTGATGCGGCGGCTCACGGAATCAGTTTCTCCGAAGAAATGGGGCCATTCTTTCATCGAGGTGGTATTTTCATTTCTGCTCGAAACGTAGAACAGCTAAAGAATATTGAACTTGCAAAAGTTAACGCGACAACATTTCAAAGTACTGCGGTTTCACTTGTAGCGAAAAGGGCTAAATCTCTAACATATTCTCTAAAGGCTCTGCGAAAGCACCTTAGAGGCGTGCGTCAACAGCCGGATATGCCTGATGGTGCGCTTGGAGAACAATTGGCCGAGATTGTTAAAGTAATCCAATCTGGAGCGCCTGTACCGGTATTTTCGGCAAAGTTATCGGGGTTTGATACACATTCTAATCAATATTACAGACATCGAAGACTGATGCGTGAGTTAAGTAATGCCATAATGAGCACAAGGAATGAACTGTTAGACTCCGGTCATTGGAGATCTACGATCATTCTTACAACTTCCGAATTCGGAAGACGTATGATGGAGAATAAATCAAGAGGCACCGACCATGGTACCGCAGCGCCCCATTTCATAATAGGAGGGGATGTTAAAGGCGGGTTGTATAGTGATGCGCCTGACCTCCAAAACTTGGGGCGTAATGAAGATATTGGGTCAACAATGGATTATCGAGCGGTCTATAATGCAATTATCGAAAATTATTTTGGAGTGAATTCCAAATTTAGACCTTATCGAGACTCAAGGTTAGAAGGTTTATTTAAAATTTAGAGCCTAGAGATTTGAATAGGATCATGAAGCAATTTGAATAATTTTAAAAGATTGTTCTGCTAAAATTTTTTTTGAACTCGTTGTTCCAGAAGTTTTCATCTTCATTGAAAAATATCTTGCGAAATTTGTAGGTGAGATTATTTCGATAAAAATCCATTTTCCATTGAACATTATATTTTTTGAAACAGAAATCTATTTCATCCAATTTTTGAGTTTGATTAATTTTTTTTCTGTTAAATTTTATCGCTTTGATAAGAAAATCAATTTCTAGATCCTTAAGGGCTTCTTTTTGTTTGATCGCTAAATTCATGTTAATTTTGTCTTTTGGGGACAAAAGAGTTATACGCCTTAAATTTTCAATTGTTTCGTTATACATTTGTATTTTGACTGGTATCTTTTTTTTCAGACGTTCTATCCAGATTTCGGTATTTTCTAACAATCTTCGTCTTTCATTTTTTTTTAAACAAATCTGGATTTCTGGTAAAAATTTCGGTGCTATACCTATCCAGATACCCTTCGGTAGATGAAAATTCAGATATAAATAAAAAACCAAGGTGCCCAACGACGCGGATAGGCCCCAAAAAAGATATTTTTTTATGAAATGAATTTTTTCTTTTTTAAGGGAAAGCATTTAAGTGCCCTGTTTTCCGTACTTAAAATGTTAAGGTCATTTTTTATAAATTTTTTAATTGGTTAAGAAATATGAAGAGTTAGGTTAGACTTTATTCAAACACCTCGTTGTAACAAATTCTCTAAAATTCAAAGTCTTTCCGCAACTCAGATTTTATAAGCCTTTTAAGTATTGTATTACAATATACTGCACGAGAGAGTTGCTATTCTATAACATTCTTAT
>PATI01000002.1 GCA_002712335.1 Rhodospirillaceae bacterium | reverse complement strand
AAATCTGTCAGTAATTTTGGATGCGCCGACTGTTCTGATTAACCCCGCCGTAGATCCATTCAAGTACTATTAAAGATCCATAGGACAACATAAGAACTACCACACCGACGAGATTCATGCAGTCGCGAGAAAAGATGTTCAAGAATTCAAAGAATTCTATATACCTGAAGAGTAATCTAGATAATTTCTTGGCTTTCATTCAGAAAGGTGATCAGACTCTAGATTACAGACTAGCCGTGAAAGCATATGGCAAGAAAAATAGTATTATTAGAGAAGGAGGTAATCAAGGTTATGAAAACTATGAGGACGATCTGCCTCATATCTTTGACTTTTTGCTGTCAAGAATTAGCTGATCTGAGCGATAAAAGGTTATTAATCTTCGCCATTTTGAATCCGCTGAATCAAACTTCCAAATGAGCAACACATATAATGCCGANGCTATAGANGTTCTAACCGGGCTTGATCCTGTCAGGAAAAGGCCCGGNATGTANACAGANACNTCTCGNCCNAANCATCTAATTCAGGAAGTTATNGANAATAGTGTNGANGANGCNTTGGCCGGGTTTGCTCGGAATCTAACGNTAACTCTTNATAANGATGGCACCNTNGANGTNGCNGANGANGGNCGTGGTATGCCCGTNGANANNCATAAGGGTGAAAAAGTNAGNGGAGTAGAATTGATACTGACNCGTTTNCATGCTGGAGGTAAGTTTTCAGANAAGAANTACCAATANTCGGGNGGNTTGCATGGNGTTGGTGTTTCAGTTGTNAATGCTCTTTCAGAATTTCTCGAAGTCGAAGTTAAGAGGAACAGCAATGTTTATGCTATGAAATTCAGAAATGGTAATAAAGCGTCTGAACTAAAAATCATCAAGAAAGTTGGAAAACGCAATACGGGGACTNCAGTTCGNTTTCTCCCCAATGGTCAGTATTTTGATTCAACAAAAATCTCTATCCCTAAATTAAAGCATGTACTTAGGGCAAAAGCAGTCCTGTGTCCTGGCCTAACTGTGACCTTTACTGATAACACCGTAACAAAAACCAAATCGCAAAGTGAAGAGTGGTATTACGAGGACGGGTTAACTGANTATCTAATCCAAGGAACCAATGGAATTCAAACCCTTCCACAAACTCCATTTACAGGTTCAATTCAAGGAAATGATGAAGCGGTTGATTGGGCAATACAATGGTTGCCTGAGGGAGGCGAAGGGNTTACCGAGAGTTACGTCAATCTTATACCGACCACANTGGGGGGAACTCATGTGACTGGTCTTCGGACTGGATTACTCGAGTCTCTTAGGGAGTTCTGTGAATTNAGAAACTTACTGCCTCGAGGCATAAAATTATCGGGAGATGATGTTTGGGAAAATCTAAGTTATGTACTGTCNTCAAAACTTCAAGATCCACAGTTTTCTGGTCAGACTAAGGAGCGATTGTCTTCCAGACAATGCAGTGTCTTTGTTGCTGGTGTGGTTAAGGACAGCTTTAGCTTGTGGCTTAATCAACACACTGCAGAGGCCGAGGCAATTGCCGATCAGTGCATACGAAATGCGCAGAATAGAATCAAAGAAAGTAAAAAAGTAGCTCGAAAAAAAATTACATCTGGTCNTGCCTTGCCTGGTAAATTGGCAGATTGTTCGACTGAGGATGTAATGGCTGGCGAGCTTTTCTTAGTGGAGGGAGATTCTGCAGGAGGTTCGGCTAAACAGGCGCGAGATCGAGAATTTCAGGCGATCATGCCACTAAGAGGCAAGATAATGAACACGTGGGAAATCGAGTCTGCAGAGATTCTTGCCTCACAAGCAGTTCATGATATTGCTGTGGCCTTNGGTGTTGATCCGGGCTCGCCGAAAATTGACGGTCTGCGCTATGGAAAGATCTGTATATTAGCTGATGCAGACTCTGACGGTTTGCATATAGCTACTTTNTTATGTGCATTATTTGTCAAGCACTTCAGAGGGTTGGTTGAGAAAGGGTTTGTATATGTTGCTATGCCACCTTTGTTTCGCATCGATGTTGGTAAAGAGGTGTTTTATGCTTTAGATGAGGATGAAAAAAAAGGAATTTTAGATAGTATAGCTGCAGATAAGAAAACCGGTATAGTGAACGTACAAAGGTTTAAGGGANTGGGAGAGATGAACCCTTTACAGTTACGTGAAACTACGATGGCCCCTGACACGCGNCGTCTCGTTCAGTTGAAACTGGAATCAAATTTAGGCACCGTGAAAAAATCAGGAACCCTGGAGTTAATGGACAGGCTTCTTGCGAAAAATAGAGCGCCGGATAGGAAGCAGTGGTTAGAAACAAAAGGAAATCTTGCAGACTTTGCTGAATAGAGAAATCAAGTAACTTAATATGAATGAGAATATAACAATTAATGCCGACGGTATCGAAGAAATAGCATTAAAGGATTACACGGAGCAGGCATATCTAAATTACTCGATGTACGTGATCAATGATCGGGCCTTGCCAAATATCGGGGATGGGCTAAAGCCGGTGCAACGACGTATCATTTATGCAATGTCCGAGCTNGGTTTAAAGCAAACGTCGAAGTTCAAGAAATCTGCAAGAACCATTGGAGATGTNATTGGCAAATTCCACCCTCATGGTGATTCGGCATGCTATGAGGCTATGGTGCTTATGGCGCAATGGTTTACGTATCGATATCCTTTAGTTGACGGGCAGGGTAACTGGGGCTCACAAGATGATCCGAAATCGTTCGCAGCGATGCGCTACACTGAATCTCGACTGCAAAAATATGCTGAGGTGTTACTCAGTGAGCTTGATCAAGGGACAGTCGATTGGCGATCGAATTTTGATGGTAGTTTAAAGGAACCGGAGGTTCTACCTGCCCGAATGCCTAACGTTTTACTCAACGGTGGAAGCGGAATAGCGGTCGGGATGGCGACAGACATACCGCCGCATAATCTTGTCGAAGTCGCAGATGCTTGCATGCTCTTGCTAGAAAAGCCAAAGTCCTCAATTTATGAAATTTGTAAAATAATTAGCGGCCCTGACTTTCCGACTGAAGCGGAACTTATTACTCCAAAAGACGATATCGTCGAACTGTATAAGACAGGCAGAGGATCGGTTAAAACCAGAGCAACTTATGATTTGGAAAATGGGGAAATTGTCATAACTTCATTACCCTACCAAGTTTCCGGAGCAAAAATCCTGGAACAAATTGCTACGCAGATGCAGAAGAAGAAGTTGCCGATGGTAGTAGATATCCGTGACGAATCAGATCATGAAAATCCAACCAGAATTATCATCGTACCAAAGTCAAATCGCATCGACAAAGAAGCTCTGATGTCACATCTTTTTGCGACAACCGACTTGGAGAAGAATCATAGAATTAATTTTAATGTAATCGGGATAGATAAGAAGCCACAGGTTAAGGACATTGTCTCACTTTTAAAAGAATGGTTAAAGTTTAGGACTTTGACAGTAAAAAAGAGATTGCAACATCGCCTTAAACAATTACTTGATCGATTACACATCCTAGATGGCCTACTAATTGCTTTTTTAAACATTGACGAAGTGATAAAAATCATTAGAGAGGAAGAAAAGCCTAAGCCCGCATTGATAAAAAATTTCAAAATTACAGAATTGCAAGCAGAAGCAATCTTAAATTTGAGGCTACGCCAACTTGCTAAGTTAGAGGAGATAAAAATAAGAGCCGAGCAGAAAGAGCTAAATACTGAGCGAAGGAGTTTAGAGCAAATTCTTGATTCATCAGCTCGACTGAAAACTCTAATAAAAAAAGAAATTAAGGCCGATGCACAAGAATTTGGTGACAAGAGGCGGACTGTATTTAAGGCGCGAGAAGAGGCAAAGGCATTTAGTGAAACTGAATTACTCTCCACTGAACCAGTCACGATAATTCTTTCGGAGCGTGGCTGGATTCGAGCTGCAAAAGGCCACGATGTCGATCCCGCTTCACTGCAGTATAAATCTGGCGATAGTTTTAAAGTTTCATCACAGGGGAAAAGTAATCAGCAGGCAATTGTTCTTGACTCTACGGGTCGCTCGTACTCCTTACCTGCTCATACTTTGCCTTCAGCAAGAGGACAAGGGGAACCGGTTTCTGGTCGAGTAGCTCCTCCATCAGGGGCTAGTTTTGAGGGAGTTGTGATAGGAGACGAGCAAGTAGATGTGTTGATCGCAAGTGATGCTGGTTATGGCTTTGTTTGCCAAATGAAAAATCTGATTAGTAATAAAAAATCTGGTAAGACGGTTTTGCGTTGTCCGAAAGGTGCGAAATTGGTTACTACTCTTGTAGTTCCTGATTATGAAAAGGATTTGATCGTGGCAGTGAGTAATGAAGGTCGAATGTTGATATTCCCGATTTCTGACTTGCCAAGATTAGCGAGAGGCAAAGGAAATAAAATCATTAATATTCCAACAAAAAGAGTTGCTGATCGAATAGAGTTTGTGTCAGCGATGGCCGTTCTATCGTTAGATACTGTTTTAACTATTCATGCAGGTCGACGTCATCATAATTTGAAGTCTGCAGACCTTGATCACTACCGTGGTGAGCGCGGACGACGCGGAAATAAGCTACCACGAGGTTTTCAGAATGTAGACAGAATTACAGTTGTAGTGTGAAGGCGAATTCGATAATGCTCCTACTCGTTATATAACTTTAATAATTGAGTAGTTTGTTTCTGCAGAAGAAATTTATATTCTGACATTGGCTCAAGCGCTATNTAAGAGTTTACCTGNTCGCTTTCACCCACCATCCCGAATTCTTCCGCTTCCACTCGTGTTCCCGCGCCTGCACTCGTNAGCGCGGGTTCGCTAACAAGGATTGAGTTGCTTGGGCANTCCNTTGAAATCATTCTGNNCATATCTAAGGTTCTGCCAGATAGGTTATCCATTTTCTGGGTGATTGGTGAATAAAGAGTGCTTAATGAATTTCCGCTGTGAATGGCTAACCTAAATTTAGCTTTAACTGAATCTTCCTCGTNACGATTCATTTCACCAAATAATTGTAAGAATAATTGGGCACTACAAATAGCATAGAATGCTTGTTCTTCAGGAATTTCGATTCTACTAAAGTTGATTAAAACTTCATCTTCTGAACANAAGCATACATTCCCATTATATAGTTGACTGATTTTNCCGCTAAAGAAATAGTATTTGTTTAGCATTGCAACTAGATCTTTATNAGACAAAGTAGAAGCTANGTATTGAAAGTTGCTCATTGTGATGAGGAGGATAGTAGTATCTTCCAGTCCTATTGTATCTCTGGCATTTATGCTCTCTGATCGAGGTTGTCTNACTCCAATGTTTTTTAGAAAAGTGCTCTGCGCNAGGAATTCTGCTGTCGCATTGAACTGTCTTATGATCGCACTTAGNTCATTATTGTCTTTTGGGACCGGGCAAGTTTCAACCTCACCGCTTCTTATTTTCCCAATATAAAAAGAGAGTAGGCTTATCGGAAAATCAATTAGATACTTGTAATAGAGAGAGGTGACTGCTGCGGCCACTACGAGAAGCAGCAATGTTGCGATAATAATTAAAACTAAGTTGTCTATCATGCTGCCCTCTATGTAACTGTTGTCGAGTTCCAAACGGACATAACCAATGATTGAATCAGCAATCGAGATNGGTGCTGTATATTCTTCCANTAAAGAGGACAGGGAGATAGAGAATGGTAAAACGCTGGTAAAGCCGGACTCATCATTTNGTGCTCTAGCGATAATTTCATTATTGACATCGACAACATTAATTTCAGCAATTGTCGAGTTATCTACTAGCCCATTTAGCACCACATTCACGCTAATTAGGTCCCTTGCNAGNACTAATTCGGTAACTTGTGCAGCAGTTTGTGCAGCTAAGTTCTGTCCAAGAACGTCAGCTTGTTGCTTNAGAATGTTTCTTGAATTATAAGTGGTAAGAAGCGAAAACACGCTCATNGTTAGAACTAAGAGAGTGCATACCAGTAATGAAAATTTTCGTGAGATTTTAAGGCCTTGGCCTNGATAATCAGTTCTTTCCTCACGTTTGCTCGGTTCTTGTATTTTCTGTTCCTCCTGTACTTTTAATGAATTAGCTCGCAGTCTCNTATTTTGCGTCGGNTTTAGCATATCAGTAGAACTCTAATTAAACGAGCNGAGTCTTAGACAATGCCCCGGGTTCTTCTTGAACTAAGNTAGGAACAAGATACCCAGGTAACTCTNTGCGTAAAGAGNCAATGATTTCTATAGCTTTGTCAGATGTAACTGCAAAATGAGATGTTCCCTTGACTTTGTCAGGTA
Source organism: Rhodospirillaceae bacterium (assembly GCA_002712335.1). The sequence continues at coordinate 6,717 of PATI01000002.1, read as the reverse complement.
AGTGTAAATAGTAGGGTAGAATACTAAGTGAAAAGAGTGTGTAGCTTAACTCTTTCAAGATTATCAGGTCATCGTTAATGCCTGCTAAAATAACGGATTGATTGAGTAAAGTGATTTTACTTAGTCTTAGTTTCGCGAGTCCTTGTTTTACATTCTCAGAAATTTCCTGACTGTGATTACAATGTACTACCATGGCTACATCAAACCGTGAGTCATTAAGCATCGCGATTAACTCAGATGTTACTCTTTGTGGTAANACTATGGGTATCCGAGAGTGGATGCGAAGAATTTTGAGATGTGAGATTGATTCGAGCTCTTGTATTAACCAGAGTAGTTGCCTATCCGAAAGGGCTAGTGGGTCTCCTCCGCTGAGGATAACTTCGTGAATAGATGAGTCAGCCTTAATGTAACTGAGTGAGTTACTCCAATCATCCCGACTAGGTGTATTAGACTGATAATCGAAATTTCGCCGAAAACAATACCGGCAGTGAATCGCACAATGGGGTGCTGCTGTAAGAAGTACTCTTGCTTGATACTTGTGCAGAAGCCCAGCCACTGGGTTAAATTTAACCTCGTGTAATGGATCAGGCGTATATTCGCTAAGGCTTATCTCTTCCTCCTCAGACGGCCATATTTGAAGTAGTAGGGGGTCGTTCCAATTTTCTCGCTGCATAGTGTCAACGAATGGGCGCGGGACTTTGAGAGAGAACTGGGAAAGTGCTGATAAACTTGGGGGTTTTTTGCTAATATCGAGGCGAAGAATATGAAGTAACTCCTTTGGATCTGTAATTAGATCAGATAANATCTCTTGCCAATNTTTTGGCTTTACTGAAGGAATTATCTCAAGAGCTCTTTCGGTCATTGAAGTGCCTGCTATTCGACCTTTCAGGCAAATGATAACAAGATTTTATCCTGCTGACAGAAATTAATAACGATTTTTAGTTAGATACTAGTGAGGTANATATGGCGACTTACTCTACAAATGAATTTAAGTCTGGTTTAAAAGTCCTCGTAGATCATGAGCCTTGCTCTATTTTAGAAAATGAGGTCGTTAAGCCTGGCAAAGGTCAAGCATTTAATAGAGTNAAGTTCAGAAACTTGCGGAACGGTCGAGTATGGGAGCGTACATACAAGTCTGGAGAATCTATTGAAGCGGCGGACGTGATGGAAACAGACATGGAGTATCTATATACCGATGGCGAGTTTTGGCACTTTATGAAAACAGATGNGAGCTATGAGCAAGTTGCGGCTGATGTAAACGCTATTCAAGAAGCTAAAAGCTGGTTGAAGGAGCAAGANATTTATCAGGTCATCCTATGGAACGATGCGCCTATCTCAGTAACCGCGCCGAATTTCATTGAAATGGAGGTTGTCGAAACAGATCCTGGATTAAAAGGCGATACAGCTCAAGGAGGAACTAAACCGGCTACGCTTTCTTCCGGTGCGACTGTCAAGGTTCCATTATTCGTAAATATCGGAGATGTTTTGAGAGTTGATACACGGACTGGTGAATATCAAAATCGGGTCAACAAATAAATTAAGATATGGAAGATTGGAAATCTGGCGCGTCCCTAACCACACTTAAACTTCGTGCCAAATTACTAGCNATTACCAGAGAATTTTTTGCAGATAGAGGCGTCTTAGAAGTGGAGACTGCATTATTATCNCGTTCCGCAACGACTGATGTTTATCTGGACTCTATTAATGCGTTCTNTGGGCATGCCTCGAGTTCCGAAAAATTTTATTTGCAGACCTCCCCTGAATTGCANATGAANCGTCTTTTGGCGATGGGNGTTGGTCCTATCTATCAAATTTGCAAAGCATTCAGAGGGGACCCACCTACTTCTCGTCATAATCCTGAGTTCACGATGCTGGAGTGGTACCGCCCTTCATTCNGCCTTACTCAATTAATGGAAGAAGTTAAGGACTTTGTTGGAGCTACGATTGGNTGTTTAGAGGTNCCGAAATATAGCTATTTAGAAGTTTTTGAAAGNGTAATTGGATTGAATCCTCATANATGCTCGTTAGAGGAGCTCGAATCANTCGCNCAGANTCGTCTGGATATTGCTTCCACAGCACTTCGTTTCTCAGAGTATCTCGATTTACTTATGACCGAGTTTATCGAACCTAGTTTGCCAGAATGTTGTTTCTTGTATGACTATCCCGAATGTCAAGCTGCNATGGCCACGATAGAAAGTGACAGTCATGGAAATCAANTTGCGAGACGCTTTGAGTTATATTGTAAAGGGATAGAAATTGCGAACGGATATTTTGAGCTTACTGATCCCGTTGAACAACTAAAAAGATTTAAATGTGATAATGTCGAGCGTTCAAAAAAAGGGCTGCCTGAGATACCCATAGATCAAAAATTTTTAGCAGCCCTTTCGTCCGGAATACCAAAAGCGTCAGGTGTCGCCTTGGGACTAGATCGATTATTGATGCTCATGAGTGAGCTAAAAGATATAGACAGTGTTCTTGCTTTTTCGATGAATCGTGTTTAAAGATATTAAAAAAATTGAGTTTAACTCCGAGCCTCTTGCAAAATTCTGTCTTGGTATAAGTTTCTTAATTTTTTAGTAATTGGGCCTGGAGCCCCATCTCCGATCAGCGAACCGTCTATAGAAGTTACTNCNAGCACCATAGTTGTTGCACTGCTAATTAGCGCTTCGTCCGCTGTTTTTGCTTCGGCNACCGAAAAGGCTCTTTCTTCAATAGCNATATTGGCGTCCTCNGCAATCTCNAGAATTGTTCGTCGACGGATTCCNGGCAATATTGCGTTTGAAAGAGGTCGCGTAATAAGTACACTATTTTTTACTATATAAGCTGAAGATGAAGCTCCTTCTGTAACTTGTCCGCTCTCCACCATCCAAGCTTCTTTGCCATTCTGCGATATTGCATCTTGCTTTGCCATAACTTGCCCCAGTAGATTGATGGACTTGATATCTCTGCGTTTCCAGCGGATATCCGGGGTTGTGGTGACAGCAATGCCCGTTTCAAAGTCCGGATTATTCAAAATTTCCANTNGNGAAGTAAAAGCCACGATTCCGGGCTTTGTGGTTTTGGGAAAAGGAAAATCTCTATCTGCAGGTCCACGAGTCACTTGAGAATAGACTATTCCTTCTTTCAACTTATTCTTCTCAATAAGATTTTCCATCATTTCTATGTAATCTTGTTCAGAGCATGGCCATGATATTGATAATTCAAATAGTGATCTTTCTAGTCTTTCTANAAAATAGTTTGTNTCGATTAGTTTTCCGTAAATTACAGGCACCACTTCATAAATACCGTCACCAAATAAAAATCCGCGATCGAAAATAGAAACTACTGCTTCATGCTCTTTTGCATAAATACCATTAACGAATACAATACGATTCATATGTTTTCCGCCTTANTCTATTAGAATTCTTTCGCAAAATTTTCCAGTGCCTGTCCATGCAATCTGTGGACTGTCCATCCATCCATTGGAACGGCACCTATTGAGCGATAGAACTGAATGGATGGCTCATTCCAATTAAGAACAGACCATTCGACTCGAGTANAGTTCTCCTCGTGAGCNAGCTTTGCAAGNTATGCTAACAGACTTTTTCCAAANCCCTTTCCGCGCATATGAGGACTCACGTAAAGATCTTCGAGATAGATTCCTGGTCTTCCTGTAAAGGTAGAGAAATTGTTGAAGAATAACGCATATCCGACTGGCTGACCTTGGAATTCACCGATAATTACTCTTGCGTAAGGTTGGTTTGAAAACAAGCTGCGATGAAGAATTTCTTCAGTAGCTTTCACTTCATGCANTAGCTTTTCGTATTCGGCTAATTCTTTTATAAAAGATAAAATCAACCCGCAGTCAGTCTTATCGGCATCTCGGATAAAGAAGCCCTCAATTCTTGTTTGAAGTTTCATGGGTTACTTATTACTCAAAACTAGTTGCTGTCGTAAATTTNAGAGTTTAACTGAATCAATCACTGTTCCGTTAATTGACTGGCTGCTATAATACGCGCCTTTTTTTTGCCCACAAAGCATTCGATGTAATAAAGGGCATATCTTAGGCCTAAGAAAGGGCCACTAGTCTGTAATCAGTAAGGGAAAAATAATGTCTGAAAAGAAAGCTAAGATAATCTATACCGATACTGACGAAGCACCAGCTTTGGCAACCTATTCTTTTCTTCCAATAATCAAGTCATTCACAGCAGGGTCAGGAATAGAGGTGGAGACAAGAGACATTTCGTTGTCAGGCCGGATCATAGCGAACTTTCCTGAGTTTCTTGATGATTCACAAAAACAGTCTGATGCTTTGGCTGAATTGGGAGAATTAACTCAAGATGAAATGGCAAATATCATAAAACTGCCGAATATCTCAGCTTCCATACCTCAAATGAAAGACGCGATTACAGAACTGCAGGATAAGGGTTATGCTCTGCCTGACTACCCGGAGGAGCCAAACGATGATCAAGAGCGAGACATAAAGGCCCGCTACGACCGCATTAAGGGGAGTGCAGTTAATCCTGTCTTGCGAGAGGGAAATTCTGATCGTCGTGCGCCGGTTTCTGTTAAAGAGTATGCGAGGNCCAACCCACATTCTATGGGCGTTTGGTCGGCTGACAGCAAAACTCANGTTTCTAGCATGGATTCAGGAGACTTTTTTGGAAGCGAACAGTCAACAACANTCCTCCAGAGTACTACTGTGAAGATTGTTCACTCTGACCTCAATCGGAGCGAACAAGTACTCAAACAGGACATTGCTCTGGAGGCTGGTGAAATTATTGACGCTGCTTGCTTGAGTAAAGATCGATTAGAGTCGTTTCTTGGAGAGGAAATTGCTGATGCCAAGGAAAGGAATATTTTGTTCTCGNTACACTTAAAAGCAACGATGATGAAGGTCTCCGATCCAATAATTTTCGGACATGCGGTAAAAGTATTCTTCAAGGATGTATTTTCTAAATATGAACAAAAATTTATAGACCTTGGAGTTGACCCCAATAATGGGATTGGAGATGTTTATACCAAGATACAAACTTTGTCAGACTCAGAAAGAGAGGCCATCGAAGCAGACCTNAAGCGCTGCTATGAAGATCAGCCGGAGATGGCGATGGTAGACTCGGATCGAGGGATAACTAACTTACANGTTCCTAGTGACGTAATCATCGACGCATCGATGCCTGCGGCTTTACGGACCTCTGGACAAATGTGGGGCCCNGACGGNAATCTGCANGACATGAAGGCTATAATTCCNGACCGATGCTATGCCGGAGTTTATCAAGAAGTAATTGAGTTCTGTAAAGCTAATGGTGCGTTTGATCCGGTAACCATGGGCAGCGTACCCAATGTAGGCCTGATGGCTCAGAAAGCCGAGGAGTATGGCTCCCATGATAAGACGTTCGAAGTTTCCAGCGATGGAATAATAAGTATCATTGATTCAGCTGGAGAGACTCTTTTGCAGCATCCAGTAAAAAAAGGAGATATTTGGCGGATGTGCCAGGTAAAGGACGGACCAATTCAAGACTGGATCAAACTCGCGGTTAACAGATCACGAATATCAAAAATACCAGTTGTCTTCTGGTTGAATGCTGATCGTGCTCATGACTCTGAATTAATTAAAAAACTAGAGAAGTATCTTCCAAATTTCGATACCGAAGGATTAGAGATCCACGTCAAAGCACCGACCGAAGCAACGAGATTTTCTTTAAATAGAATCAAAGAAGGCGTGGATACTATCTCTGCTACTGGGAATGTGTTGAGAGATTACCTCACTGACCTCTTTCCAATTCTTGAATTAGGGACTAGCGCCAAAATGCTCTCAATTGTGCCGTTGATGAATGGCGGTGGCCTTTTTGAGACTGGGGCTGGAGGTTCTGCCCCTAAACATGTGCAGCAATTTGAAAAGGAGAATCATCTTCGCTGGGACTCATTAGGAGAATTTCTAGCTTTAGCAGCTTCCTTGGAGCACCTAGCAAATCTTACCGATAATCGCAGAGCAAGGATTCTGGCTGAAACTCTTGATAAGGCAACCGGCGAATTCTTGAATCAGAATAAATCTCCTTCTAGAAAGGTAAACGAGCTAGATAATCGCGGGTCTCATTTTTACCTGGGTCTGTATTGGGCAGAAGCTCTGGCGAAACAGACGGAAGATAAAGAATTACAAATAAGATTCCAAGGTTTAGCCGTTGCTTTACGGAACGCTGAAAAAGAAATCGTTGAAGAGCTAAATTCAGCACAAGGCGTAGCGATTAATATTGGTGGGTACTATAAACCTGATCCAGCTAAGGCTTCGTCTGCAATGAGGCCTAGTTCGATTTTTAATGAGATTCTCTCAAGTCATTAAAAATAGGATCGTTTTACTGAACGAAATTGCAAAAATTTCAGCTCGATAACTTTTGTTAGTGAGTGTGATTAACCTTGTCGAGAAACTAGGATTCCGAATTCATCAATTTCGATAAGCACACGCTCCAGAGAAGAAATATCTACCGGCGGTGCTTCTGAGTCATCGTGTTGTGCAAAGACAAAAGTTCCCAGTGAATCACTTCCTCTTTCGGGTAAGCTCACTATCTGGGAATCAAAGCCTTGAGGGATAAAGACACTGACTAAGTCTATTTTACTGCCAGCCTCAGAAATAAAACGTCTCTGATTGGAATACCAAGCGGTCTTTGTTGATGGAAATTCATCCAAGATATCCTGGTCATAAACAAACACGATATCCACTTGTGTGATTATGATCGCATT
>PATI01000032.1 GCA_002712335.1 Rhodospirillaceae bacterium | reverse complement strand
CCTTCAGAGGTTAAGAGTGCGTTTCCAAAGTCGATCATGGTGGGAGAGGAGTTTGGCACTGTCTTAGTGCGCGTGGAGGACTCAAAGGGGAGAGATTTCCAGTGCGAGGTGACCACCCTCAGGAAGGATGGAGGTTACACTGACGGGAGGAGGCTGGATAACGTAACCTTCGGGAACGACATAGCGGAAGACCTTGCGAGGAGGGATTTCACCATCAATGCGATGTCTATGGCCGATGCAACGGTGGTTTTGCCTTTCAACTTCACGCGACTTATTTGGGCCGCACTTCTGGGCTATATGTTTTTTTCTGAAATACCCGATTTATGGACTTGGCTAGGCGGCACGATAATTTTTCTAGCATCGATTTGGCTGACCCGTATTTCTAGTAAGAGACAAAAGTAAAACCGCAAAGGTCTGGAAACCATCCACTTTTGTGTCATAATTGCCAGCAATCTAAAGCTATGGAGGTTTAGCTATGGCGAAAAATCAATTTTCTGGGGATCAAGCACCGCTAAGACAAGTTATAGATACGGCAGCGTGGAACCGAATAGAAATAGAAAGTGACGAGAGTTGGGTTTATTACTTTTCTGACGGGGAGATTAATGAACTACTTGATGTGTCGGGAGGGTTGGTTTCCAAAAATACAGAACTTATTAAGGTCACCAAGGACGATTTTATCTTGCCAAGGACTGCATCGACTTTTCTGGATATATACCAAGAGCTTAAAGCCGGGCGCGGTTTTGTGCAAATGCGTGGTCTTCCCGTAAATGAAATTACTCGCAAACAAATTGCAGCACTATTTTGGGGTATTGGTACCTATTTTGGTGCCGCTTTGTCTCAAAACCCTCAAGGTCATTTGTTAGGGCATGTAAAGGACCTCGGTAAAGATTATAGAGACCCCGAGGTTCGCGGTTATCAAACAAAAGCAGCGATGACCTTTCACAGTGACCCTTGCGACATGGTGGCACTTCTTTGCTTGAAGCAGTCGGAATTAGGCGGGGAAAGTCGGGTAGCCAGCTCAATTACATTATATAATGAGATGCTTAAAACAAGGCCGGACCTGGTTGAGGATCTGTGTAAAGATTTTTACTGGAGTAAACATGGTGAGCACTCCCCCGATGAAGAGCCTTGGTACAAGTCTCCTGTTTTTAACTTTAAAGATGGAAAATTCAGTGGCAAGGGCGCCTCGACGCACGCACGAAAAGGGCAGGATCTGCCTGGGGCGGAACCTTGGAGTGCCCGGCGCAATGAAGCTGTGGCATTGTTTCAAAAGTTGGTTCCACAATTTGCGGTTGATCTCCCTTTTCAAGAAGGTGATTTGCAAATTCTCAATAGCCACGTCACACTCCATTCTCGCCGCCCATATGAAGACCCTGATGAAGAAAAGCAAAAACGACACCTATTAAGGTTGTGGCTTGAAAATGAAGATTTGCGGCCTGTGCCACATGTAGTAAGACAAAATTTAAAGGGGGGAATAGTTGACGGTTTCAAGCCATGCGCCCCGCTTGATGAAAAGGGAAACACCTAATGACCTTTGTGCCACGCGAACATCGCATGCACGTGCCTGCTGTTGCCATGGAGCCGGTTATAGATCCTGCTGGTTGGATGCCGGACGAGTTGGCATCCAGCGATAATTGGATCTACCAATTAAGTGATACGGAATGCGTTCAAATTTTGGATGCGGTCAAAAAAATTGAAAAACAGCGCATAGATATTAAGCAAATTCAGAAATCCAATTTCGAGTTAAACGGCTTTGATCGTACACTATCAGATATTCGTGACGAATTCCAAAATGGCCGTGGATTTGTACTAATAAGAGGTTTACCCGTAGACGATATGGCGAGAGTACAGTCTGCAATTGCATTTTGGGGAATTGGAGCGCATCTAGGTCGAGCAGTGTCACAAAATGGTAAAGGTCACCTGCTTGGGCACGTTAAAGATGTTGGAGGTGATTATGCCGATCAAAATACACGTGGATATCTATCAAATGCGGCGATGGGGTTCCATGCCGATCGATGTGATTACGTGGCCCTACTTTGTTTGCAAACATCGAAGACAGGGGGTGAAAGTCGGATTGCAAGTTCAGTTTCACTGTATAATAAAATGCTTCAGGAAAGACCTGATTTGGTGGAAGAGCTTTGTAAGGATTTTTATTGGTCAAGGATTGGCGAAATACCACCAGGACTAGGACCATTCTATCTTATGCCAGTATTTAGTTTTGACGAAGGATATATCTGTGTTCGCGGTGTGAGTACCCAAATATATAAATCACAGGGTATGGAAGGTGTTCCTGACTACACTGATAAGCAGCATGAGGCACTTGATTATTTTAAGGCCACGGTTGAAAAACTTGCTTTTGATATGGAATTTCGTAAAGGGGATATACAAATTCTTCATAACCATGTGATACTTCATTCTCGCCGTGGTTTTGAAGATTGGGGAGATCTAAATAAGCGCCGACATTTGTTGAGACTGTGGCTCAGGGATGAGTCGGGCAGGCCTCTAATGGCCGAGTATAAAAGGGCAATTAGCGGAATAAAGCTTGAAGGGGTAGAGCTGAATACTCCTCTTGATGTTGTCCCCCCTGCCTAGTCAATGCTTTTTTCCAAAGCTTACTAAGTCCAAATTTTGGATCATGCTAATTATTGAGAGTCCTTAATAAGGGTGACCTGAGCAAATATGGCAGCAGAGATTGCGATAATTGAAAAGCCTAGCATTACAAATAATACCGGCGTGAGGGTACCGTCAGAAAGAAAGCCGACTGATTGCTCTGCTGCACCCGCTAGAAACAGTTGGCTGAAAACCACCGCTCCTGAAGCGCTTCCTGCATAAGATGGATTTACCCTCATTGCCCCCGTTTGAGCATAGGGCATGCACATGCCCTGTGCTATACCGAGGGCAGCCCCTGGGATCATTATACCGCCGATAGAGAGTCCAAAATTTTCAAACCAAATCCATTGGGCAAATACAATAATAAGGCAAAACCCTGCCCCCCCAATAGTCATTGTACCAATAGAAATTCGATCTCCAATTTGGCCTGAGATCAGATTACCAAGCATAAAACCTAGGGGCATCCAGAGGAACCAAACCCCAAAGAGTTCAGTTGATAACCCCAATGCTTCCTTTGCTAGAAACGCCGAAGCGGTGGCGTTGGCGAAGAATACACCAGAGAGGCACCCTGGCATCAAGGCATATGCGCTAAAACGCGGAATTTTAAGAAGGCGGGCATAGGTATGAGCCATATTTTTGATAATAACGGTAAAGGATTCTTTTCGAGTGGTCGGGTTTTTCGTTTCAGGCAAGGCATAGTGTACGACCCCAATTAGCAAAATACCTATAATAGAAATTGGTATGAAAATGAACCGCCACCCCTCCCAACCGACAAGAAAACTTCCGATCGTTGGGGCTAATAATGGACCAAGAACATAGGCGGATGTAAGGTTTGCAATAACAGAGGATATTTTCTTCATGCCATACACATCGCGGGCGATTGCCCTCGCGAGAACAATGCCGCAACCTGCTCCAGCGCCTTGTAGAATTCTTCCCACTAAAAGTATCTCTATATTAGGCGCAAACCAGCATACCTCGGCTCCTATCGTGTAAAGTGCGAGACCAAACAGCAAAACTTTTTTACGACCCCATTGGTCTGAAACGCCACCGTATATAAGAGAGGTTATCGCCATAGTCATCATGGTTAACGATAACGTGGCAAACGCAAGTTCATCACCAATACCGAAGTCTTCTTTTACTAGAGGCGTGGCCGGAATAAACATATGGTTCGCAAGAGGCGAAATAAATGTAATCGCTACGAGGGTAATGAAAATTAATTGGTGTCGAGGCGGTTGCTCACTCATTACTCCGATTTAGCATGTATCAATGTTTAGAGATAGAGAAGTTTAAGTTAAGAAATGCTATTGGTTTTAACTGGCCATAGTTTGATGTAGTCTATTTTTAGAAATTTAAAATCTCACTTTCGTTATTGGAGAAATAATATGCCTGATATTAAGCTCCCTCTTGCGCGTTTTAAGGTCTTGGATTTGACTCGGGTGCGTTCAGGGCCCACCTGCGTGAAAGTCCTTGCTGATTGGGGTGCTGATGTAATCAAAATTGAGATGCCTCCCAAGCCCGGTCAGGACGATGGTTATACCGGAAGTCGGGATTCGGCCGACTTCCAAAATTTACATCGTAATAAAAGATCTATCACACTTAATCTTAAAGAAGATGAAGGTCGATCGATATTATACAAGCTCGTCGAAAATACGGATGTAGTAGTTGAAAATTATCGACCGGATGTGAAGAATCGATTAGGTATAGATTATGAGACTCTAAAAAAAATAAATCCTAGAGTCGTTTTAGGGAGTATTTCTGGATTCGGCCAAGATGGACCCTATGCAGGTCGCCCCGGCGTAGATCAAATAGCACAAGGAATGGGTGGTTTTATGTCGGTTACAGGATTGCCTGGACAGGGCCCCGTTCGCGCAGGAACCGCAATAGCTGATCTAACATGCGGAATGAATTGTGCGTTAGCTATACTTATTGCCCTGTTGCATAGGGAAGAAACTGGAGAAGGTCAATGGGTTCACACTTCCCTTCTCGAGTCTCAAATTGCATTGATGGATTTTCAGATGGCGAGATATTTAATTGAGAATGATGTCCCTCCGCAAGCTGGAAATAACCATCCAAAATCTACCCCTACCGGCGTCTTTAAAACTAAGGATGGGCATATCAATATAGCTGCTGGTGGACAGCAAATGTGGACGCGTTTGTGTGATGGACTTGGAGCCCAGTCATTGTTTGATAACCCAGAATTTAAGACGGCAGCCGATCGATTGGCCAACCGTGATAAACTTAATGAATGTCTTGAAGTTTACACAGTTACTAAAACGAGCACTCAATGGGTTGAGGAGCTAAACACAAAAGGGGTCCCCTGCGGTCCTATATACAAGGTGGATGAAACTTTCGCTGATCCACAGGTTAAGCATCTCGGTATAGCTCGAACTTTTGATCACGCCAAACGCGGCAAAATGACTGTTGTTGGTCAACCGTTCCAGTTAAGCAGTTCGGATCCGCTGATTCGAAAGGGAACACCAGAATGTGGCGAAGACACGGACTCGGTACTGATTTCTGCTGGGTACGATAGTGATACAATTTCAGACTTTCGAAAGCGGGGCGTGATCTAGATTACTATCGGTCTAAATACCAAGTTCCACATTTGGTAAACAAGTGAAGAGCGTTGTTAAGTTTATCAGGTTTCTAAAACAGAAGGATGGAACAGATTCTCCGCGGGGATTTTTTCGTTAATCAAGTCCTGATCAAAAGAATAACCAATAAATTGATCAATATTGTATTTATTTGCCGAAAAACCGACAGGCCATGTATCCAATCCGATGAGACTGGTTTGTTCCTCTCGTGCCATTCGCGCCCAAGGTAATTGAGACCACCCTGGATCATCTAGGTAGGTGTCTGAAATAGTTTTTGCTTGTTCGTAAAGTTCCAGTAGTAATGTTGGTAACTCGGGATTGGCTTCCGCAACTTCATTTTTTATTGCAATTATGTGCATGATTGGAAAAAAACCATTAGATCTGAAATAATCCGTACAAGCGGATTTAGGGTCGCTAAAAAGTCTTCGCACAGAACCAGTTTCAAGAGAATTAGGAGCCCTAGAAAAGAATAATGCGTCTAGGTCGCCTTCCCTAAGCATTGTATCGAGGTCGGCATCAGGATCTATATATTCAATTCTCCAACCTGGTTTTGCGTCAAACGCTACAGTTTCGTTGGCTCGGGTTACCCATGTTATAGATTTGATGTCCACGTCATATTCATGTTGCAGGTCCCCCTTTGCTAATACTGCCAAGGTCGTTTGGAAACTCTGCAAGCCGACGCGCTTGCCGGCTAATTGAGATGGTTCAAAGACGTCAGAATTTAAGGAAACATACATTTGAGTTTGACTGAATAGTCTCCTTGGAAAAGCGGGTATCGCCGTGAAAGGAAGGCCTTTTGCTTTTGCCATAATGTATGATGAAAAGGATACTTCTGCGGCATCAAACTCTCGGTCTTGAAGCATACGCTTATGGCGGTGTGCTCCGTCACGTTCTGATGCAGTCTCTCCAACTTGTTTGACGTTTAGGGCGAGGGTGTCGGGTATTTCCAAAGTACCATCAAAAAATGGAAAATGACGGTCGTATCTATCTATTGCTAGAATAATATCAGTTTTCATATGGATATCCTGCCAGAATGCAGCCTTGCGATTTTTCGTTTAAATTTTCTTATAGAGCTTCATCTTTTTCAACTCAAAAATAGGTGTCCAAACTCTTAACCAAATCCGTTGCAATCCACCTTAGATCTAGCTAGAAATCCTCCTAAATAAATTCCGTTCTGGAGATTAAAATGGCGTCTGATAAATATATTTATGTCATGCAGGGTTTATCGAAAACTTTTCCAGGTGGGCGTGAAATCGTTAAAGACGTTACACTGGCCTTTATTCCCGGGGCAAAAATTGGAGTTTTGGGGGTAAATGGCGCCGGAAAATCGACACTGTTAAAAATAATGGCTGGATTAGATGCAGAATATTCAGGTGAGGCGTGGGCGGCAGAAAATACTGTAATTGGTTACTTGCCCCAAGAACCAGAATTGGACCTTAAGAAGGATGTTTTCGGCAATATTCTTGAAGGGATGCAGGACGTTCATCAATTGTTAAAACGATTTGAGGATGTAAGTAGTAAATTTGCAGAACCCTTGGAAAATGACGAGATGGATGCGCTAATTACCGAACAAGCTGAGCTGCAAGAAAAAATTGATGCTGTAGACGGTTGGGAGCTTGAGCGTGCGATAGAAATTGCCATGGATGCGCTGCGGTGTCCTCCCGGTGATTCCGACGTCAGTAAATTGTCTGGGGGTGAAATAAGGCGGGTCGCCTTGTGCAGACTACTTTTACAAAAGCCAGATTTGCTTTTACTTGATGAACCAACAAATCATCTAGACGCAGAGTCCGTAGCTTGGCTAGAAAAATTCCTGGATGACTATTCAGGTACAGTTGTTGCAATCACTCATGATCGATATTTTCTAGATAATGTTGCAGGTTGGATCCTTGAACTCGATGGTGGCAAAGCAATTCCTTTTAAGGGGAATTATTCTTCATGGTTAGAAAGCAAGGCTACACGTGCGGCACAAGAGGAACGTGAAGAAAGCGCAAGACAAAAGCATTTGGCAAGGGAACTTGAATGGGTAAGATCTAGTCCACGGGCAAGGCAGGCTAAGAGCAAAGCTCGCCTAGCCTCTTACGAATCCTTATTAGAAAATTCGGGTGCTAGTATGTCTAGCGGTGTACAGATTACTATTCCTGCAGGACAAAGACTTGGAGATTTAGTAATTGAAGCTAGGGCGGTATGCAAGGGATACAACAGCACACTTTTAATCGATGAACTCGATTTCAAATTACCCCCCGCTGGGATTGTTGGTGTGATCGGTGCAAATGGTGCTGGAAAAACAACCTTGCTTCGGATGATAACAGGAGAAGAGCAACCCGATGATGGCGAGCTCCGGATAGGCGATAGCGTTAAGCTTGGCTATGTTGATCAGTCAAGGGGAACATTAAATGCCGATAACACTGTTTGGGAGGAAATTTCAGAGGGAGAGGCGGAAGTAAACTTAGGGAAAAATAGGGTGCAAAGCCGAGCTTATGTTGGCGCATTTAATTTTCGCGGTCCGGATCAGCAAAAAAAAGTGGGACAACTATCGGGTGGTGAACGGAACCGCGTTCACTTGGCAAAAATGCTAAAATCAGGCGCCAATGTGATATTGCTTGATGAACCTACCAACGACCTTGATGTTGAGACCTTGCGTGCGTTAGAAGATGCACTTTTGGGTTTCGCCGGTTGTGCTTTGGTTATAAGTCATGATCGTTGGTTTCTGGATCGAATAGCCACGCATATTTTGGCATTTGAGGGTGAGAGTCATGTGGAGTGGTTTGAGGGTAATTTCGAAGATTACGAAGCAGATAAAAGGGCGCGATTTGGAGAAAACGCTGGGCAGCTCAGTAGAATTAAATTTAAGCCCTTAACACGCATTTAGTCTCAAAAATCAAAACTAAATTATTTTCTAGTCTTTTTACGAAGAGCTGAAATTAACCCGTCCAATTTTCCACCACTACGATTAATTATGGCGGCAAATTCGTCGCGTTGGGTTATCGCCATACTTACTCCTTCTACCAATACGTCTATAATTTTGAGTGTTTTGCTATTTCGCAGTCGCCAAAAAACAGGAATCTTTCGGCCATCCATAAGTATAAATTCTGATTGAACTAGGAAATCACGATCATTGATCTTTCTGACTTTTCCAACAATGAATTTTTCGCCCTTATAACCGGAGAATCTTGCTGCGTAAGCTTTTACAACAAAGTCCTCGAACAATTTAGTATATTCCGTTTTCTGATCCTTTGTGGCGCGCCGCCAGAATCGTCCAAGAGTAAACCGTGCGATCAACTTTAATTCGAACGACTGCCGTAAAAGTTTTCGAAAATGTTCTTCCTTTTCAGATGCAGTAATTTGTTTGTTTGCTAAGGAATTTATAGCCTTATTTGCGACTGTTCGAATAAAATCATCTGGGCCCATCTGTGCCCTCACAGTTGGTGTTTCAAAGAACGATAGGGTCAATGAAAAAGCCAATAGAAACGTACAATACCGTCGTGTTGTGAGCATTCCGTATAAAAGCCCTTACTTAGATATTCTAACTAAATAATCATGAAACTGTATCATGCTATCTTCTTAGTATGTCAACGGGGTGCGTGTTTAAAATTTATATATTATTAACCGGACTGCTCTCTAAAAGAATGTGTTGGCTTAAAGCCAGTGCACATGTTAACATTATGATATAAACATATTGTTATATCAATAAATCGTAAATATAACAGTTCTACTTTTAAATCTCAGAAGATAAAAAGGTACAAAAATGGATAGGCTTTTGAGTTGTTTAAGGGCTGCGGCAGACTCCACTCGTTTACGTCTTCTCGCTTTGTGTGCGGCAGGCGATATGAATGTAAGCGATTTAAGAAATATTTTAGGTCAAAGCCAACCACGCGTGTCTCGCCACCTCAAACTTCTCTGTGAGGCAGGTCTTTTGGATCGTTATCGCGAGGGTAGTTGGATATTTTATCGCTTGGCGGATGATTCTTGTGAGAGTGGTCGAATAGCTCAAAGTTTAATTGAAATGCTGCCCAATGGGAGCCAGCAACTTCTTCAAGATCGTGATCGTCTTGATATAATAAGGTGCAAGCGTTCAGAGGCTGCGGAAGATTATTTTCGAGAAAATGCGGAAAGATGGCATACGGTCCGTTCTTTGCATGTTGAAGAGGCAAAAGTGGAAGAGGTAATCCTAGATTGTTTTCCAAACCATTTAAATAATCTGTTGGATATAGGCACCGGAACAGGTCGAATGTTACAATTATTGTCGGCTATGGTTGATCGTGGGCTCGGTATCGATACCTCGCGCGATATGTTGGCAGTAGCTCGAGCTAATTTGGGTAGCTGTGGAATTCGCAATTGCCACGTCCGTTTGGGTGATATGTATAGGTTAGAATTGAATGACGAAAGTTTTGACGGCGTAGTTATTCATCAGGTGTTACATTATTCCGATAATCCTGGGTCAGTGATAATGGAAGCCTCAAGAATTTTACAAAATAATGGCTTATTGGTTGTTGTTGATTTTTTGCCTCACAACCAAGAAATTCTTCGCGAAAAACATGCCCATATGCGCCTTGGGTTTTCAGATAAAGAGATCGCTGATTGGTTTCAGGCGGCGCAGTTAGTGGGTCAGCCAGTGATCCGATTAGAGGGTAGTCCCCTAACTGTTTCTTTGTGGACGGCAATTAAGAATCAAGAACAGCGGGAAAATAATAATGAGCCAGTTAAATAACATTTATTCAAATAATTCATTTAGCAGATTAATATGATCGATAACCAATTATTTCCAGCTGGCATGGCCGCTAATCTTAATGTTTCTTTTGAATTTTTTCCTCCAAAGACGGAGAAAATGTTCGATTCCTTATGGGCATCTGTTAAAAGGTTGGAACCACTTCAACCGCAATTCGTTTCCGTTACTTACGGAGCAGGGGGGTCAACTAGGGAACGAACCCACAGTACTGTTGTAAGAATTTTAAAGGATACAAATCTTATTCCAGCCGCACATTTAACATGCGTAAATTCAACTCGCGATCAAGTTAATGAGGTCGCAAGAGCCTATTGGGAGGAAGGCGTTAGAAATATTGTTGCTCTTAGAGGTGATCCACCAACGGGACATGGGAATTACATACCCCATCCGGGTGGGTATGACTATGCAGTCGACTTGGTAGCTGGCCTTAAACGAATTGCGGACTTTGATATTAGCGTGGCAGCATATCCTGAAGGGCACCCTCAAGCCCAAAGTCTGGACTTTGATCTTGAAATTTTAAAACAAAAAATGGATGCGGGGGCCGATCGTGCTATTACTCAATATTTTTTTGGGGCGGAACCCTTTATGCGTTTCATGGATCGCGCTGAGGCAGTCGGTATAAATATTCCTATTATTCCTGGGATATTACCAGTCCAAAATTTTTCACAGGTGATGAAATTCAATCAAATGTCTGGAACTACAACTCCAGTTTGGATGGCCGAAATGTTTAACGGTCTTGATGATGATGCTGAAACAAGACGAATGGTTGCTGCTGCAATTGCGGTCGAACAATGCAGACAACTTTATGATTATGGTATTCATGATTTTCACTTCTATACCCTTAATCGGGCTGATCTTACATATGCTATCTGTCACATATTAGGTCTAAGACCTCATAAAAAATGATCTAGTAAAAATCCAAATTTGTTATGACTAAAATTGATACCAAAAATCCTGATTTAAAAAATGAAGGTCCCGATTCTTTAAAATGCGATCTTGCCTTCTCGACCTCTGCAGAACGAATTGCAATGCTCAACGATGTAATTCGAAAGCGAATCGTGGTGATTGATGGCGCGATGGGAACTATGATCCAACAGAAAGATCTCGATGAAAATGACTTTCGTGGCAATCAATTTTCTCAACATCCATGTCCACTTAAAGGAAATAATGATTTACTAAATTTGAGCCAGCCTGATCTTATTCGCGATTTCCATATAGCATACCTTGAAGCGGGAGTGGATATGCTCGAAACCAATACCTTTTCCTCTACGAGGATCGCTCAGGCTGACTACATGTTGGAAGAAGCGGTTTTTGAATTGAACCGGGAGGGAGCTCGTTTAGCACGTGACGCAGCAGACGAGGTGTCGTCAAGGGATAAAAATCAGCCGCGTTTTGTTGCCGGAGTACTTGGACCAACAAATCGTACGGCAACCATTTCGCCGGATGTGAATGATCCCGGCTTTCGAAATATATATTTTGATGAGTTAGTTGAGAATTACTCGGAAGCGGTTCTTGGACTTCTGGAAGGTGGCGCAGATTTGATTTTGGTCGAAACGGTATTTGACACACTCAATTGCAAAGCCGCCTTATTTGCAATCCAAACCGTAAATGAAAAACTTCACCTAGAGGTGCCAGTTATGATTTCAGGCACTATTACCGATCAGAGTGGCAGGACCCTCACGGGGCAAACCACAGAAGCGTTCTGGAATTCAATACGCCATGTTAACCCTTTTGCCGTCGGGTTGAATTGTGCCCTAGGGGCAAAAGATTTGCGTCCATATATTGAAGAACTTGCCCGTATCTCTGATACATTTGTTTCGTGCCACCCTAATGCAGGACTGCCCAACGCCTTTGGCGGATATGATGAAACACCCGAGACAATGGCTAAGGATCTTGAAGAATTTGCCGAGTCCGGGTTTTTAAATTTAGTTGGCGGGTGCTGTGGTACCACCCCGGATCATATGCGGGCTATCGCAAAAGCGGTTGAAAAAATAGTGCCGCGCAGTATTCCAAAAATTTCAACTGAACTTCGTCTTTCAGGACTTGAACCGCTAAACATCGGGTCCCAATCTTTATTCGTTAATGTTGGTGAGCGCACTAATGTTACAGGTTCGGCACGTTTCGCCAATCTGATTAAAGATGGGGATTACGAGAAAGCGACAGAGATTGCATTACAGCAGGTTGAAAATGGTGCCCAAGTTTTAGATATTAATATGGACGAGGGGTTGCTGAACTCCGAGGACGCTATGGTCAGATTTTTAAATTTAATTTCTGCCGAGCCTGATATCAGCCGCGTCCCAGTTATGATTGATTCATCTAAATGGTCAGTAATTGAAGCTGGCTTGAAATGTGTACAGGGAAAATCAATTGTCAATTCAATTAGCATGAAAGAAGGCGAGGAAACATTTATTGAACAGGCACGTACAATAAAAATGTACGGGGCGGCCATCATTGTCATGGCTTTTGACGAAGATGGTCAAGCGGATACGGAGGAGCGCAAATTCGAAATTTGTTCGAGGGCTTATGATATTCTTGTGAATCAGGTTGGTTTTCCTCCTGAAGATATAATCTTTGATCCTAATATTTTTGCAATTGCAACGGGAATTGAGGAACATAATAATTATGCTGTCGACTTTATAAACGCTGCTAACCGCATACGTTCCAGCTTACCGTATGCCAAAGTTTCTGGTGGCTTGAGCAATATCTCTTTCTCATTTCGTGGCAATGAGCCAGTAAGGCGCGCCATGCATACCGTATTCCTATATCATGCTATAGAGGCTGGAATGTCGATGGGTATAGTTAACGCGGGTCAGTTGGCTGTTTTTGAAGATATTCCCAGCGATTTAAAAGAGTGTGTTGAAGATGTAATACTAAATCGTAGAGAGGATGCGACCGATCGTCTTTTAGAAATGGCAGGCCGGTTTAACGTAGGCAGTGTTAAAAAGGAAGAAGATCTTAAATGGCGGGATAAATCTATTGCAGATCGTTTAAGCTATTCCTTAGTAAATGGAATTAACTCATACATTGTTGAAGATACAGAAGAAGCAAGACATCACTTCGAGCGCCCCATAGAAGTGATAGAAGGGCCACTGATGGATGGTATGAACATCGTCGGCGACTTATTTGGAGAAGGAAAGATGTTTCTTCCGCAGGTTGTCAAGAGTGCAAGAGTTATGAAGCAAGCTGTGGGGTACTTAATCCCTTTTATCGAGGATGAAAAGGAAAGAACGGGTGTTGGAAATCAAGCCAAGGGTAAGGTGATTATGGCTACCGTTAAAGGAGACGTTCATGATATAGGAAAGAATATTGTTGGTGTTGTAATGCAGTGTAATAATTATGAAGTGATCGATCTCGGTGTTATGGTCCCTGCGCAAAAAATCATAGAAACAGCGGTCAAAGAAAATGCTAATGTGGTAGGGTTGTCGGGTCTTATTACACCCTCACTTGATGAGATGGTTAATGTTGCGTCTGAAATGCAACGGCAGGGGTTAGATTTACCTTTACTCATTGGTGGCGCTACGACGTCCAAGGTTCATACTGCTGTTAAAATTGATCCAGCATATGAGGCACCGGTTATCCATGTTCTTGACGCCTCAAGGAGCATTGGCGTGATAACTTCTTTGATGTCACAACAAAATCGTAAATCATTTCTGGAAAGTATTAGCACAGATTATAATAAAGTACGTTCGAGTTATGAAAGGGAGGATGGAACTAATCGGGGTGTCTCAATCGAGTCGGCTCGGTCTAATAAATTTTCGATTAATTGGTCCGAGGTTAAGCCACCCAAACCGCAAAACCTCGGTATAAAGATATTTGAGGATTATGAGATTTCTGATTTGGTAGAACGTATTGATTGGACGCCTTTTTTTCATGCCTGGGAACTCCATGGCGCCTATCCTAGAATATTAGATGACAAAGTCATAGGGGAAGAGGCCCGTAAATTATTTGAAGATGGTAAGAGGTTTTTAGAAAAAATTATTTCCGAAAATTGGCTCAAAGCAAGTGGAGTAATTAGTTTCTGGCCGGCTAACTCCGATGGCGATGATATCATCTTGTTTGGTGATACAAAAAGAGATGAGGTTCTAGGTACCATCCATACTTTACGCCAACAAGGAAATAAAACAGCAGGACGCCCTCATTACGCCTTAGCTGACTTTGTAGCACCAAAAGAAACAGGCATAGAGGATTGGATGGGAGGATTTTCCTTAGCTATATTTGGTGCCGATGTGATTGCAAAAAAATATGAAGTAGAAAACGACGATTACAATTCAATAATGGTTAAGGCTATAGCAGACCGGCTCGCGGAAGCATTTGCTGAGAGATTGCATGAACGCGTTAGAAAAGAATTTTGGGGATATATGCCTGATGAGACGATTGAAAATGAGGACCTTATTAAAGAACATTACCAAGGAATAAGACCGGCACCAGGTTATCCAGCGTGCCCGGATCATACAGAAAAAGACACATTATTTTCTCTTCTAGAGTCCCGTAAGCTGGGTATTGATTTGACAGAATCCTTCGCGATGTATCCGGCTGCTGCTGTGTCTGGTTGGTATTTCTGGAATCCGGAAGCCCGCTATTTTGGTGTGGGGAAGATAAATCGTGATCAGGTCAGTAGTTATGCAAAGAGAAAAGAGATTGAGTTGGAAGTCATGGAACGCTGGTTATCTCCTAATCTGGGTTATAAGAATTAACGCACGATTTTTCTTAATATCCAGCAGGCTAATCTGGAATAGTCATCTCATTACTAGGCCGCCATCTACAAAAATTGTCTGGCCAGTTATAAATTCGCTCCAGTCGGAGGCTAAAAATAGCACCGGACCGGCTACGTCCTCGGGGGTAGCAATACGACGTAATGGTGTCTGGTGGATAATCATTTCTTTTATTTCCTCTTTTGTACTTAAGCTCGCATCCGTTGGGTAAACCAAACCGGGAGCGACACAGTTCACTCTAATACCAAATTGGCCCACCTCCATTGCCAAATTACGGCTAAAGCCAATTAGCGCAGCTTTTGCAGTCATGTAGTCGTGATAGGGAATAGTTGGTCGGTCTACTAAATCGCTAGCAATATTAATTATATTTCCTCGCGTACGCGTTTTAAAAATGGGAAGCACCGCCTGACATAACGTATAAGAAGAAAATAATACGCCGTCGATTTGTTCCTGGAAATCATTCCAACTTGTATCATGGAATTGTTTCCGATTTTCAGAATCAAAAACATACGGCTTAAATGCATTGTTAACCAGAACATCAATTTTTGCATAATCGTGCAATATTTCCTCGATAAGCACTTTGATTTGCTCTGCAGAAGTAATATCCGCTTGAACTATTTTTGCTGTCCCCCCTAATTTTTCACATTTCTCAGAGGTTTCAAAGGCGGCATCTGAATTCTTTAAATAATTAATAACAACGGTTGCCCCCTCACTTGCGAAGGCCTTGGCAATTGCAGCACCAATGCCGCGACTGGAACCGGTTACTAAAACAATTTTGCCATCAAATTTCATGGTAACATACCTTCGTAAGTATTTTGGCGATTACAAGTATTTTCTATTTTCATTTTTTGTACATGCCTTAAAGTACGCTATTTTGCTAATCAACATAGTTTGAGAATGCCTCAGCAGCTGTTTCCGCAGTTCTATCCACTTCCATAACACTAACAAGGTCAAGAAGATTGAAACGACCATCATGATGCCAGCCCGCCTCAGGGGTCGTCATGTGGCCCAAGGCACTTATGCGTGTCGCTCCAATTTTACCCAACGCATCAGATAGTTTCATTAATTCCTCAGGCGAAGCCGCAATCCCAACAGTTTGAAGGAAATTTTTATATGGCTGCATTATAGAAGAAACCTCGTATAAAGATTTTACAGAAAATATCTGAACAGTTCGGTTTAGGCCAGGTGGAGTAAGTTCCTGAACAGTGTCTGAATACGATACCCCCCAAGAACCCCCAGATTCATCAATTATCAATCGTTTCTCTCCTGAAAAAGCTTTTAATTCCTCAGCATGGCGCCAGGANGCAAAATTGTTTATTTCCTGCGTGGTTAGTTTACGGCGAGGGAATTTTCTTTCAAAATTTTCAAGCTCCCTTGCGATGAATTGTGCGAATTGCTCTGGAGAAACCGCACCACCTTGCTCCACAAAGAACATCTGAGGTGAGTAACAACCCTGCTGGTCGTATCGNACTATATCGTATGCGGCCTGATGCGCGGTAGTCCATGATTTACCTGTTTTTAAAGCGGCCCTAGAGATCATACCAAAGCTAATTTTATGTCCGTAAGTTAAACTGCGGGTGGTAATTGGAGTACGGTCTCGGACGTGTTTTAAGGTGTCATTATTACCGTACGCTAGTACCAGATCCGCCTGATTTAGTAGAAAGTCTTCCAAATTATTTGATCCACCTTTCCAAAAAACTATAGCAATGCAATCGCCCAGCTTTGGATCAATTTCTGCTATCATTTTTGAGAATAAACTTGCCATGAGGGGCTCNGAACTAGAAACCTTTCCTATGTTACCTGCCTTAACGAGAAGACCGGATATCAAACTCCAAAGCGGAAGACCTGGAACATTCCCTGCCCAAATATGAAAAAGAAGATCGGGCCCGTAAGCACGCCCGTATCCACCCTTCTGAAGGGGCTGGATCTCATCGAGAATTTTTGGGTTTGAAAAATCCTCGAGTAAAAATCTATTAAGTTCTGCTTTTCGAAATATTTTTAGATAGTTTGTCAATCCCAGATGGATCATTTGTGGGTCATAGCCTGTTATTTTAGGCAAGAGATGTTCTGCCTGCTGCCGGTATGGATTGGATCGGTCTAAGAGACTACTTATCACAGTATCAATTATATCAACTACGTGAGAGACAGGCACATTTTTAAGGTAAGATTGGCTGGCTTGCTTCACCTGTTTACAGAGTATTAGTAATTGACTTTCTGTGAATTGGGGTACGAAAAGTTCTATCGGCCCTTTTCCTCGGTCAAATGAAACAGTTTTCCATTCAATGTCGTCGTTTTTGATGCCCTGAAAATGTCCGAGATTTAGTCGCACTNTTTCATCCTTGAGCAACTGCCAAAAATTCTTCTACCGCCATAGAGCACCCTTTTGCCTCGGCTCCTTTCGCTCGACCCATTAATATAAATCCGTCATCTACCTCAATTCCCATATCCTCAGTTAGAATTGCGGATACACAATTAAAATGTGCAAGGTCACAATGCATTAATACACCTTTCTCGCCCTTTGGCAGTGCGATTCCTGTTAATGGGTTAATAACTTGGCTACGTATCCAGTGTGGCCCGGATTTTATAGAGGGACATAAACGGTTTCCGTCATCGTAGAATTGAGTACTTAATTCAGTCATGCCGTACATATTTATGCAATAATCTCGGCTTACCCCAAAAAATTTCTCTAGATTGCTGTAAAATTCATTAAGGTGCAGTTCTGGAGATTGACCTTTGAAACCCCCAGTATCTAAAATTCTGCTGCCATCGGGCAATTTCACAGATTTTTTTAATTTCTTCATTTCTTCCATCAAGTGTACGAAGCTATATGATGCGCCAAGCAATGCGAAGGGTTCTTGAATTTTTTCTGCATGGTCAATTTCAGTAAATAAATCTTCAATTCTAATTCCGCTGTTGTCGACAAAATGCCGACTGCCATCAGATCCAAAATTCATGAGAGCATGCTCTAAATAATGTGCTAAAGATGAGTTAGGCATTTCATTTTCTGTCGGAAATAGAATTGCCATCCGCATTTTGTCAAATTCTGGTATAAACCTTGCTTTAAAGTTTTTTACCATTGATAAATCATATACTGTCAACGTGGGGTGATGGCATTTTCCTCTTTGACCAACTTGGGTGGTGCCACTTGTCATAAACGTCCTTTTAACATCTTCTGGATTGCAGCAACTCAGAGTTACATTTTTGTATGCATTGATGGGTAATGCCGGTATTGATCTCCAGTCTCGCACTGATTTGGGTGTTTTCCCTCTTTGGCGACAAAATAATTGATAGGACAAGTTGTTGTCGAACTGAAAATTAAAAACCTCTAGCGCATGAGAATTGAATTCTTCTTCTGAGGCTGATTTTTCACCGATAAAGGTAACTAAAGAATCAATTAACTGTGTTTCGTTCACGTGCTCATCTCCAAGAACTTTATTTTATCCAGATTTGGGAATGAGGTACTGAAAAGAAGATTAACTCCTTCTACTTCCCTTTCCCTACGCCGGTATAATCCGGATCAGGTTCGAAGGGTCTCCGCGGGTCGGAGCTTTTTAACTCCTTTGGCGGTATCTCAGCCTCCTAATGAAGCACCCCTGGGAACAATGTCACTCATTATGACTTTCGATCGATGGCCGTCAAGGATTAGACTTTTGTAGCGTGCGCAAAAAACCAAAAAGCTTTTCTCTTTTTAATAAACTTCTATTCAAATTTAATAATAAACCGATGAGCCTCTAAACCTCTACGGGCATTGGATAGGTTCCAGGCAGCGAAGAACATCAGTCAATTAAAGGGGTGTTTAGTATTCAGCTCAAAGATAAGATAATCGATATCACCATCAACCTTAAGTGTTATATCTCTTTATTCCGTCATTGTATTGCTTAAAACTTTCTTGCATCAATTAAACCCTGACGCGATAAAGAAACTGTAAATATATTTTCATCTACCTAAAAACAAAAAAGAAATGGAATAGAATTGTCAAAACTTGATTCATTTTTCGCACCAAAAAGTATTGCCATAGTTGGAGCCTCCGCAACCAAAGGAAAGCCGGGTCGAACAGTTATTGAAAATCTGATTGCAAATGAATTTAGAGGTAAAATTTATCCGGTAAATCCCCGAGGCGGAAAAATCTGTGATTTGCCAGTGTTTAAAAAGATAGAGGACTTACCTAACAGAATTGAGATGGCCATCGTTATGCTTCCGGCAAATCAAACACCCAAGGCTATAAAAGATTGTGCAGTGAAGGGGATTAAATCCGCGGTTTTGGCTGCAGGCGGGTTCGCAGAAGTTGATCATTCTGGTGAAGATCTTCAAATCCACCTTAAGGAAATTATTAAAGAAACGGGGGTACGTGTACTAGGCCCTAACACCGCGGGTCATATTTCAACGCCTTCGGGTTTCACCTCTAGTTTTTTTCCTCTAGGAAAAATCCCGAAAGGAGGTATTTCATATATTGCGCAAACGGGTAATTTTACGGGCGCTATGATGCGCTCAATTATGTCAGGAGAACATTACGGGGTAGCTCGCTGTGTGGGCCTTGGAAATACTATTGATATAGACGAAGCCGATGTGTTGGAGTTCTTGGCCTACGACCGGGAAACAAAGGCAATATTTATTTATCTTGAAAGTCTCCATCGGCCGCAAGAATTTCTGAAGATTGCGAGGATGGTTACGCGTAAAAAGCCAGTTATTATGTTGAAGGGAGGCGCAACCGAGGCGGGGGCGAAGGCTGCGATGTCGCATACCGCATCTTTAGGCGCTAATGACAAGATTTTGGACGGGGCGTTAAGGCAGGCGGGTATCATTCGAATTGATGAATTTTCACATCTTTTCACTGCGGCAAAGGCTGCCGCGATGATGCCAGTCCCCACCGGAAATCGTGTTGGCTTTGTGTCACCATCTGGGGCATTTATTGTTCATTTATCGGACATTTGCAAACAAAGAACGTGCCTAGATTTTTCTAGTGTAACTTCAGCGACACAATTGCGGCTCGAAGAAATTAGTCCTTCGTTTATCAATATAACAAACCCGGTGGATGTATTTCCTTCTGCCACTGTCAATGGAATGGAGTTTGCATGGCGAGAGTCAATGGAAGCCCTACTGAATGATGATAATGTGGATGCAGTTGTTGCAATTTTAATTCTGGCCAAAGAGCTGGAGGCAATGGATCTTCATTTTATAGTTGATCAGAAGAATCGTTTTCCTGCGAAGCCAATATATATCTCATTTTCAGGCGATGAAGCGTTAAATGTCGCAGCAAAAAATTTCCTAGAGCCTAGAGGGGTGCCAACATTTCCACGCATAGAGGACCCTTTTAAGGTGCTTGATATCATGGCTCAGTGTCGCAGTAGTCTTGCCTAGGAGATTCAGTTGATGATGCATCCAGTTCCTCTGAAATTATGGAAAGAATTTATCCAACCGGAGTGGATAGACTTTAATAAACATATGAATGTGGCATATTACACCTTAGTATTTGATCATGCTGTCGACGCTTTTTTTGATTATATTGAACTCGGTAGAGAATATCGAAAAGTAACAACAGGTAGTACCTTCGCCGTTGAACACCACATACAATATAATCGCGAAGTGGTTGAGGGCGACGAGGTTTTTGTAGAGTCCCTGTTGATTGGCTTCGATGAAAAGCGCCTGCACCATTACCACGAAATGTATAATAAGAATGGCGATTATCTCGCTGCGACCTGCGAGTTTTTGTCTTTGCATGTTGATCTAAAGACCCGCCGAGTGACCTCTATTCCGGAGAATAAGATCGGTAGAATTTACGATATTTGTCTTGCTCATAAGTCAAATCCGAAAAATATCAATCTTGGGAACAAAATAAAAGTTTTAAAATCGGCGAACTAATTATTTCGGTATAGAAAAGTTATGAGTATTTATGTTGTGATATAGCCGGAGATTCGTAAAAACTTGTTATACTCGTAATCCTATGTCCGAATTTAGAAAAAATACCCGAAGTGGGACTTTGACAAACAAAAATACTTCTGATGTTTATCTCAAGACGCTAAATAATGTTCAACGAAAAGCAGTGAAGGCTGTGGATGGTCCGGTGTTAGTTTTAGCAGGCGCTGGAACAGGTAAAACAAGAGTACTCACAACAAGATTAGCCCATATATTGGTAACTCGTAAGGCCTTCCCCGGACAAATTCTGGCCGTGACGTTTACTAATAAGGCTGCCCGCGAAATGCGCGAGCGTGTATTTGATCTTGTTGGCCCGGTTGCTGAAGATCTTTGGGTAGGAACTTTTCACGCAATTGCAGCTCGAATTTTGCGCAGACATGCTGAGCAGATAGGTCTTAAATCGAATTTTACTATTTTGGATGCTGACGACCAGTTACGTCTATTGAAACAAATTTTAGAGGCTAATGATATTGACCATAGTAAGTGGCCAGCAAGGGCATTACTTGGGATTATTCAGCGTTGGAAGGATCGTGGATTAGTGCCTGAAAGCGTATCCTCCAGTGAAGTTGGTGAATTTGCTAATGGAAAAGCTCTGGAACTATACAAAGATTATCAACATCGACTAATTACCGTAAATGCTTGCGATTTTGGTGATCTTCTTCTGCATAACCTCACAATTTTTTCTTCCGAAGAAACCGTGCTGTCCCGTTATCAGCGCCAATTTAAGTATATCTTGGTCGATGAATATCAAGATTCTAACGTCGCTCAATATTTATGGCTTCGCCTATTGGCACAAAATCACAATAATATTTGTTGTGTAGGAGATGATGATCAATCCATCTACAGCTGGCGAGGTGCTGAAATTGGTAACATTCTAAGGTTTGAAAAAGACTTTGCGGGGGCAGAAACTTTTCGTCTGGAACAAAATTATCGTTCAACCCCTGAAATTCTGACCGCAGCATCTACATTAATTTCAAATAATGCAGGGAGACTCGGCAAAACACTTTGGACAGAACGTGCAAATGGCGAAAAAGTCGGCGTTCGAGGTGTGTGGGATGGTGAAACTGAAGCGAGAAATGTAGCTAATGAGATAGAAGCTCTTCATTCGAAGGAGATATCATTAAATCAAATAGCTGTCTTGGTACGAGCTAGCTTTCAAATGCGTGAGTTTGAAGAACGTTTTATCACCGTTGGTCTACCTTACAGGGTAATCGGCGGACCCAGGTTTTATGAACGTCAAGAAATTCGCGATGCTATTGCCTATATGAGGGTGGTGGTTCAACCAGATGACAGCCTTGCATTCGAGAGAATTGTTAACGTGCCCCGCAGAGGGATCGGCGTGGCAACAATGCAGGCAATTCATCACCTGTCACGGTTGCAGTCAGTGTCTGTACCAGAGGCGGCGCGAAGGCTTGTTAATACTGATGAATTAAGACCTCAAGCACGAAGAGCCATTACTAAATTACTATCCGAATTTGATCGCTGGTCGGGGCTGGTCGAAACTACGACACACGTCGAACTTGTGAAGCTAATCCTTGACGAATCTGGTTATACAGGGATGTGGCAACAGGATAAGGCACCTGAGGCACCCGGGCGATTAGAAAATTTAAGTGAACTAGTTTCAGCTTTGGAGGAATTTGAGAACCTTTCAGGTTTTCTGGAACATGTTAGTCTCGTTATGGAAGCGGGTAATTCAGATAATGAAGAGATGGTTAGCATTATGACGCTTCATGCTGCAAAAGGGCTTGAGTTCGATACAGTATTTCTTCCTGGCTGGGAAGAGGGGCTATTTCCAAATCAACGTGCTATTGATGAAGGGGGAGAAAAAGCTTTGGAAGAGGAACGTCGACTTGCTTATGTTGGTCTTACTCGTGCTCGAGTAAAAGCTAACATAAGTTTTGCCGCAAATAGACGGATATATAATCAGTGGCAAACATCGATACCATCACGATTTGTAGATGAGCTACCGGAAGATCAAGTTGATCTTCTGACGGATGTCAATCTTTATGGTAATAGTATCTCTACAAATGATTTAGAAGATGAAGTGGTAAAGTGGATAGAGGTTGGCCGAGGCCCCGGTTTCGAGCGCATTAAAGGCTCTCGCAGACAACATGTAGATACCAGAATGATAGATGGCACTGCTGTTGCTATTGAAGACGTAAAGTCTCCAGACGCAGTTAACAAAGGCACTAGAGTTTTTCATCAAAAATTCGGTTATGGGATGGTACTTTCTGTTGACGGAGACAAACTTGATATTGATTTTGAAAAGGCNGGTCGTAAGAAAGTAATGGCAGGATTCGTGGAAGCCGTTTAAATCCATGATGCCCGGCGCAAATAAGACATGGAAAATTATTATTTTTGCCCGAAGTGAGTCGGAGCTAATCACCTTGGAAAAAAAACTGGAACCGATTGTTGATGGTATTATTATTGATACGCGACCACAAAAAGAAGGATATCAAATAACGGGGTTTTGTTTGAATGAACCGGAGAAAAGCGATCTTAACTCCTGTATTCTAGAAGATACGGTATCCCAAGGGGTAAAGTTACCCAAATATGAAGTCAGACAGATATTTGATGCTGACTGGGAGGAGGAATACAAAGAGCAAACAAAACCGATAACTGTCGGCAGGTTTTTTATATACCCTGACCATTTTTGTGGAGCACCTCCTGTCAAAAAAGTGCCTATAGCTATCAGTGCGGGTTTGGCATTTGGTACTGGGAAACATGAAACAACTAGTGGATGTTTGATGGCCATAGATAAGATTGTTGAAAAAGGTACAGCGTTAGAAACGGTGATGGATGTAGGTTGTGGATCAGCTATTTTAGCAATAGCCGTCAGTAAACTGGTTCCAAAAGCTTCAATCCTGGCTTTGGATAATGATTTTATGGCTGTCTCAATCGCAAAAGAAAATATCCAAAAAAATAACTGCAAAGATACCATCACTGTGGTCGAGAGCGATTTTTATTTGGCATCGGAAATTGCATTATTCAGACCGTTTGATTTAATAGTGGCAAATATTCTCGCCGACCCACTTATAGAAAAAGCTTATGATACAGCAAGCCAACTGAAGCTAAACGGCCGACTAATTTTGTCAGGGCTTTTAAGGAAACAATCCAAAGATGTTATTAATGCATACAATAAGGCAGGTTTAATAATGGTTGATACCTTGGAATTGGATGGGTGGATGACCCTGACTTTCAAGCATAGGCAAAAACCAAAATCGTGAGTTTTATGCTAAATAGAAACATTTCGTACTAACAAACTTTTGTAAGACCATTTCGGAAATGTTTATAAAAATTTTTTCTGGATAACCGGATATTTTGATAAGTTATTAAATGACATGATCAGAGAACAAAAAAATATAGTTCACTCCTTAGGTATCTGTTTAAAAGAACATGGAATCCCGCTCAGTATCAATGATGTAAGGTCGCTAGCCGAAGGGCAGCTTGCAGCTCCCGATAATCTTGATCCAGATGCTTGGATAGAACTTATACAACCAAACCTTTCAGAACAAATGCGAAAAGAGCTTAAAAAATTTAAAGAAAACCTAGCCTCATTGGATGTCGAGAAAGAGTTGCCACCTGAGGAACGGCTAGCTGCATTGCGAGTTGAGTTAATTAGTAGAAGGTTGGATGGCTTTTTAGTGCCATTATCTGATGAATATCAATCAGAATTTCCCCCAAGTCATTCCCAACGTTTGGCTTGGTTGACCGGTTTTACTGGGTCTGCGGGCATGGCCGTAGTGCTACAAAAATCAGCGGCTATTCTAGTGGATGGGCGTTATTCTATACAAGTACGTAAACAAACCAATCCAAAGCTTTACGAGCCTTTAGATTTTTCTGGTGGCGCTCTAAAGGAGTGGCTTAAAAAAAATGCCAAGGGCGGAGCTCGTATCGGTTTTGATCCTTGGTTACATTCCCAATCCGGTTTTGCGGCGCTGAAAACGAAATTTAGTTTTAATCAGGTCGACTTAGTACAAGTAGAGACAAATCCTATTGATCAAATTTGGACTCAACAGCCTCCACTTCCCTTAGCTCCTGTTTATATCCATCCGGTTAGTGTTGCTGGAAGGGCGTCAGAGGAAAAAATAGTTGAGATAGCTTCGGTAGTAAAAGAAAATGGTGCGGATGCTGCGATAATTACCTCTCCAGACTCAATCGCCTGGCTGTTGAATATTAGGGGAGGGGATATTCCAAATACACCCGTGGCTCTAGGTTTTCTAATCATAAATATTGATAGGTCTTTAGAATTATTTATGGATGAAAGAAAAATTTTAAGTGAAACACGAAATGCATTGGGTAAAATTGCCTCGATAAAACCCATCGATAAATTTGAGAAAAGTTTAAAAAAATTATGTCACCAATCCCAGGTTATTCAAATTTCACCATCCACTATACCTGTTTGGGTAAGGAATTATGTAATGGCGGGTGGAGGCAAAATAATTGAGAGGGAAGACCCGTGCGTTTTGCCGAAGGCTTGTAAAAATTCGATTGAAATTCAAGGTATTCGGAATGCGCATATTCGCGATGGTGTTGCACTTTGTAGATTCCTTTATTGGTTATCTGAAGAAGGGCCCAAAGGAGTTGTTGATGAGATGTCAGCAGCAGATCAACTGTTAAAATATAGAATTTTCATGGATAATTTTAAGGGTTTATCTTTTGAGACAATTTCAGGGGCAGGGTCGAATGGTGCTATTATACATTACAGGGTTACCCCTAAAACCAACCGAAATCTGGAATATGGTTCACTTTACCTCGTTGATTCTGGAGCCCAATACATAGATGGCACGACCGATGTTACCAGAACAGTATCTATTGGTCCCCCTACCCAAGAAATGCAGGATCGTTTTACTCGTGTATTGAAAGGGCATATTGCAATTGCAATGGCTCGATTCCCTGCAGGAACAAGTGGAGGGCAGTTGGATTGTTTGGCTCGCAAGGCGCTGTGGGAGGTTGGTCTTGATTTTAATCATGGTACTGGGCATGGAGTTGGTGCTTTCCTCAGTGTACACGAGGGACCACAACGTATAGCTAAACGATATGCGGAGGTTCCGCTAAGACCAGGCATGGTTCTCTCGAACGAACCAGGATACTATAAAGAAGGAGCCTATGGCATACGCCTTGAAAACCTTTTAATTGTTCGAAAAGAAGCAGTTGATGCAAGCGGTAACGGCGAGAATCCAATGTTAAAGTTTGATACGGTTACGCTTGCGCCTATTGATATTTCTCTTGTTGACGAATCACTCCTTAGTTCACATGAGATTAACTGGTTAAATAAATATCACTCTCGAGTTTTGTTGACGATTGGGCCCTTTTTAAATTCTAAAGAGAACGCTTGGCTGGAGGGAGCTACGAGCCCATTGGGACAGCTCTAAGAAAAATTTCTAAATATTGTTCTAATACGCCAAGCCTAAACCGATTTTTATTGGTCGATAAGAGTGTGCCATTCTTGTTCGTTAAGAATTGGAATGCCAAGTTCTTGCGCCTTAATAGCTTTAGAACCGGGGTCAGAGCCAACAACAACATAATCAGTGTTTTTTGATACAGCGCTTGTTACTTTTGCACCAAGGGATTCGGCTATGGATTTGGCTTCCGCACGACTTGTAGTTTCCAAACCACCAGTAAACACGATTGTTTTTCCTAAAAGCGTTGTTTCAAATTCTTGAGCTTTATGAAAATCCGTTATGGTAAGGTTAAGCGCTAAATCTTCGACGATTTTAAAATTTTCAGTATTCCCAATAAATTGCACGATATCGTCGGCCATGTTGATGCCTATTCCGTCGATCTGGCAAAGTTTCAAAAAGGCTTCACCGACCAACTCGCTTCTTTTTCTTTCCTCTGGATTAGTTAGTCGTTCCATTGCGGCCTTTTGCATGGAAGTGGCCCAGTTTGTAAATGATTCATAATGCAACGCCAATTGGCGAGCTGTAGCTAGTCCTACTTGAGGGATCCCTAGCGCATAAATGAACCGCTCTAATGAAATATTTCTCCTTTGTTCAATTGCCTTGATTAAATTGTCAACAGATTTTCTACCCCAACCCTCCCTATTTCTAAGTTTGTCGTGACTTGCATGGAGACGGAATATGTCTGCGGGTTTATTTATTAACCCGTCAGCTAGGAATGACTCTATGTATTTTTCACCCAGACCTTCAATATCAAGGGCAGGGCGGCTTACAAAATGTTTTAATTGTTCTAACTTTTGAGCCGGGCAAATGAAGCCACCTGTACACCGAATTACAGCTTGGTTATGTTGACGAACAGTGGGGCTGCCACATTCGGGGCAATACTCAGGGAAACGAAAAGGTTCAGTATTTTCTATTCTTTTTTCTTTTACTACTTCAACAATTTGCGGAATAACATCTCCTGCGCGTTGGACAATAACAGTATCGCCCACCCTAATGTCCTTTCGTTCAATTTCATCCGCATTATGAAGTGTTGCTCTGCTAACAACAACGCCTCCCACGTTAATCGGAGACAGATTAGCAACGGGAGTTAACGCCCCCGTCCGCCCAACTTGGACAGTAATATTTTTTAAAGTGGTCATAGCTCTTTCCGCAGGAAATTTGTGGGCAATAGCCCAGCGGGGAGCACGACTTATAAATCCCAGTCGCTGTTGTAAATCTATTCGATCCACTTTATAGACGATGCCATCAATATCATAGTCTAATTTAGATCTAAGTTCTGATATTTTTTCGTAGTAGGCAATGGCCTCTTCTTCATTCTTGCATATCTGACTAAGGGGGTTGACTGGAAATTGCCATGATTCAAGATTTTCCAAAAATTCCATTTGTGTTTCTGCAATACTTTCACTTAGTTCTCCCCATGCATATGTAAATATTTTTAGGGGACGCTCGGCAGTTATATTGCTATCCAACTGCCTTAAGGAGCCAGCGGCCGCATTACGCGGGTTGGCAAACGGTGTTTCGCCCTTAACTTTGCGTTGTTCATTTAGATTATGAAAATCATGATGTCCGATATAAATTTCGCCCCGTACTTCCAAAGTTTTTGGTACCTCATGATCAATAGTTTTGGGTATACTATTTATTGTTGCAACATTGGACGTAACATTCTCACCCTGTTGGCCATCACCTCTTGTTGCTGCCATTATTAATGAACCGTGCTCGTATCTCAGAGATACTGAAAGGCCGTCGATCTTGGGCTCTGCAACGATATTAATGGCCTGATCCTGTGCAAAACCGATGAAACGCCTAATTCGACCATAAAAGTCATAGACATCACTATTTTTAAAGGCATTGCCCAAAGATAACATTGGTACTGCATGTTGAATCTTTTCAAATCCAGACGAAATTGTAACACCAACTCTTTGTGAAGGAGAGTCGGCTCTTTTCAATTGTGGAAAGCGATCTTCAATTTTTTGATTTCGTTGTCTCAAAAGGTCATATTCGCCATCTGTAATGACCGGCGCGTCATTTTGATAATAAGCTGTATCGTGCGTGGATATAACATTTGCGAGGCGACTTAACTCATCTTCGGCTTGAGAAGCCGTTAATTTGCTAACAGGCAGTTTTGAGAAATCTGTTTTCATTTCTTCACTAAAATTAATATTAAGGAGTCCCTCTGAATAAAAGACTTGCGGCTGCTGCTCGAGCTTCCTCTGTAACCTTAACTCCAGCTAGCATTCTAGCAATTTCTTCATTTTTTTCATTTTCATCCAATTCAGTAACTTGAGTGAAAATTGATCCATTCTTTTCTGATTTAGAAATTTTTAAATGTTGTAATCCGTAAGCAGCAACCTGCGGTGAATGGGTAATAGTCAACACCTGTATGTCTTCCGATAGTTTTGCAAGTCTTTCGCCGACTGCTGCGGCTACCGCTCCTCCAATTCCGGCGTCTACTTCATCAAAAATTAAGGTAGGGACGGTATTGTTTTGCTTAAGGACAACCTTCAAGGCGAGAAGAAATCTTGCTAATTCTCCACCAGAGGCGATTTGTGTTATTGGGCCTGGCTCCGTTCCCGGGTTCGTCGAAATTTCAAAGTAGACTCTATCTATACCATGGCGACCCCAATCTCTTTTATCCAAGGTTTCGACTCGAGTATAAAAAGTCGCTTTTTCAAGCCGTAATGGTGGTAGTTCCTCGCAGACACCCTTGTCCAGTTTTTTGGCAGCGTTATGTCTCTTTTTGCTTAGTTTCTCTGACTTAATTTTATATTTCTCGTATGCTTTATCACGATCTATTTGCAGTTTTCTTAAATGTTCATCGGCATTAGTAAAAGTTTTAATTCTTTGTTCGAGAGTTTTTTGTAAAGACGGGAGCTCTTCCACGGCAATATTATGTTTTCTTGCTAGAGCTCTTAAGGTAAAAAGTCGTTCTTCACAGTTTTCAAGTTTGGTAGGGTCGGGTGTCGCATCCAGCATTAATTTATTCAAAAGGTGTTGTGCATCCGCAACAGAATCTATGGCTGCAGAGAGAGCATTTAATATAAGGCTTAAGGCTTCTGTTGAGTCTGCATTTTCCTTTGAAATACTGCGTTGTGCGGCGGCTAGTCTCTTTTCTACGCCATCTTCAGCTGAGAGAGAATTTTCAATTGTAACCAGAGTTCTAATTAGACGCTCACCGTTTATCAGTAAGGAGCGTGTTTGCGATAGTTCAACTTCCTCGCCAGACTGAGGATTGAGTTGTTGGAGTTCTTCTAGTGAATGAAGAACATAGTCTTCATCTGCGCGATTTTGTTCATAATCAGCTGATTCCTTCTCTAAGAGATTGTCAATATTTTTCCAAGCGTCGTAAAGTTGTGCGACCTCGTTGCGCAATGGTTGGATACCGGCGAAATTATCGAGCGCAGCTCTATGAGTTTTCTGGTCCATAAGACCTTGGCTTGCAAATTGACCTTCTATTTCAACTAATTTCTCGCCGATCGTGCGCAAAAGACTTACGCTTACGGGCTGATCGTTGATATAAGCGCCACCGCGACCATCTTGATCAAGGTTTCGGCGCAAGATAAGTGGCTCTCCTTCTTTAAAATTGTCAATATCATAATCAGTGAGCATAGAATAAACCCCGTGAGTAGCAGGTATTTGAAAAGATGCAGTAACTGAAGCATTCCGGAGTTCTTTTGACTTTTTATCTGCATTTCGAATTAAGTTGATATTAGCTCTCATACCTAAGGCTAACCCCAGCGCGTCTAATAAAATTGATTTTCCTGCACCGGTCTCGCCCGTTAGGACGCAGAGACCCTTGTCAAAGGTGGTATGTAATTTATCAATTAGAACAATGTTTCGTATTAGAACGGAAACTAGCATTTTGAATCAAAAAATCCTATTCCAAGTTCGACTTAAAAATCCCTTCTTGTTTTTGTTCTCAATTTTTTCCTTTATATCTATCCCCGTCATGAGTTTGTAACTATCGGTATACCATTCGCTGCCAGGGTAATTATGGCCTAGCACAGATGCCGCTTTTTTCGCTTCATTTCTTAATCCAATGGCTGTGTAAGCTTCCACCAACCTATGCAGAGCTTCGGGGGTGTGGGTTGTCGTTTGATATTGTTTTACTACACGTCTAAATCGATTAATGGCAGCAATATATTCTTTTTTTACTAAGTAGAAACGACCAATGGACATTTCTTTTCCGGCTAGATGGTCACGCGTTAAATCAACTTTCAGACGTGCATCACGCGCATACTTTGTTCTCGGGTAGCGCCGAATAACATCTCGTAATGCCTTGAGAGCTTTTTCTGTAGCCAATTGGTCTCTACTGACATCTGTAATTTGTTCATAAAAGCTCAACGCCTTCAAATAATATGCATATGCGGTATCTTTATTACCCGGATGAAGTTGAATGAAACGATCTAAACCCATGATAGCATCGTCATATTTCCCAGCTTCGTAATTGGCATAGGCTGACAATAGTTTTCCTTTTGTGGCCCATACTGAATAAGGGTGTTGTCTTTCAACCTCATCAAAATATTTTGAGGCTTCGAAAAAGTCCCCGGCTTCTAGCGCATCAACTGCCTGATTATAAAGGGTGTTAACCGACCGCTCTATATATATTTTCTCTTCATTGCTAGTACAGGCTGTAAGGCCCAATAAAATCGGAATCGTCAACCATCTAATTATTTGTGTGTAAGAGTCCAATTTTTGGTCCAAATCTTTTAATAGTGTCTATTACTTTTCTGATATCAAACAATCTTGATAAGACCGATGTCATTCTCCTTCACCAGATCATATCACATGGCTACTAACTACTGCCATATATTCTGTTTCTATAAATACAGAATAGATATCAAGAAAATTATGCGGAAGAATATTAGGCGGTTGCCAAGGACAGTTCTTGATCCCAACTATGTGCCGCCCCAGGTACTAACGCACTATCCATTCTTACATAGGACCAAGCAGATTCATCCTGAAAAAGAGAATGTAGAAATTTGTTATTTAGAGCGTGTCCTGGCCTAAGTGCATTGATTTTTCCAATAATTGGGGAACCTGAAAGGTATAGGTCCCCGACACAGTCTAAAATTTTATGACGGACAAATTCGTCATCATATCGGAGTCCATCACCATTAAGAATTTTATCACCACTAATAACTACTGCGTTGTCCAAAGATCCTCCAAGCGCTAAACCAGCTTCTCTCAATGCATCTACCTCGTGTACAAAACCAAAGGTTCTTGCCCTAGAAATTTCAGTCTTAAAGGTTCCATTGACTAAACGCATACTTAATTTTTGTTTTGCAACAGGAGTTTCGTCAAAATCGATTTCAAAATCGACGGAGAATGCTTGATCGGGACAAGCTATAATATATTTATTCCCATCAGTGACTTTAATGGATTTTTCAAGTTTAATAGCCCTTCGAGGCTCGCTTTGTTCAATTATACCGGCACATTCCATCAAAAAAATAAATGGGGCGGCACTTCCATCCATAATAGGAACCTCGGGCCCATCTAAATTAACAATAGCGTTATCTATCCCGCAACCTGCGAAGGCAGCCATTAGGTGTTCTATGGTCGATACACAAACGCCCGCGTCGTTTCCTATGGTAGTAGCTAATCGAGCGTCCACCACGCAATCCCAACGCGCCGGGATAATTTGATTTTCTAGATTCACATCAGTCCGCCGAAAGACGATTCCCGTATTTGTGTGTGATGGGTTAAGCGACATCGTTACTTTTTTACCGGAATGTAAACCAATTCCAGAACAGCCTATTGAAGATTTTAACGATTTTTGGAGCACCACTTTAGGATTCTTGGCATTGACGGCGGTGTCACAAGTTTCTGATGGGTCAAGCACTCAATATTCCTTATACTACTCTAAATAATGTCAAAACTTATCTATTTCTACGATCTAAATTAGCAAAAAAGTTTCCAACCAATTAATTGAACATTATGCTGAAGGAAAATACCAATTTCCTTCAGCGCTCTCAAATCAACATTTGTTACATAATGTTACGTTTATTTGACTAATTAGCCTGTCGTCTTAGAAAGGCCGGTATTTCCAATAAATCTTCTTCGCTTTGTTTATCTGACAAATGGTCTTTATGTTTAAGTTCTGTTAATTCAGCTTGTTCTTTATCTTTTTGATTTTCAGATAAAACGACTTCCTTATTTCGGGGTTGAGTTATTTCATCTTCAATGTTGTTGTTTGAGCCGATATTTTTCTCCTTTTTAGAAATGGCAACTTCTTCTTTAAGTTCTTCAATTTGAATTTCTTGTTTGTTTAGGCTTGTTGACATTGAGTCAGTAGTTTCTTCTGGATTTAATTTCCTACTTTTATCGACTGGTGGTATTGATATGTCTTTCTCAGTTTCACTATCTTCCTTTTTTGACCAACTAGCGCTCGTCATGCGCTGGAAAATATTGGGATTTTTCTTCTTTTGTGGTGCCGGAGCTGCATTCAACATTTCTGCCTCCCGAAAAGGGTCTGCGGTGTTTTCACTTAAAGGGGAAGGCAATCTTTCCGGTTTTGATGGGATGGGCGGGATAAATGGTTGGTCTGTTTTATTTTGTTGCTCAGTTTGACCACTTTTTTCTATAGGCCCTATTTCTAATGGTTCAGGTGCCGGATTTTT
Organism: Rhodospirillaceae bacterium; assembly: GCA_002712335.1. Next base: position 29,453 of record PATI01000032.1, on the reverse strand, counting down.
TGCATTTTCAGTTTCTGATTCTACTAAATCCGTAATATCTGACTGGATGGGTTCTTGCTCAAATTTAGCGTTCTCAGGTTGAATTTGAGAATTTTCCTTATGCGTTATGGGCTCGGGCATTTTTAATGCCGTGGCTGTAGGGCCGATAGTCAAAGGCATTGTCGAAGTATGTGTCCTCTGAATTCCCATAGCTGATTGGTTTAGGAATTGTTCATTAGATCGCACAAAATTGGTTTCACTTTGTTCGTTGTAAACTTTAAGCACAGGCCGTGGTTGAGTATTGGTATTTATATCTATACCGGTTGCAACGACTGATACCCTTATTCGGCCTTCCAAAGATTGATCTAATGCGGAGCCAAATATGATATTGGCATCCGCATCTACTTCATCCCCAATTCTATTAGCTGCTTCGTCCACTTCAAAAAGTGTCATGTCGGGTCCGCCAGTTATATTGATCAATACACCTCGGGCCCCCTTCATTGATACGTCATCTAGTAGGGGATTTGAAATGGCAGCTTCTGCAGCCAATCTAGCCCGTTCTTCACCATCTGCTTCACCAGTACCCATCATGGCTTTACCCATTTCTGACATTACGCTTCGGATATCCGCGAAGTCTAAATTTATTAGTCCGGGTACGACCATTAAATCTGTAACACCACGTACCCCTGAGTGCAGTACATCATCGGCCATAGCAAAAGCATCGGAAAATGTAGTTTTCTCATTGGCTATTCTAAAAAGATTTTGATTGGGAATTACAATAAGAGTATCTACGAATTGTTGCATTTCTTCTATACCGGCGTCTGCAACCCGCATTCTGTTAATTCCTTCAAACTGAAATGGTTTGGTAACTACACCAACAGTTAACATTCCCTGTTCTCTAGCCAAGCGGGCTATAACCGGCGCAGCACCAGTTCCGGTGCCTCCACCCATTCCAGCGGCTATAAATACCATATGGGAACCATTCAGAATTTGTTCTATGTCTTCCAAAGCTTCCTCCGCGGCAGCACGTCCCATATCGGGGCGGGAGCCAGCACCTAAACCGTGCGTTATAGCTCGGCCCAGCTGCACGCGACGGTCTGCAAGAGAATTTGAGATAGCTTGAGCATCGGTATTCGCAACGACGAACTCCACTCCTTCAAGTTGTTTGCTGATCATATTATTGACAGCATTTCCTCCTGCACCGCCACAACCAACGACGGTAATACGAGGTTTTAGATGGTCATTATTTTCGGGAGTAACAAAATTTATAGTCATATGAGCCTCCATAAATACTCAGGGCTATTACAATGAAATACTGCGAATTTGCAGCGGCTAACGTTGGTAGGTAATAAAATTCTTGGGAGAGTTTTCATCATTAAAAATTTCCTTTTAACCAGTTACCAATTCGGGAAATACGTCCGCTAACGCCGGTTGGGATGGCATCAAGCTGATCTCTTACGTCACTGTGCTTCTCTGCTGCGAAGCGTACCAAGCCAGCACATGTAGATAATGCCGGCCCGCTAGTTGCTTCTGCTAAACCACTAATTCGCATTGGTCGGCCCATACGTACTTGTTTTTCTAAAACAAGTGCCGCTAGTTCACGAACTCCTTGCAGTTGGCTGGCACCCCCGGTTAGTACTAAACGCCGCCCGGCAATACGATCTAAGCCGGCACTTTCAAGTTTATTCCGCACTAATTCGAATGTTTCTTCTATCCTTGGTCGAATAATGCCATTTAAAAGTGTTCTAGGAACATGATTAGGTTGATTGTTGATTTCTTCGCCTATTAAGGGGACGTCTATAAGTTCGCGCTCATCAGCAGGGGAGGAAATTGCGCTCCCATAGAGAGTTTTCATTCTCTCGGCGTGGGCGACAGAGGTGGATAAACCTCGTGCGATATCGCTAGTTACAAAATGTCCGCCGACTGGAATAGAATCGGCATGAACCACCTCACCATCATAAAAAACAGCAATCGTGGTCGTCCCACCACCCATATCAATAATTGTAACCCCTAGATCAACTTCATCTTCAACCAAACAGGCAAGACCGGATGCGTAAGGACCAGCAACTGCAACTTCAATGTCCAAGTGGCATCTACCTAAGCAGGCAGCAAGATTACGTAGGTTAGCGGCTCTTGTTGAAATTACATTAATTTCAACTCCGAGTGTTTCAGCAAACATTCCTCTCGGGTCACGTATACCCTTCGTGGCATCAAGAGAGTAGGCCATAGGTAGTGAATGTAAAACTTCATAATCAGTGTCGCGCTGACAAAAATTCCCCTGTGCTAATGCACGTCGTATATCAGTTTGATTAACCTCACGTCCTGAAATAGGCAGTTCAAATTTAAATTTTTCTGATGATAGGTACCCTCCGGAAACGTTAACAATAACCTCTCTGATTGTTTCATTCGCAAGTTCTTCTGCAGCGCTTATCGCGGTGAGGGTGGCGTGTTGTGCAGCATCCATATCAATTACTGTACCGCTACGAATCCCCTTTGAAGCGTGGTGTCCGACTCCTAAAACTTTTAGACCACCATCATTTGAAGAGTGGGCTAACAAACAGCATATTTTTGAACTTCCCATATCAAGGGCAGCAATTAAACCGGTTCTTTTTTTATTCAATGGTCAACCCCTCCTTGCGGACTTTAGATACTGAAAACATGGTCAAGTTTTTTGGCCTTTTGTGTGTATTATTTGTCTCCCTACAACTCCCGGTTTAATGATAATGCTTTTAGGTAAGCGCATATCTATCAGTCGAATATCACGAGCTAGAATTCTTTTTTTTGAGTTGAGTTCGATCAGTCGTTTCCATGCCTTATGTGGGTTTTTTTCGGGAAGCCTTATTTTTATTCCCGATTTTAATTTTAAATTCCATCGTCTCTTGCCGACAAATGTTGCGCGCACAATTTTTGCGGCCAATGACGGATTTGTTCCAATAATATTAAGAAGTTTTAAAGCTGCACTGGGTGCTCCAAGCCCCGCAACGACCAGAAGGTAACGAAAACTTTCAATACGTTCCGATATAAATGTCTTTCCTTGATCATCAATTAAGTATTTTTGTCTTTTTGAATCCCAGAGAGCTATTGGTTTGCGTTCGTTTATCCGAATATCAATAGTGCTAGGCCAATTCCTCTGAACTGTTGCATTTTGGATCCACGGGATTTTTATTAGATTTCTATGAATAACTTCAAGTTTAACACCCATAATTGGGTCACCCTTTTTTAACCCAATTGCGTCAATGACTTTGTACCTAGGAGTCTTATCCCGTCCTCTAAGTATAATTTTATTTACCCTAAGTCCTAAAGATGCAGTTTGCTGTATCAATTCATTTTTCAGGGTATCAATGCTTTCAGATAAGACTCCGCTTCTCCATGCCCATAAAGGGCCGCAAATAATTAACAAAATACTTACTATAATTATTGCAGAATTAGTTGCTGGTCGTGCCCACTTTGGGGCAGGTTTTTTTCGGGAAGCAACCGACGAAATACTTTTTTTTGATTTAACTCTTGGATTAAAAGTCTTTGATACTAAAGATATTAGTTTCCGCATTGAGCATTCTCCACTATCCACGAAACTAATTCTTCAAAATCTATACCGACATAGGCAGCCTGTTCTGGGACAAGAGATAATGGAGTCATTCCCGGCTGAGTATTGACCTCAAGCATTACTAGTTGACCCGGGTCCGCTTTTGTATCGTCGTATCTTAAATCTGCCCTAGTCACCCCTTGGCAACCTAAAACATTATGAGCCTTGAGAGCATAGCGCATGGCATTTTTATAGATTATATTTGGGAGCGCGGCCGGTATGTGATGAGTGGTTTGACCTTTAGTGTATTTTGCCCCGTAATCGTAAAAGCCGTTAACAGTTTTTAACTCGGTAACACCAAGAGCTCGGTCACCCATAACGGCAACGGTTAATTCCCGTCCAGGTATATATTCTTCTATCATCACCTGATCTCCTGGTATCCCAATATCTTTCTGGAGCATCGGGACATCTCCACTTTTCTGTACAATTTGGACACCAAGACTAGACCCCTCATTCAGCGGCTTAATGACATAGGGTTTATCCATTAACTTTTTATTTTTTATGTCACGACGCTTAACCAAGCGGTGTTTGGCGCATGGAATTCCAGCATTCCGAAAAAGGTTTTTGGCCATCGGTTTATCCATTGCAAGCGCGGAGGCGAGCACATTTGAATGGGTGTAAGGAATGGAAAGTAATTCGAGTAAACCTTGGATACATCCATCTTCGCCGTAGCGGCCATGCAAAGCGTTGAAGACAGCATCGGGCACGGATTTGAGCGCGTTCATAACGTCTCTTAAGTTTTGGCCTACATCAATCGGTGTTGTTTCATAACCTTTGCGTTTTAGAGCCTTAACAACTGATTTTCCAGAAACTAAAGAAACTTCGCGCTCGGAAGAAATGCCACCCATCAAGACCGCTACTCGTTTTCTCATAGTGCAGTCTCCGGGATTTCTGCGACACCAACACGTTTAATCTCCCATTCTAGTTGGATCCCTAATGCATCTCTAACACGGCGACGGATCTCACAGCCGAGGCCCTCGATATCAGCAGCGGTCGCCGTTCCTGTATTGATAAGAAAATTACAATGTTTGGAGGAAACTTGGGCTCCGCCTCTTCTAAGACTACGGCAGCCTGCCGATTCAATCAGTTTCCAAGCTTTTAACCCTTTTGGATTTTTAAAGGTACTGCCCCCAGTGCGTGCTTTAGTTGGTTGTGATATAGCTCGATTATTGTTTATTTCAGCCATTCGAGCCGAAATAATAGATGGTTTCTGGGATCTACCTTTTAATTTGGTTGATACAAAAATCCAATCATCTGGTACTTTACAGCTACGATAGGTAAATTCGAGGTCCTCTGATGTTAATTTATGAAGATTTCCTTGTCGGTCGAATGCAGTGGCTTCCAATAAGATATCTTTCATTTGGTCGTTGTAAGCACCCGCGTTCATACGAATAGCACCACCAATTGAACCTGGGATTCCACAGAGAAATTCTAGCCCTCCAATACCATTATCACGTGCTCTCCGGGCTACTGTTACGTCCATCGCACCCGAGTATGCATTAATTGCAGAGTTATTGAAAGTAATATTAGAAAATGCCCGCCCAAGTCGGAGGGTGACGCCAGAAATTCCACCATCTCTTACAATCACGTTAGAGCCGCTGCCAATTACTGTTAAGTCTATTTCATTTGGAAAATTTTTGAGAAAACTCTGTAAATCCTCTGTATCTGCTGGTTCAAATAAAACCTCAGCCCTACCACCCACTCGAAACCAGGTTAATTGAGATATTGGTGCCGAAGGTGTTAATTTACCTCTCACTTTTGGCAAATCATAAATGATGTGGTTTGTTTTAAGGTCCATTTTCATAAAACCGTGCCTTTATGAAAATCTGACTGGGAAGAGAGTGTTGTAAGTGCTTCTGGCAGATCGTTAGCCCATTTTGTAACGTCACCTGCTCCAAGAAAAATCACTAGGTCTCCGACTCTGGATATTTTATTTATTAATTGAGGAAGTTGTTCAGGGTTTTCCAGCGCTATAACGTTTCGGTGACCATATGATTTTACCCCTCTTATGAATTTTTCCTGATTTATTCCCTCTATAGGCGGTTCACCTGCGGGATAGATATCTGCAATGATTACGATATCTGCATCATTGAAGCAGGTGCAGAAATCTTTAAATAACAATTTTAGCCTAGAGAAACGGTGAGGTTGTACTACTGCAATAACTCGTGATTTAGCGCTGATTCGAGCAGCAGCAAGTGCAGAGGCAATCTCTACTGGGTGGTGGCCATAATCATCTACGATTGTCACACCCTCCACTTCACCCGTTATTGTAAAGCGTCGCTTAACACCTGAAAATGAAGATAGACCTTTTCTAATTACACTTGTTGATATTTCGATTTCTTGTGCTACAGCTGCTGCAGCAAGTGAATTTTGGACATTGTGTTGCCCTACCATCGGTAATCGCACATTTTTTAGTGTTTTCCCCGCCAAAGAGGAGCGACCTGAGAAAACAATATCAAATTCCGAGTTACCCCCTTTGGTAGTAAAATTGACAGCCCTGATATCTGCTCGAGAATCAAATCCAAAGGTCACAATCCTACGATCAAAAATTTGTGGTATTAATGCTTGCACCTCCGGATGGTCGACACACAAAACGGCGAGACCATAAAATGGTATATTTGAGACAAAAGCCCTGAAGGCCTCCTTAACCTCTTCGAAGGTTCGGTAGAAATCCATATGTTCAGGGTCAATATTATTTACGACGGCAATAGTTGCTGGCAATTTTATAAATGTACCATCTGACTCATCTGCCTCCACTACAATCCACTCCCCTTCGCCCAATCTGGCATTGGTACCATACGCATTTATAATTCCGCCGTTGATTACGGTGGGGTCAGCCTTGGCGGTATCTAGGATGGCAGCAATTAGTGAAGTTGTAGTCGTTTTTCCGTGTGTGCCACCGACTGCTACGGACCATTTAAGGCGCATTAGTTCGGCTAACATCTCTGCACGGCGAACTATGGGGATCTTTTTTTCCCGAGCGGCAACCAATTCTGAATTTTTTGGCCCTATTGCAGACGATATTACTACTACCGTGGCAGCCCCGAGATTATCACCGTTTTGTCCAATTGTTATAGGAATGCCAATATTTTTTAGGCGCGTTACAATATTATTTTCTTTGATATCACTTCCTTGAACGGAATAGCCTAAATTATGTAAAATTTCGGCAATACCACTCATACCTATGCCGCCAATTCCGCAAAAATGAATTCGGCCTATGGATATCGGTAAGGTTTTCATGCTACCACCCCACTATTGGCCCGCTGGTTAATGGTATTTTCTAAAATGTCAGCAAGGGTCTCGGCGGCGTTGAATTTGTATAAATCTTTTATATTGTCTGCGGCGTCATTTAAAAGAGATGGATTCTCAATTAATTGTTGAATTTTTAATTTTAGTCTTTCAATAGTGAATTTATCTTCTGAAATACACCAACCAGCACTTGAAGAGGTAATTGCAACTGCATTTGCAGTTTGATGATCATCGGTGGCGTGCGGGTAGGGTACTAAGATTGCCGGCCTCTTAGCAGCTACCAGTTCTGAAATAGTTGAAGCGCCAGCCCTAGAAATTACGAGGCTCGCTGCCGATAGTCTATCAGGCATATCATTAAAATATGGTCGCAAGTCGCTTTGAATGTTGGCCGTTTTATATAAAGATTTTACAACATCCATATCACCCGGGGGGCATTGTTGTGTGACAACCACGCGAGATCTTTTATTTTTGGGGAGGGCTGCGATGGCTGAAGGCACAACTTTACTAAGAATCTGAGCACCCTGGCTGCCTCCAAATACTAGGACGTTTAACTTACCTTTGGAGTCCAAAGCGGTATATACTTTATCTCTTATCTTTGAAATTTCTTCCCTAACCGGGTTCCCAGTTTGAATTACTTTAGAAATTGCCTTTGGACTTATGCCCTTAACTTGATCATATGAAACAGCAATTTTTTTCACGGTTGGTGCGAGAAAACGATTCGCTCGTCCCATTACAGCATTTTGCTCATGGATAATTGTTGGCAACCCAATTTGTGCTGCTGCACACATTGTCGGTACAGATGGGTAACCACCAAACCCTATTACGGCAACAGCTTGTATTTTTTTTAGGATTGACCGGGCCTGAAAAAAACCTACACCTAAGAGGCCAAGTCCAATCAATTTTCGCAATAAACCCCCGCTAGGGCTTGAGGCCTTTATATAGTGTATATCAGTGTTTAAATCGTATTGACTAAATAATGTGCCACGATCGTCAGTAATTATCGCTATGTTCCTCGTTCTTTTAATAAGCGCCCTTGCTACCGATATGGCGGGATATATATGACCGCCTGTACCACCAGCGGCAAGAATGATAGGTCGGCTTTCTTCGAGGAAACTCATAAATTGGCCTCTTGTCCGATACGACGACGTGTTAGTGATAAAACCATACCCATACAAAGAGCAACGGAAACTAGCGAAGAGCCTCCATAGCTGATAAAAGGCAGTGTCATACCTTTTGTTGGCATTAAATGAAGAGTAGATGCCATATTAATTAGAGCTTGCAGCCCAAATTGAACAAGCAATCCCGTGACGGATAACAGGATGAAAAAATTGGTTTCTTTGATGATGCGTGAAAAACCCCGTAAAACAATAAAGGCGAACAAACCTACTACCAAGAGGCATGTAATCATCCCAAATTCTTCAGCGGCCACGGCAAATATAAAGTCAGTATGAGCATCCGGTAGCATGGTTTTTACAGATCCTTCACCAGGCCCCCGACCGAGCACACCGCCCTTCATAAATGCTTCCATTGATCTCATGACTTGGTAGCTATCACCAGAAGTCGGGTCGATGAATCGATCAACCCTGCTAGCTACATGGGGCAGGAGAAAATATGCACATACGGATCCGGCAATGCCCAATGCTATAAAGCCTGCAACCCATAATAAAGGCAATCCAGCTAAAAAGAACTGAGTGAACCAAACAGCTGATACAACTACAGTCATGCCGAAATCAGGTTGTAATAGAAGTAAACACACTACTAGCCCGTACAGAACTATCGCTGCGGTTTGGCCAATGGCTTTCCCGTTCTCACTTTTCATCGCGAAAAGCCATGCGGTAACGACAGCGAATGCAGGTTTGATAAATTCAGATGGTTGTAGCGACCAGCCTAAGACATTAATCCAACGCTTAGCTCCCTTACTTTCAAAACCAAAGAAGAAAGTGGCAACCAATAGTCCGAAGCTGATAAAGAATATAACAATTGCAACTCGCTGAGTACCTTGAGGAGCCATCAGAGATGCACCAATCAAACATACCAAGGCTATTGGCATAAAAAACAGTTGCTTTCGAACAAAATGATAGGAATCAAATCCTAAATTATCGGCAACGGGAGGGCTGGCAGCCATAGTCATAATAACACCAAAACCAATAAGGAGGGCGATTGCGGCTAGGGTCCAATGGTCAATTGTCCACCACCATTTTCCTAGTAACGATGTATCGGTGCGTGTGAAAGCCGTCATTCGACACACTCCCGTAATGATGTGATAAATTGTCGGAAGGCATCTCCTCTCGCTTCATAGTTTTTCCATTGGTCAAATGATGCACAGGCAGGGGAAAGTAAAACCGTTGGGCTTAGATTTTTGCAGACTAATGCTGCATTATAGGCTTCTCTAACCGCGGTTCTGAGATTGCCACAAAGTGTAGTTTTTACTTTATTATTTATAATTTTTTCAAACTCTTTGGAGGATTCTCCAATCAGAAAGACGTGATGTATGTTTGAGAGACGGTCTGCCAATCCCTTGCAGTCTAGCCCCTTTGAACGTCCACCGGCGATCCAAAATACATTTTTATAGCAAGCTAAAGCGCGCTCTGATGCTTCGAGGTTAGTTGCCTTACTATCATTTACAAAAGTAATACCGTTTATCGAGTCGACCCGTTCCATTCGATGGGGCAACCCATGAAAACTCATGATTGATTCAGCTATGATTTCTCTATCAATTTCCAAGGCATATCCAATGGCCGCCGCCGCTAAAGCATTTTGCCAATTATGGATACCCAGCAGGTTTTTCGCTTTTCTTAAGTCACAGATAGCAAGGCCACTCATATCGTAGATTTTTTCATCTATTATATAAAATCCATCCTCAAGTTTCTCAGATGTTGAAATAGGGTAGCTTTGCCAAAAGGGATTAATTGAAATTTCATTATGCAAGGATCGGCCAAATTCGTCATCTATGCCTATAATAGCTATTTGACGTTTTTTCGAGTTTTGGCAATGTCTGAATATTTGGCTTTTCGCTTTGAAATAATTTTTGATATTCCCATGCCTATCTAGGTGATCAGAACTTAAATTTAGAAAGGCAGCTATATCGAAAGATGCGTTTTTGGTTAGGTCTAGTTGATAAGAAGAAACCTCTAGAACGATAATTTCACTATCGACTGGTTCTCGAAGACTAAGTGCCGGTGGACCTAGATTACCCCCAATTTGTCTTTTTATGCCGGCCTTTCCTAACATGTGACCAACAAGTGCGGTCGTAGTTGATTTGCCGTTTGTCCCCGTGATACCAATAAACTTTGTTTCAGGAAGTGTTTCAATCAAAAGTTCCACATCCCCAATTATTTGTGTTTTTGCTAGTAGTGCTTTTTTCGCAATGGCGTGGGGTTGGTGGGTAAGGGGAACTCCCGGAGCCAGTACCAATGCATCAAAGTTGTCAAAGTCGCTAATGTATAAATCTTCTAATATAATATTTTGTTGTTTTGCAATTTGTCTCTGAACAGGGTCGTCATCCCATGCTGAAATTTTGGTTCCGCTAGCCGATAGAGCGCGGGCGGTTATAAGGCCGGATCTACCAAGGCCGAATAAGGCGATTTTCTGGTCGTGCCGAGTCTTTATTTTAATCACCTAACCCTCATCGTAGCTTCAACGTTGAAAGACCAATCAATGCAAGTATCATGGCAATAATCCAAAACCGAATGACTATAGTCGGTTCCTTCCAGCCTTTTTTTTCAAAATGGTGATGGAGTGGAGCCATCCGAAATACGCGACGGCCTGTTAATTTAAATGAAATTACCTGCACTATTACCGACGCAGTTTCTAATACAAACAACCCACCGATAATTGCTAAAACGAGTTCATGTTTGCAAATTACACTGACTGCGCCTATCGCACCGCCGACGGATAAGGAACCCGTATCTCCCATGAAAACCATCGCAGGTGGTGCATTAAACCATAAAAACCCGAGGCTTGCTCCCACTAACGCTCCACAAAAAACCGCTAACTCCCCAGCACCCGGGACGTTATGAACCTGCAGGTATGAAGAGAATACTTGGTTACCAACGATATAAGTAATTAATGCCAAACAACCGGCCACGATCATAGCCGGCACAATAGCTAGTCCATCTAGACCATCTGTCAAATTTACGGCATTAGAGGCACCTACAACTACAAGCGCTGAGAAGGGTATAAAAAACCAACCAAGATCGATGAGTATATTTTTGAAAAAAGGGACTGTTAGGCTATTGGAAAGTGGATCATTCATAATTGCTGAAATCCACCAGGCTATAACACTAGCGATCACGACTTCTGCTAATAACTTGATCTTGCCGGGCAACCCATTTGAGGATCTCTTTGAGATTTTGATGTAGTCATCGATGAACCCTATGGCGCCAAAACCAATGGTTACTATAAGTACTGCCCATACATATCGATTGTTTAAGTCCGTCCAAAGAAGTGTTGAAGTACTCAAGGCGATTAAAATTAGTAATCCGCCCATAGTTGGTGTCCCTTTTTTTGTTAAAGGGTGGCTTTCCGGCCCATCTGCTCTTATTGGTTGACCCTCTCCTTGGAGTTTTTTCAACTGACGAATTAAGGTCCCTCCTAGCAGAAAACTTATAATGAGAGCTGTAATAACCGCTCCGCCAGTTCTGAAGGTTAAATATCGGAAGAGATTAAATAGTCCGAATTCTTCTGCTAATGGGAAAAGAAAGTTATATAGCATCGTTAAGCGGTTCCATTTAAGAAAGAAGAGTTTTCAACACTAGTGTCTACTTGTAATTCCATAAGTTGTTTGACTATTGTTTTCATGCCCATTGAAAGTGATCCTTTCACGGTTACGATATCTCCTGGTCTGATCCTTTTTATAATTTGTCTACCCAAATCAGCTACGGAATTGCTAAAGCTGCCTTGAAATTCACTTGGTAGAACGTCGAACATTTTATGCATATGCTCTCCAGACGCATACACTTTACTGATAGCGTTCTTCACAAGAATTTCGGATAATTGAAGGTGGTAATCTTCGGATTTCTTTCCCAATTCTTTCATATCACCAAGGACCGCGATGCGTTTGGCGCAAGGCCCAGGTTTCATGGCCGAGAGTGTTTCGATTGCTGCCTGCATAGAGGCGGGGTTGGCGTTATAACTCTCATCTATTAAGGTGAAATAACCGTCTTCAATATCAATTCTATGCTGTATACCGCGACCATCTATGGGATTAATTTTACTTAATGTTTCTGCTGCCTCAGCGACATTTGCACCTACGGCTGAGATTGCTAATAAAACCGCAAGACTATTTTGAACTAAATGTTTTCCGGGTATACCAAGACGATAACCAAATCGGCGATCACAAATTAGAGCTTCGACGTTGGTCCCAGAACAATCTGCCACCTGACTAATTAGCTGAGCATCTGCTCCCTTATTTTCGCCAAATGATAGAATTTGGTCTACGCCATTTTGCTCCGCTAAAAGTCTGAGGTGATCATAAAATTGATTATCCTGATTTAGGATGGCAATGCCGCCGTCCATACCAGTAAAAATTTCTGCTTTGGCGTTAGCGATATCTCGAATGGTATCAAAAAACTCTATATGTACTGGTTCGATAGTAGTGATAATAGAAACGTCCGGTCGGATCATTTTTGAAAGTGGAGTAATCTCCCCTGCATGATTCATACCGACTTCGAACACACCATAATCGGCATCTGAGTGCATAATAGCCAAGGATAAGGGCACCCCAAAATGGTTGTTATAGCTATGAGGGCTCGCAGCAGTCTTGCCTTGTGTTTTGAGACCATTGAAAATTGCGTCTTTGGTACCGGTCTTTCCCACACTGCCGGTAACCGCGATAGTTTTTGCTGCGGTCCTATTTCGTGCAGCAATACCAAGTTTATTAAGGGCGATTTTAGTATCATTTACTTTCAAAACTGGATAATGGGGTTCTAATTCGGTGGGGTAATCATCTACTAAAGCTGCGACAGCTCCATTGGAAAATGCCTGTTTAATAAATTCATGACCATCCAATTTTGGCCCTTTAAGAGCAATAAAAAGGTCGCCCATTTGGGTGGTTCGACTGTCTATCGATATACCTCTTGCAGACCAATCAATATCGCAGATGCCGTCAGTAGCGGTGCAAACAGAATCTTTCGTCCAAAGAATTTGTTTCATGGGCCAGACCCGTTCATAGCAGAGATAACGCCCTTGATAACTGTGCTATCCGAAAGTGGTAATGTCTTTCGACCTATAATTTGGCCGGTCTCATGGCCTTTTCCGGCTATAACTAGTGTATCACCTGGCCCTAAATCCATTATTGCATTCTGGATGGCTTCTGATCGGTCCCCAATTTCAGTTGCAAAGGGGCACCCGGCCAAAATTTCCCTACGTATCTCATTGGGTTTTTCATCTCTTGGGTTGTCATCTGTGACGTAAATTTTATCGGCTAATTTACTAGCAATTTGTCCCATTTGATCTCTCTTTCCCTGATCCCGATTTCCACCGCAACCGAACACAAGTGATAAGTTTCCCGCGGTATGAAATCTTAGCGCTATCAAAATTGCAGATAGAGCCTCAGGTGTATGAGCGTAGTCGACAAATATAGACGCCCCACAGGGGCTAACGGATACTAATTCTAGACGGCCCGGAGGGCCCTCGAGCTTTGGTAACACGGCGATTGCTTTTTCTGGTTCGTCACCACAAGCGATAATAAGACCCAACGCACAAAGAACATTCAGTATTTGAAATTGTCCAACAAGATTTATTTCTAAATCATGTTTTTTTCCTAAAAGGGTAAGGGAGATTTTTTGCCCTTGGGAAAAAGGCTCAACACTATCTAGACGAATTTCATTCGCTTCACGACCATATGAAATTATTTCTATACCGCGGGACTGGCAAGCAGCAGAAAATATTCTAAATTCCGGTGAGTCAGAGTTTAGAATTGCGACAGCGTCTTTTGGTAAAATACTATCAAAAAGCCGCAGTTTTGCGGATCGATATTGTTTCATACTTCCATGGTGATCGAGATGATCCCTAGAAAGGTTAGTAAAAGCGCCGGCAGAAAGTTTTACTCCATCTAGCCTAGATTGTTCTAGTCCATGGCTCGAAGCTTCTAGTACTACCCGATCAATATCTCTTTGGGTTAATGAATAGAGCTCGCGGTGCAAGGTTACAGGGTCCGGGGTTGTTAGGTCGCTAGTGTATCGAGAGTTCTGTGTTTTTGTTATAATTCCTAATGTACCTATAGCCGCGGAGTTGTGACCCAAAAGTTTCCATATCGTTTGCGTAAACCATGCGACTGAAGTCTTACCGTTTGTGCCTGTTACTGCGGCATTGATACGAGGTTGAGACTTAAAATATTGGCTAGCGATAAGCGATAGGCTTCGCCTAGGGTTTTTGGCTTTTATTATTGGAATATTCTCAACCTCTGGTGGTAAAACTGTATCACATGGAGCAAGAATTGCTGCCGCACCGCGAGTTATCGCATCCGTTATAAATTTACGACCATCCCAATTAGAACCTTGTATTGCTGCAAAGAGATAACCCGGTTCGACCGTACGTGAGTCAGCTGTAAGACCATTTATTTCTGTGTCTAGCCCATTCGCCTGAAAGATTTTATCGGCGTTTGTTAACTCAGAAAGAAGCAAGGTGGCGCTTTCCTTTTTTTTGTACGGTTAAATCAATAGTTAATTGACGTTCTAGTGTTGTCTCGTGTTCATCTACAGCGATAATCCCAAGTAACGGCGCAATCCGTTTTATTACTTTTCCAACAACAGGCGCCGCTACACGGCCACCGGTTGCACGAACGTTTTTTTTCTTTTCAACGTTGGGTTCCTCTATCATCCCGAAGACAACGTATTGGGGCTCATTCATTGGAAATGCCCCTATGAAAGAGGATATATGTATTTTTTTGTTATTATATTTTTGCCCAATAATTTTTTCGGTGGTGCCCGTTTTTCCTCCAACAACATACCCTTCAGCGGCGGCTCTTTGCCCGGTACCATCTGTGACAACTAGCCGAAGCAATCGTCGAATGAGCGTTGATGTTTTTTCACTAATAACACGCCGACCTTTATTAATATTTTTTGGTTCTTTTTTTAAAAATGTTGGGGGATGATATATGCCACCATTGACCATTGCTGCCACGCCAGAAACCAATTGCATTGGACTAATAGAGAGGCCATGTCCAAAGGAAATTGTCATTGCATTAATCTCCTTCCAACGCGCAGGCAGGAGGGGTTTTCCAATTTCAGAAATTTCTACAGGCGAAGGGTGTAAAATTCCAATTTTTTTAAGGAAAGACCGTTGTGTGGCAATGCCAACGTCCAAAACCATTTTTACAGAGCCGATATTGGAGGAATACATAAATATTTCGGGGATAGAAAGCCACCTTCTTTGGGCATGGTAATCACGAATTGTGAAGCGTGAAATTCGTATAGGGTTTGTTGCATCATACTGTTTTTTTATAGAGATTTTACCCGTATCTAAAGCCATGGCGGTAGTAAAGATTTTAAATGTGGACCCCATTTCGTATACCCCAAGGGTCGCCCGATTAAATAATGATGCGGCTTCAATATTGTTCGGTAAATTCGGATCAAAATCAGGTAATGAAACGCTTCCTAAAACCTCACCATTTCTGATATTCATAATTATTCCCGCGGCACCAATTCCTCTAAACTTACGCATTGCAGAGAAAAGCTCGCTGCGTAAAATATGTTGGAGTCTTATGTCTATCGATAGTTGGAGGGGTTTTTTATGCTTATGGAGACTGGCTTCCATATACCTTTCAATACCGGCGAGGCCCTTATTATCTGTATTTGTATGACCAAGAACGTGAGATGCTAGAGTTGCATCAGGATAAACCCTGCGTTTTTCTTCACGAAAATCTAGCCCTGGTATTCCTAATTTGTTTACTTCAAATTTTTGTCTGGGGGTTAAATGTCGTTGAATCCATGTAAAAGATCGTTTTTGGGTTAGTTTTTGGTATACAGAACGCTGGTCTAGATTAGGAAGCACCCTGGCTAGTTTATTAGCAGCATCCCTTGCATCTACTATAAGGCGTGGGTCGGCATAAAGTGATGCAGTCCGCAGATTGGTAGCTAAAAGGTTTCCGTATCGATCAACAATATCCGCACGGCTGGTCTCAAGCACAACCTGTTTAAAAGATCGAGAGTACTGGGATTGGTTTTTCTCTACGAACATTGTCATGCCAATCAAACGACCGGTTACGGCTATAAATGCTACAGAGAATATTGCAGCGGTAATAAGCAGACGGCTTCGGCCAGTTTCGACGTTCGGTGGCACTGGAGGCTCGCGCCTCCTTTTCCTTGGAAAAAGGGGTTGGCGGCCGATCATTGTTTACGCCTAATTTTGGCGAAATGGGGGGGGACCTGATCGGCCGCCGGGGGATCGATAACTTTCGTTTGGGTTACTGGGCGTAATGGAATGTTTTCTATGGAAGTGCTCTGGACAGCCCGTGCTGGATGAAGGTCGAGTAAGCGCCGCCCAAGATTTTCTAGCCGTGAAGGCTGATTTAGGTAACTCCATTCGGCTTTTAGAACATGCGTTTCTTCCAAATTACTTAGCGTCTTACTATGAACTGTAACTAGTTTACCCTCCATTGATTTAACTTCGTACTTAAGAAGGAAAAGTCCAATGCCGGCACTTATAGCAAGAAGCATCCAAAATGTTGTTGAGCGCTGAATCATGTTTCTATCCCGTGATTATTAAATTCCACCTCAGGTGAGGGAACCTCTGTGCGCTCGGCTGTTCGAAGTCGTGCGGAACGGGACCGGGGATTGGATTTAGTTTCGGTGTTGTCAGGACGAATAAGTTTTCTGTTCAGCTCAATAAAAGTGGGAGGACTTGATTTTTTCTCGTTCTCTGGAGCGTGACGCGACCCTCGAGTGTTATAGATAGAACGTTTTCGCAAAAATCTCTTAACAATTCGATCCTCAAGTGAATGAAAGCTTACGACGGCTAGTTTGCCACCCGCGGAGAGCATCGTTTCTGCTGCGCTCAAACCACGCTGAAGTTCACCAAGCTCATCGTTTAAAAATATTCTTAACGCTTGAAAAGTGCGTGTCGCTGGATCAATGGTTTTAAAACTCGATTTAACTGGTGGAAAACACCCTCTTACAATCTTAGCGAGCTCCAGCGTCCGTTTGATTCGTACTTTAGAACGAGCCGCGACAATCGCACGAGTAATATGACGGGATCGCCGCTCTTCACCATATTCAAAGATGATTTGGGATAGCTGTTTTGGTGCAGTTTCATTAACAATATCTTCCGCAGTTGGACCATCTATAGACATTCTCATATCAAGGGGACCATCGTGTTGAAATGAAAACCCCCTCTTGGGGTCGTCTATCTGGAAAGATGAAATGCCGAGGTCAAACATAATGCCATCGACACTTTTTACTTCATGTTTTGCAAGCAAGCGTTGCATGCATCCAAATTTTCCTTCGATGACTTTCAATCTTCCAGCATATTTTTCTGAGAGTGTTTTCCCGCGAACACATGCTTGTGGATCTCGATCTATGCCCCAAACATTACAATTCGTCGCTTCTAGAATTGCGCTGCTATATCCACCCCCGCCGAATGTAGCGTCGATATAGATAGCATTGGGATTTGGTTGGAGAGCGGCCATTACCGCTTTTAGAAGGACAGGTCGGTGACCGCCAGCCATCAGGACTCAATTCCTTGGTTATGTAGTTTTGCACGGAGAGCTGTGATCGCATTCTGATGATTGGTATTGAAGTTATCGGGTGCCCAAATTTGGAATCGTGTTCCACGACCGACAAAAGTAGCTCGATCAGATATTCCTGCCTCCTTAGCTAAGGTATCAGGCAATAAAATTCTTCCTTCTCCGTCAAAGGGTAGTTCGTATGCCATAGCCATGACTGTATCAATAATGTTATCGGTTCCTAGCAAGGCCCGTTCAAATTCTCCATCAGACATGGTTTTGTCTAGTCGGCGCTCATTTAGTTCTTCGAGCATACCGCGACCAAAGACATCTATTGCTGGGTCCCTGAGAGAAGGGTATGCAATCACTCCTTGGTAGGGTGCATCTGACAATGCGGCACGAAATTGGGCTGGGACAGAAACTCGACCCTTTCGGTCAACCTTATTCACAAAAGTGGATAGGAAAGACGTCACTCAAACCCCCGATCTAAATTCACGGCGTCTCTACCCCTGAAGAGACAAATTAACCGCGTAATATTCCCAAGCAAAATATGGGTATATATGGGTTATAATGGGATTTTATGGGATGTCAATGAAAAGTAATGTAAAAATACCGATAAAATGATTGAATCACACCTCATTAAATTCCATACATCTTCTCACAATTTTGCGGGTTCATCCATCAGGTAAACAAATTAATTAGGATATTCTTTTATTATTCAGGCAAAAATTGCATAAAATTTTGTTAATATTTAGACAACCATATAATATTTCCGAATTTCTCTGACCCATGCGGAAAAAAATAAAGGCCAGGTATATCTCAAATCGAAAATGAAGAACCAATTATAATACCAGACGGTCTGTAAGCCGGGTTCTGTCCCTGTTTTAAAGGGGATGGCTATTCATCTGGGATGCACGTTACCGCGCACCTCATGCAACCCACCCGAGCGACGGCACGGAGACGTGCCTTTAAATTAGATTTAAGTTGTCGCTCCTATTCGGTCTTGCTCCCAGTGTGGTTTACCCTGCCGTCAATGTTGCCATTGGCGCGGTGCGCTCTTACCGCACCCTTTCACCCTTACCTACCTAATAAAGTTAGGACAGGCGGTTTGCTTTCTGTGGCACTTTCCCTGAGGTCGCCCTCGCCGGGTATTACCCGGCACTGTGTCCCCGTGGAGCCCGGACTTTCCTCCCACCGCAGGTTTCCCATATGCTTAGGGCAGCCATCCGACCGTCTGGCGGTAGGAATTTGACTACATAAATTCTTTTGGTCAAGTATCCTTAGCTATAAAATCGATTAAATGTGCGGTTTCATTATCAAGAATACCATCCACTTTTGAAGGGCGGTAATGTCTTTGAAAGGCTTTTAGGTTTTCAGAAAAAGGCGTTTCTGGATTATAGCCTATCAAAGAAAGGTTCTTTTGAGTTGCCTGCTTCGAATGAGTTATATCTATTTTTTTTTGAGGTAGTTTTGGCCAATAACCAATATTATAAAAAGAGATCTCTTCCCACGGGAAAAATTCGCCCGGATCCTGTTTACGTTCAGGTGCTATATCCGAATGGCCTAAGATATTTTTTTCAGGAATATGGTGTCTCTTGCGTATATCCATAACGAGTTCAATAAGAGATTTGATCTGAACCTTGGGAAAATCATTATAGCCCCATTCATGTCCTCGATTTTGCAACTCTATTCCAATGGATTGGCTGTTAATATCTGTTTCCCCAGCCCAATAACTGACACCAGCATGCCATGCACGCTTTTCTTCAGAAACTAATTGAAAAATTCTACCATTTTCATCCAAAAGGTAATGCGCGCTTACCTTTGATTTTTTATCACAAAGGTGAGCGAGTGAAAGTTTAGCATTTTCCATACCGGTATAATGCATAATCAGTTTATCTATACTACTCCCTCTAGCTCGCTCGCTGAAATTAGGAGATGGATGATTAATCAGCTTCATGAAAAATTTTAAGGGTCTTTAAAAAATAAGGTATTCAATCATTTTCAATATTACATTTTGCCTTTTAGCCGTATTATTATGTTATTATGGCTTCGACAGCTCTACCGAAATAAGATGATCGACTATAAAGACCTTCTTATAAAAATTTTATAAGCTAATTTTTAAAGTAGCCTAAACATTAATTCAAGTTTCGAAAGAAATAGTTCCGAAAATTATTTGTTTGGAGTATGGCCATAGAACCATGATAAAATTTGAACCCCTTTCGCCTAACACAATTCGATCCAGATGTCGAAATGGAACATTTTCGGGACCAACCTCTGGTCACGCTCCGGGAGCTGTACAGGCTAACGTAGTTATTCTACCTGAACCCTATGCGAAGGATTTTGAGACCTTCTGTAAATTAAATCCTAAGCCATGCCCTATTTTAGAGATATTATCAGCGGGTGATTTCCATATAAAAGTTATTGCTCCTAACGCAGATATTAGAACTGATTTACCGCGCTATAGCGTCTTTCGTAATGGCGAATTAGCAAACCAGCAACTGGATGTATTGGATATTTGGGAAGATAATTTGGTTACATTCTTATTGGGATGTTCGTTCATAGCTGAAGAAGCATTGCTGAGTAATGGCTTGTTGCTTCCGCATATCAATGAGACTGGGTTTGTACCCATGTACAGAACAACTGTTCCTTGTAAGTCAGCCGGGATATTTAAAGGTAATATGGTCGTTTCCATGCGACCCTTCATAATGCAAGACGCACAGCTTGCAGCAGAAATTACTCAACACTATCCAATGGCTCATGGTGCGCCGTTACATATAGGTGATCCCGGCTTTCTTGGAATAAAAGACTTAGATCGACCAGATTTTGGTGAACCTGTAACAATGAAAGAAGAACAAGTTCCAGTTTTCTGGGCTTGCGGTGTTACGCCGCAAAATGCACTAGCGAGTGCTAGGCCGTCTTTAGCAATTACCCATGCACCAGGCCATATGTTTGTAGCTGACATCACTTCTGAATCTACAAGGGTTTAATTTCTAATATTAATTAAGGAGATATTCATGTTGCCTATGCCGATAGGAGATCTAAATTCCATAGCGGCCGAACTTACAGAATCTAAAGGCAGGATTAAGGTACTTTGGCAGCAGCCAGAGTCTCTTGCTTTCGTCGCTCGCGGGCGTGAATATCGAAGCGAGTTTCATATCGATCCGGTTGACGAAGTCATGTATATGATTAAAGGAGAAATGAATCTCCATTATCGAATGCCAGATGGAAGCGAGGAGGTGACTATTTTAAAACAAGGTTGCAGCATCTATACCGCAGCAGGAATCCCGCATTCACCTCGATTTTCCCCTGACGCATTTTTATTAGTAATAGAGCGCCAACGTAGAGATGGAGAAGTAGATCGATTTCAATGGTATTGCCCAGAATGTGATGAGCTTTTGCATGAAGAACAATTTATTGTAAATGATTATAGATCTGATCCTGTATCGAAGGCATATGCAAATTTCTTTAATTCTTTGGAGAGACGGACTTGTCGAGCCTGTGGTCATATAATGCCAAATCCTCTCTGATATTAGAAGGTATTTAAATTATGCCAAAGAAAATCATTAAATCATCTAAAACCCCAATTACAGGCTTTACGGACAAGTCCTCCCCTTCACCACTTGCACAGGGAATTCGGTGGGGAAATATGCTATTTCTCTCAGGACAAGTAGCAATAGATCCGGAAACGAAAGAAGTTATATCCGATGATATTCAAGCGCAAACCCGACAAACTCTACGAAATCTCGAGGAGATTTTGAACGAAGCCGGAGGTAGTTTTGCCAACGTGGTCAATATGCGGGTCTGTTTACGAGATGTGGGTGACTTTCAAAAATTTAATATTACGTTTACCGAATTTATGAAGGGTGAAAAAGTTACACGAACATGCATTGGTGGTATTCCACATAGAGCGGGTGTTAACGTTGAAATAGATTGCATTGCTATGTTTGATTAAACATCTAAAGTTAAGAATCAATGTTACAAGTGGATTTTTTTTACAAAAAATGTCGTATAATTAAAGAATGCGGTTTGTATAGACGTCTTTTTTTATCCTCAATTCTTTCTATTTATTTTTTGAGAAAAATGGTCGGTAATCGTGTTCTACTTGGATATCAATTAGATGAGTAAAGAATCTTGAAGGAATTACTTGAGGATCTCGAGGTTATTTTGGGTGACAGGTTATCTACATCCGAAGGTAGCAGACTCCAATTCTCTCAAGATGAGTCCTACCATCCCCCAAAAATACCTGATGCTGTAGTAAGGCCGGTTTCAGAGCAAGAAATCTCTAAGATTGTGAGTTTGTGTTCAAGATATCGGACGCCCATTATTCCCTTTGGAGCGGGCACATCTCTTGAGGGGGGTATTTTAGCAATACATGGTGGTGTTTGTATCGAGATGTCAGCGATGAACCAAGTACTTAGGGTTAATGGTGAAGATCAGGATGTCACTGTCCAGGCTGGGGTCACTCGTATGCAGCTCAACTCTCAAATTCGTGAGACAGGTCTATTTTTCCCAGTTGATCCAGGTGCTGATGCAACCATTGGAGGAATGACTTCCACTAGGGCGTCAGGCACGAATTCTGTTAGATACGGAACCATGCGAGAAAATGTATTAAATGTACGGGTCGTATTGGCTAATGGTAAAGTAATTAAGACCGGCGGGCGGGCAAGGAAATCAGCAGCAGGTTATGACCTAACACGTTTGTTTGTCGGAGCTGAAGGGACATTAGGAGTCATTACTGAAATCACCCTTCGTTTACATGGAATACCAGAAGCGACCACAGTGGCGATATGTTCATTTCCGTCTGTCAAAGCGGCGGTAAGCTGTTCTGTTTCTTCAATCCAGTACGGAGTCCCAGTTGCTCGAATTGAGTTGCTTGACAAGTTACAAATTCGAGCCTGCAATAATTATTCATCTTTAAACCTTCCAGAAGCACCTACTTTATTTTTTGAATTCCATGGATCAACAGCAGGTGTTCGTGAGCAGGCGGAGACTGTCGAGGGGATTGCAAAAAGCCTCGGGGGTGAAAGCTTTAGGTGGGCCGAAAAAACAGAAGAGAGAACTCATCTTTGGCAGGCCCGTCATGACGCATTGTATGCTGCGCTTGCCTTAAAACCTGGTGCGCGGGCCTGGTCCACTGATGCCTGTGTCCCTGTTTCGAGGCTCGCAGAATGCATAGAGAATACACGGTTAGATATCGAAAAAAGCCGAGCAACTGCAACAATAGTGGGGCATGTTGGTGATGGAAATTTTCATGTAATTTTTTTGATTGATCCGAAATATCCTGAAGAACAGAATATCGCGCGTCAAATTAATCACCGCATGATCTCGCACGTTATAGCGATGGGGGGTACGTGCTCCGGTGAACATGGTATTGGGATTGGAAAGAAAGACTATTTAGATACAGAGTTTGGAGAAGCTTTAGGAATTATGCATGACATCAAGCACACGCTAGACCCTTGCAATATAATGAATCCAGGTAAGGTTTTAGATTCTGATTATTGTAATACTTAAATTTATTAGGGGCTTAGACTGGATAATAATAAAGTTTTTATTAATTTAAAGAGTTTTTGCTTGAAAAGTTTTTAATTGGTTTTTGAGGTTAGTCAGCACAAAAACCCGTAATGCCGATGATAAATTGTTCTTTCGTTTTCTATCAATTTCCGTAATCAATCTGTTGATTGATGTATTGCGTTCCACTGCAATTTGATTAAGAGCTTCCCAAAATGGGCCTTCTAGAGAGACACTGGTCTGATGCCCTGAAATAACTACTGAACGTTTTATTGGTGAATTCATGGTGTTTGTGCATCTATCTTATTTTTGAAGTCGACATCATAAATGTAAAAGATATTTAAACAAAATCATGGGTAATTTACTATAATTTAAGTCCGGTTTTGTAAAATATGTTAACGATAAATTTTGATGGAGGAGTAAATGGCAGGTGTCGTAGAAACGAGACTTCAAGAATTGGGCATAGTTTTACCTGATCCTCTTGAACCTAAAGTAGCAAAAATCAAAGGATCAAATATAGCAGGACCCTTTTTATATATTTCCGGCCAAGTTCCTCAGTGGAATGGTGATCTCCCTTTTATAGGAAAGGTGGGCAGAGAGTTCAGTGTTGATGAGGGATATGAGGCAGCAAGAATGTCGGCACTCAATGTAATTGCACATGCAAAGAAAGCATTAGCAGGCGATCTGGATCGTGTCCTAAAAGTAGCAAAATTAAAGGGCTATGTTAATGTAACGCCAGATTTAGCTGAAGTCGCCGGTGTGGTTAATGGGGCTTCAGAATTAATGGTGGAGGTATTTGGTGAAGAAATAGGAGCCCATGCTCGGACCGTAGCCGGCGTGTCATCAATGCCATTCAATGTAGCTATTGAGGTAGAAGCAGATTTTCTTATTTTGTAGAAGATTTGTTGACGAAATTTGCCATTTCTTGCCAAGGGTTAAGGTTCCAATATCGCTTTGCAAGACCAGATGGAGAAGGGAGAGCGTAAAGGGCAGTCCGCCCAATGCATTCCTTTTGAAGGCCATAGTTAACAGATTTTTTATTAAATTCTGAGCTGTAAAATGCCTTGGCGGCTCTTTTCCCAACAAACGCAATGACTGTCGGTTGCATTTCGCAAATCAATTTATGAAGGCGTTTAGGGTCGTCAGCTTCCTTTGGAATCGATTGATCACTTCCGTAAATCGTTTTTGCGATGTCAGTTAATCCAACACCAAAATCAAGAAGCATAAAATAATCTTGGGGTATTAGTACTCGAGGTGTAAGTCCGATATCGAAAATAGTAGTCCAGAATTTATTGCCAGTGCCAGCATAGTAGGCTTTTTCTCGAGCTGAGATCGAACTTGCAGCGCTGCCGCAAAAAATGATCTTTAAATCACGCGCCAATACATCAGGTAGAATGTGCCCTGAAGATTTTTTTGCTGGTTTCATAGGGGCTTAATTTGTCGGTTAAGATTTAGATTTTAGCTTAAAAAGGGAGAGTTACGCGGCCCATTTGAGTGCAAGTCGCCCCCAAATTTCGACAAGCGCTTTTACAAGATGGTTCATATCCTCATCGGTATGTATAGGGGACGGGGTAAGGCGCAGTCTCTCGGTACCTTTGGGTACGGTTGGATAATTAATCGGTTGTACATAAATTCCATAGCGATCTAGGAGGTCATCTGTGACCTGTTTGCAGATTATTGGATCTCCCACCATAATTGGAACAATATGTGAAACGCTGGGCATAATAGGTAACCCGGCTTGTTCTAAAAGATTTTTAAGCTTCGCGACTCGTTCCTGATGTTTTTCTCTTTTTGTTTTTCCCTCGTCTCTAACATGGCAGACACTGGCCATCGCTGCGGCGGCAATGGCGGGTGGTAACGAGGTCGTGAAAATGAAGCCACTCGCTTTTGAACGAATAAAATCAATAATTTTTTCTGATGCTGCAATATAGCCTCCTACAACACCGAAAGCCTTTGCTAATGTTCCTTGGACGATGGTAATCCTATCCATTTGCCCGTCACGTTCGGCAACGCCACCACCTCGGGGTCCATACATGCCAACCGCATGGACCTCATCGATATATGTCATGGCATTGTATTTTTCGGCGAGTTCGCAAATTTCGGCGATTGGAGCAATATCGCCATCCATAGAATAGATAGATTCAAAAACAATAATTTTAGGGTGCTCAGGTTCAATCGTTCTGAGTAGTTCCTCGAGGTGGTTGACGTTATTGTGTTTAAAAATTCTTTTTTCTGCACGGCTATTGCGCACCCCTGCAATCATCGATGCATGATTGTATTCATCAGAAAGGAGAACGCAGTTAGGCATTTGAGACGCCAATGTTGACAGTGCTGCATCGTTAGCAACATAGCCAGAAGTAAAAAGCAGTGCCGCCTCCTTGCGGTGTAAGTTTGCTAGTTCTCGTTCAAGCATCACATGCTGATGGGTTGTCCCTGAAATATTACGAGTTCCACCGGACCCGGCCCCAACTTGATCGATCGTATTTTTCATGGTTTGTAGGACATCCGGATGTTGGCCCATCCCAAGGTAGTCGTTACTGCACCACACGGTAACTTCATTTTTCTTATTATCGATATGACGACTAGCGTCTGGAAAATACCCGGCATGACGTTCTAGCTCAGCAAATATGCGATAGTTTCCTTCTGCTTTGAGCTTTTTTATTTCTTCGCTGAAAAAATTTTCGTAGTCCATCCCATATTTCCAGTTTTAATTGGCTAACAGAAATATTTTTTCATAATATCTGACCTACTTTTCCCTCAAATGTTAAGAGGCCATGTTGTCGCAGGTGTCTTAAATGAAAATTAATTTTCGTCAAATTATCCACCCGTGACACTCATATGGCGAGGGTTAGAAGGGTCTTGCCTTCTACGGTCTATTATAAAGTCATGTCCTTTGGGTTTTCGGCCGATGGCCTCATCGATAGCGGCCATCAGGCTATCACCGCCATCATCGGTTTTAACCGCGGTTCTTAAATCAGCGCGATCTTCCTGCCCAAGACACATATATAGCATACCAGTACAGGTCAGGCGCACACGGTTACAGGTTTCGCAAAAGTTGTGAGTCATTGGAGTTATAAAGCCAATTCTTCCGCCTGTCTCCTTGACCTCAACATACCGGGCAGGGCCGGCTGTTTTGTAACCAATATCTTTAAGCGTCCAGCTGTTGTTAAGCTGAGCACGCACCATTGACAAAGGCATGTATTGATCAAGTCGCGCACTGTCGCCAATTTCTCCCATAGGCATTACTTCAATGAAGGTGAGATCGAATCCCTCATCGCCGCACCAACTAATTAGGTTGTCAAACTCATTATCATTCACACCCCTCAAGGCCACGGTATTAATTTTGATCTTGATGTTCGCTCGCTTTGCCACTTCGAGACCACGCTTAACATTATTTAAACGACCCCATCGCGTGATTTCAGAAAATTTTTCAGGATCAAGTGTATCCAAAGACACATTGATACGTCTTATACCAATATCCGAAAGTTCATCTGCGAATCGTTCGAGCTGACTCCCATTTGTAGTAATCGTTAGCTCTTCAAGGGTCCCCGTTTTCAGATGGCGAGACAACTTACGAAATAGCCACATTACATTGCGTCGAACAAGAGGTTCTCCACCGGTCAAACGCAATCTTTTCACTCCTCGGGAGATAAAGGCGGAGCAAATCAACTCTATTTCTTCAAGTGATAAAACATCTTTTTTAGGCAGGAAACTCATATCTTCTGACATGCAGTATACGCAGCGGAAATCGCACCGGTCGGTAACCGATACCCTTAGATAATCTACGGTGCGTCCATGTGGGTCAATGAGAGGACCGTCCATTAAAGTGTCCCTAAAATAGTCAAATATATAAGATAAGCGTTATATATAACCGAATATAGCGCTTTTGTTTGAAAAATAAAGGCCACAATTAATTCTATTGCCCATATTTGCCTGAGAGTCCATAAGTAACAGATGAGTGATTTTCTTTTAGCTCCAAATCCAAAAGATACACGGTTGACCGAATGTATAGGCGGTGTGGATCAAGATGGAAAAACTGTTAACAAGACTGTGACGGTAGAACGCCCGCTCACGCTTTTCTTAAACAAACAAGAAATTGTAACTATGATGACAATCGGGGATTATCCTGACTATCTTGCAATTGGTTTTTTGATAAATCAAAACATGTTGCGGAAAGATGATATAATTACATCTGTCGATTTTGATGAAGATATTGATACTGTTGTAGTAAGGACAAAGAGAGAAACCGACTATGAACAAAAGCTCAAGAAAAAAACCCGAACTTCGGGTTGTGCTATTGGCACAGTATTCGGTGATGTGATTGAAAAGTTTGAAGAGATAAAATTAGACGATACTGCTGAACTAAAGGTTTCTTGGCTTTACCAACTTTCAAAGAAAATTAATTCAACGCCTAGTTTATATAGTGAGGCAGGTGCAATTCATGGTTGTGTTCTGTGTGAAGAGAGTAAAGCATTGGTTTATATGGAAGATGTCGGGCGCCATAACGCTGTTGATAAAATTGCCGGCTATATGTTTATTAACAATATCTCTCCAGAGAATAAGTTGTTTTATACTACAGGTCGGCTTACTAGCGAAATGGTTATTAAGACCGTGCAAATGGAGATTCCAATTTTAATTTCTCGTTCTGGTTTCACTGCGTGGGGAGTCTCTTTAGCCCGCCAGGCAAATCTTACTTTAGTAGGGCGAGCGCGCGGTAAAAGATTTATAGCGCTTGCTGGTGAAGAACGGATAATATTTGATAAGACTATTGAAGGTTAATTTCGAGTATCATAACTCTCCATGTAGGGAATGTTATTTATGGATTTAACACTCAATTGGAGAGGGCCAATTGGGGCCGGTAATTTCCCAATTAAGACAGATTTAATTGGGGAATTAAATGAAAGTGGAATTTACCTAAGGATAAAGACTTATAAAAATGAACGGAATGTTGTTTATATAGGGCAATCCCGGAAATTGTTAAGTCGCTTTGAACAACACATTAGAAATGTTTTGTCATTCAAACAAATGCTTAGAGACACTATGGGTCATGTGGTTGCTCAAAAGGAGTTGCAGCACCCCTTCTTGTTTTTAAATAACTTGCCAAAATTAGCACCGTTTGCTTTGGCAGAAGCTGAAAGAGTTAAATTTTACTTTGCATTGTCGCGTGATGGATTTGATGAGGAATATTTATTCCTTATCGAATCGGTCCTGAAGTCGCGAGCTGAAGAAATAAGGCAGGAGGATGTAGAAAATATACAAAACATTACTTCAGGTGAGTTTGACCATGATATTCAAATATTCAATGATTACTCTCGCGTTAACAAAGAAGGCCAAAAACTTATTATTAACACCATAGGAAAAAAACAAATCGTCATAACCGCTCAACAGGATTATGAGTAAAAATGAACGATAAAATCGAAATTGGCGGAGTGCTATTGGCAGGAGGGCAGTCTCGGAGAATGGGTGGTGGTGACAAATGTCTGCAGTTGCTTGCTGGCAGAACTTTACTGGAAAGAGTAATTGCGAGTGTACAACCACAGGTAGGACATCTTATTCTTAATGCGAATGGAAACCCCTCTCGTTTTAAGAGATATGGTCTACCAGTAGTGAGCGACGTTGTAGGCGGTTTTTCAGGCCCATTGGCTGGAATACTCACAGGCTTGGAGTGGTTAAAATCTAATCATCCAAATTGTAACTGGCTAGCTAGTTTTGCCTGTGATGCGCCCTTTTTACCGACCGACATGGTGTCTCGAATGATGTCAGATACAAACGTAAAAAAAGGAGCTCTTTGTTGTGCCTCATCTGGTGGACGTGATCAGCCGGTGTTTGGTCTTTGGCCGGTAAACCTGGCGGGTGCACTTCGCGATGCCTTAGTTAGAGAGAACATCCGCAAAGTTGATTTATGGACGCAAAAATACAATTTAGTTAAAATTGATTGGCAAACTCATCCAATAGATCCTTTTTTCAATGTAAATACTAAGGAAGATTTAATCATAGCAGAAAAACTTATTGGATCGACATCTTAAAGATGCAAGATAAGAGGTTGTTTGAGACCGTCATGACATATTTAGGGAAAGAAAAGCCGAAACTAAGAATTCTGCTTGGCACCGCAGTGGCACTTGGCCCTGGTAAGGTGGCACTTTTGGAAGCTGTTGAAAAGTCTGGCTCTATCACTGGTGCAGCGAGGCAAATGGGTATGTCCTACCGACGAGCATGGAACCTGATAGAGGCGATGAATAATGACTTTAAAATCCCACTGGTTAAAACAAATTCAGGCGGTACTGGAGGAGGAGGTGCTGTCGTAACCAAGACAGGTTTTGATGCAGATGCGGAGCTTTAAATGAATATTACAAATGCACAATACTATCGTATTTTAGTTGACAAAGACACATACGAAAACACGGGTGTTAAAGCGACTATTGATGGGCAAGAGATGTCTGTTCCTTTAGACCCAGCAAACCGTCACTACGC
>PATI01000031.1:10080-12679 GCA_002712335.1 Rhodospirillaceae bacterium | reverse complement strand
TCGATATTAGCCCACCAGGCCTTAGAGTGGGGGAACTCTTTCTCTAACCTAGCTCCCTGTTCGCTGCCACTGAGATAAAGTTTATCGCCCCGAGGTCTGGCGTTAACAGTGACCGAGTGGGGAATTCCATACCAAGTTCGAGTCTCCAGCATGATCGAGTTACCGGTAACTGGATGATTAACCTGATTGATAAAATCCCAATCTGTGACTGGTTGACTTACGACCTCTCCTTTTAGCCACAATCCAGGCCAGGCGGTCCTGTTACTTGCCGCAAACTCAGAACTAGCTGGATCTATATACCAGGGTTCGAATCCTATAACTCGCAATGTTAAAAGGGCCACCGCTGCTAGGCCAACCAAAGGAAGCCCAATTTTCAGAATGTGTTTCACCTCTAGGTACCTTTTTATTGTAATTGATCACAGGTAGACATTAGCTTTGCGCCGAACGATTGTCCAGTATCGTGCTATTAAATCTCNTTCAGNNTTAAATANNTNTCCTANCNTGGAGTNAATTTTNCTTNNAGNTGAGATTAGNGNCTGATNAAGGTCATACNTNTNGNGATCAATTAATAGNTGGNTTTGCTATTNCNTCAAGAAGAGGGAAAACGACACGCTGNCCCACATATACGCTGCTAAAATTAATTCCTGGNTTNTATTGGCGGACAAGCCAGAGGGGNGTGGAGTAGCGGTTTAAAGCTAACCGATTAATGTTGTCTGCACGTTTGATTTCATACTCCTCCGAACCTCTAATGGTGAAGTTGTCAAAGAAATCTTGCTGTATAGTTGAATGAAAGTCTCGGCGCCGATTTTCAAATTCAGATTGAGATACTCGTACAAAAGCTATTCGTACCTTTGTGCCTATAACTACTTGATCTCTATATGACATATTGTTGAGGCGTCTGATATCCCAAGTTGGGATTTCTAACCACTTGGCCAACTGCCCTACTGATTCCGAAGCCTGCAACACAACGGTATTGTCTGCCGCTACTGAGTAATCTGATGGATCAGAATCAAGGATGCTCGCAGGGTCTACAGTATTCTGAAGAAAATCATCGATCTCAGGCTNTATAGNANCTGCGGTCGCTGACGCCTCTGGGCCTTGGGGNTCGGGNAGTNTTCGAGTAGCAAGGAGTATATCCTCATCAATTTNTTCAAGTCGGAAATCTATTACTTCGAGATTTTGCTCTGGTTGATCTAATTGTTGCTCGCTTATTTCCGCGTTATTTATAGGACCTGACATCAAAAGATCATTTTGGAGGGTTGCGGTTTGTGGCGTCCTATTAGGAGCGGTCTGNATCAGTGGGATCAATATACGCTGTCCTACTTGAATTTCATCAGGGTTTCGAATGTCATTTAAGGATGCTAGTTGCCTGGGGGTGGTTTTAAAGTTATTGGCGATGGTTTGAAGAGTCTCTCCACGCTGTATTTCGTAGTAGGCGTCAGGTAGCTGTGCGGAATGCTTATAGCTACCATCGATTTGAGCCAAAATATCAGTGTTTGCCGATAACTGATCAGTCCGCAACCTAATCCTAAATCCTCGCGGGATCCGCTTAAGTCCCTGCCAAATCACATTTCTTAACGATGGGTTATCGTCTTGTAATTGACTTAAAGGTATATTTAAAGATTCCTCAATTCCTTTCGCTTCGATGTAGGAACTAAGGCGTACTTCTGTAAAATTTATGGGGATGGCATACTTTANATCGTNAAAGTATTGGTCAATTTTGTCTTCAATGTCGTTGACCGCGAGAAACTGTGCATAAAAATTGCGACCAACAAAGCCGAAGCGAGGACCTTTATAATTGTCGATAATTTCTTGTATTGCGGTTGTGCCAGTTTCCCGAACAGCACGGGACATACTCCCTACTCCCTGATTATAGGCGGTGAGAGCAAGGGGCCATGACCCCAGGACTTGATAATTGTACTCAAGCAAGTCCATAGCAGCATCAGCAGAAATATAGGGATCCATACGTTCGTCGATAATGTCATCGATTCGCATGTAACGCTGGCCTGTAGGTCTTGTAAATTGCCACATACCGGCAGCGTTTGCGTGTGAATAGGCGTTTGGATTAAATGATGATTCAACGTGCGGGAGGAGGGCCAGCTGAAGAGGCATACTCTTATTGATAAGAATCTTATTGATATAGTCTCGGTATGCTCCTGAGCGCTCTAGTCCTTCCAAGAAGGCATTAGACTGACCTACCTGCCATCTTACGTTGTTCACTGCTNGCTGAAGTCTCTGATTTGAAACATCTTCCGGCCATAGAGCTAATATTGCCTCTTGACTCTTTGAAAGGTTAGANCTCTTGCCTGTAGCCAGAACGCCCAGATCATTCTTTACTCTTTGACGAAAAGTTTCGATTTCCTGACTGTTGCGATTTAGTGNAGCATAAATTACGGAGAGATTTTCGGAATCATGAAGGTATCCGTGATCCGTATCTACCTCNGTNTATACNTTCTTCCAAAANCTNATNGCTGNCTCNAGCTCNGGCGGCCTNGGGANTATNTCCGNGTNNNTNTCCTGNGCGAGGNTTGGTNTNAGAAGCNANAAGTTNAANAGCANNNANACGGTNNANAAGCNCACCTNACNANAGAGNNGNGNA
>PATI01000031.1:0-10075 GCA_002712335.1 Rhodospirillaceae bacterium | reverse complement strand
TTGANCGAAANTATGTTTTNTCTNNGNANATCATGATTACTNAAATACAACNNACCTTAAANNAAANNTCGAAAGAACGTTCAACATCATAGACAAGTCGGCAGTTAATTATACTTTTTCAGTAACTTTTGAGAATTAACAAATGAGNTTCTAGTCTAAAATTCCATTTCTCACCTATAGATTTTGCTAAATTCTTGATTTGAAGTGACGATTGGTGTTTGGAGTGAGAACATACATTATGTATTGGGTTGTCCATTCATGTCAGTCCGATAAATTTATAGCAGCTTCAAGGCGAGACCTTGCAGTCACCAATATTGGAAAGAGAATTAACCTCAATAAATTTAAGGGAAGGAAAACATGGCGGATAAAATAGACAGATCGGTGGAGCCGAAGCTTGGTGCGGATGGGAAGAAAAAGGATGATAAAAAGAGCAANGAGTTATCGCCAGGTGTTCGAGTGAGAGCTCGCGGTAAGAATGATACTCAGACCAAGAAAAAAGNATCAGCNTCGTCAAAAAAAGTAGGCGCNAAAGCTGCTCAGGAAAAAGTAGNGGTACAATCTCCAGAATCTGAAATTAGTCAAAGGGATACATCAGAGCTGGAGATGAAATTAGAAGGTGTTGATTCTAAGATTTCCAACTTATCGGACGAATTGGTCAACACCGTTCGTGCGATGGAAGAAAGTGGCTCAAAGTTAAACGAGCAGGAAAACAAGTTTATCGAGTCAATCAACGAATTCAAAATATACAAACAAGAACAACAAAAGGTATCGACTGTCGTTCTTTTATCGTCTTTTTTTGGCGTACTGGTCGCTGTTGGTTTTCTGGTTTTCGCTGTATTTAACTTTGGTTCAAAAAATGATCTGTTTGATTCTGCTAGTTCTGCACTAACAACCAGGATTGCTGATATGGATGCGGGTTTAGCTAGTTTTGAGGCCGCAAGATCTCAGCTAGTTATATTGCAAGAACAGATCGAAGTTTTGGAGCTGCGAATTGAAGAGAGTCAGATGCGTTATGATAGCACTGAGCAGGATATTCAAGGACAGCTCCTCAATTATTCCCAGGACATGAGTCAAGAACTCGCGGATCAAACAGAGAATCTGCGTGAAAATCTTGCGCGATTGGATGATAGGTTTTCAATTTTTAATGCTCAGATTCTAGATTTCGGTGATGTGCTTGAGGAAAGTGAAAGCACGCTGGGAGAGATCGGTGAGGAGGCAAGGTCCCTAAACGATTTGAGGGAGGTTATGGATGCCTTGTTGACTTTGGAGAGAGAGAGGTACTACGAGGCAATTAACGGAGAAGTCAGTCAGAATAGGCAAACTGACATCGGCTCACAGGATTCTTCCTCGAACGGTATGCCAACGTTCAATCGTTATTACAATCGNTGAGTAGTNCTCTTAAATTTATTCGTTATTTTCGGCAAAAAATGCTTTCAATACATCTGACGCGATTTCATCGCCATGTCGTAATTGCAATAGATCACAAATATCNCAAATCTCTGATTTGAAATCTTTTGCTAATGNGTCCGGAGCTATCACTCTGAGTCCTTCACCTTTGTCATCGGATTTTTTTTGTCGTTCCTTNTGAATCTTCGACCCGAAGTTTCTAAGTNTTTCGACTCTGNTGGAGGGTAGCCAGATCCCTACCTGTCCNCGACTCGTGAAAACTAATTTCTCAAGTTCAATTACAGTATTCTCTGAATTGGGATGGCTTGCTATGTCGACCCCATCTTGAATGAATTTGACTAGTGCTTTTAGAAGAGCTATCCCATACCTGGGCCTAATTTCGTCCAACTCTAGCGGGGTTGCCTGAGTAGTATCTTCACCGATTAAACAGTTCCAGAGAGGTTGTCCACTTAAGCCATAAAAATATGGATCATACTGTATCTCTTGAGTTTTTTCTCTAGGGGTAGCTAGGTCTATTTTTGTAAGAAGAGAATTAGTGGCAGTTTCCAACCAATTCAGTTTGCCAAGTACAAAAAATAACAAACCTATAAGAATTATTCCTATCGTGACGGTGATTGTTAGCAATACTGGTATCATAATGTTCTCATTTTGTCAGTGGTTATTAGAGGACGATAAAAAATTTCTAGGTAGGTAACCTTGCCCCTCCAAAGGGTCTATTATGATTCACCTGGTGCCGTTTTTTTCTCTACGTTTCCGCTGGTTTTTTCACCATCCTCTGTTGCCAAAAATTCAAGCACATCTATCTCCTTGTTAATTTCTAGTTCGAAGCAAATTTTGTTCAAAATTCCTTGGCCGATACTGATGGCCTTATCGCCCGCGATCGAACAGTTCTGATACGAACAACCAAGTTTAAAAATTTCCTCTGCATACTCCTCTGGAATAAAGCTAACGACAACACCATTATCTGTTGAAATTAACTGGTAAGGATCAACTAATCTTGGCTGCTCCAAGTTTTCTAGTGATTTATTCTCCGCCAAATAGCTTTCCTTAAGTAACTCATACTCTTCAGTAAGCTTCACTGCTTCTAGAAACGTTTTCTCGATGTTGACTTTAGCTCTATTTGCTAATCGTAGTCTGAACCCCAAAGACGACTTTTTATTAATACCTTTGATTGCTTTTTCATAATCTAGGCGACTTTGCTCTTTTAATTCCCCTAAACTTTTTTTTGAGAAAAACTTTTTAAATAAAGACATAGCTAAGCAACTTTCGCAATTTCATCTCGTAACTCTTTCACTGTTGAACTGAGAATTTGACTGACTCGAGACTCTTTTACTCCTATTATAGCCCCGATTTCTTTTAAGTTAAGTTCCTCCACATAATATAAGTTGAGCACGAGCTTTTTACGCTCATCCAATTTAGATATCTGTTCGGTCGCCACATCACTCAGTTGATCCTGTTCGAGTAGTGCTAGAGGATTCTCTTTTCCGCCAACTAATTCATCAAAGGCGTCGCCTCCATCAGATTCTAATTTATCAATTTTGAATCTATCTATGTGAGTCCTCTGTTTTTCATACTCACTTACGGAAATATTTAGTCTGTCAGCAATCTGTGAATTTTTGGGTGTAAAACCTAGTTCATTCTCCAGTTCATGCCTAACCCTCTCATGTTGCTGACTGTTTTTNATAGCCAGTCTTGAGATGTCACTCAGTTTTCTNACTTCATCAAGTATTGCTCCTTTGATACGATTNTTTGCATAGTCTTTAAATTCTACCNCAGAGGAGCGTTCATANGANTCTGCTGCGGACATAAGTCCAAGCATACCTATTTGGACCATATCCTCATANTCCATAAATTGAGGAACGCGAGCCTTTAANTAACCGGCTATTCGATTNACTAGCGAAATATGCTCGTTGACTAANGCGTGTGTTCCGGCTAGTTGGTTTTGTTTATAGTCATCTACTTGATTCAAAATATATACNGTTAACTTGAGTTGAAAAATTGTANTTGTTTGTTTGTGTTGCTTATTTGTAACTTATCTAATTCATCGACAAGCCCGGCAAAATCATGATAACACGGAGTTGTTTGCCCAATAGAAACTGCTGCTATTCCCTTGTTCCAAGCGGTATCGTAGTCAGAGCTCTCTGAAATTGAGCCCAAATATTTAAGGCTCAAGCCAAGAAATTTTGCAGAAATTGTATTCATTTTATCGAATAGTATTTTTCCCTCAGAAAGTGTTTTCATTCGGTTAGGAATAAAAACTAATTCCTCTATTCCGATCTTAATTTTCAAAAGTTTAATTAATGCATACGCGTCCGCAACCGACGAGGGTTCGCTGGTCCCTATAACGATTTGATGATGACATGCTGATAAAAAGCTTAAAACACTCTGATCTGCGCCGGCTGAAATATCAACAATCATGATATCAAATTGATCTTGAAGGGCAGCAAAGGCTTGTATTATTGTATTCGTCTTAGCCTTATCTAAAGCTAAAATTTCGTCAAAACCGTTTCCTCCACTAACTATGGAGATACCAATTTTAGTTTCTATCAGAATTTCATCGATTTCCTTTCTGTCCTCAAGGACATCGACTAAGGTCCCATGCAATTTGTTTCTTAGAGCAATATGGATATTTCCCAAACCAATATCCGCATCAAATATCAACACTTTTTTGCCTTGCTGTGCATAGAATGAAGCTAAATTAATGGCAAGAGTAGTCTTACCCACCCCACCTTTTCCACTGGCGATGCCGATTACTTTAGTCTTCTTTTCGAGCTTTGTTTTAGTCATTTTATATAGTAAATCCCGGATTTTAATGCAAGGCACTTGTGTTATAGGCCCTGATTGGCTCACCTTTATCAGTGTCCATATGCCGAACTAAGTAGTCCTCCAGGCTTCTTATGACGTTACTATTCGTTACCTTTACTAATCCAGAGTTAAATTCTCTATTTGCTGACCCAATTGACAGAGGTATTTTAAACCTCGACATAGCCTCTAATGCTGCCCAGGGCACTAAAGGCAAGTCTAATCTAGTCAATATTATAGACTCCCAGTTGTCAAGTTCACAAATCCGCCAAAAACTCTCCAAAGAGGCGTCGCTAGGGACTACTAAGTGTATTTGTGAATCAGAGTCTGTTTGTCGAATTAGAGGAATAGCTTCTTTTGCCGCATCTATATCTAAGTCTATGATGTAGATGTCTTCAGGGTTTTTTAAATATAAGAGTTTAGAGAGCTCACTGATATTATTAACGTTGATGACAGAGATGCCCAAAGATTTGCCTGAGGCTTTTAATTGCGCTAAATCTGCCGAGCAGTCTGCGCCAAGCGAAACAATTGAAACTTTACGCTCACTCGCCGAACAGAGTTGTGAGGTTACCTTTAGTGCGATCGAAGTCTTTCCTACTCCATGACCACCAGTCAAAACATGAATTTTGGTATTAAGCGTTATGTCAGTCGGATTAGGCAAATATTCCATCATTCCCGATTTAAGCTGGGATAGCAATTCAGCCTGATTGTTGGGTTCATTAACTACATGGCACAAGAGTCCTCTGATGTGATTGGAGATAGGCGCAGCTTTCATTAGATTTTTGAAGTGTTCTTTTACAACATTTCTAGTTTTGGCAGGCTTTGGTTGAGAAATCTCCTTCCTACTATACTTCCTATCACTACCGGCGGAATTAATCGCCTTTGGAAGTTCTTTTAATGCGCTTTTCACTATTTCGATATCTTGTTTCGTTGCTTTTGAAGCTTCGTCCGATGGGGCTCGACTGGGGAGATCAGAGCTTTTAATTTTCTGTGAGGTAACGGTGTTGTCATGAGCCACAAAAAGGAATTCTTGTTCGCTTGACTTAACATTTCTTAATATCAATGCGGAGGGTCCAAAACGCTGGCTAATATCTTTAATGCCGTTACTAAGCCCATTAGATTCGATCAACTCAATCTTCATTATTAATTTTCCTCTTGTGATTCATCAGATACACCTATGCGAGCAAATACCTTAATTTTTTGATCCTCTGGTATCTCCGTATATGAGAGAATAGTGGTGTCGCTAAACCTTTGCTTAATGATTCGAGCGAGCCAAGGCCTTATGGGAGGAGCGACTACAATAACTGCAGGATAACCTTGGTTTTCTGCTTCATCCTTTTCTTTCTTAACTGAATTAAGCAATCCTTCCGCAAGGTTGGGTTCGATCAAAACTTCACCAACTTTAGCGCTTTGTGTGATGCTTGCGATAAGCATTTGCTCCAATTTAGGATCCAGCGTAATCACGTTAAGAGTGTCTCCAAGATCCACTATTTGTTGAAGCATTAGGTGTCCTAATTTTGGACGAACCAATTCGGTTAATTCATCTGCACTTTGTGTTTTACTACTTTCAATTAGGAGTGTGCCCAAAATCGTATGAATGTCTCTAATAGAAATAGATTCGAATAAGATATTCTTGAGCACTTGCATTACCGTTGAAACAGAAAGTTTCTCAGGAACGAGATCTTCAACTAACTTTGGAGAACGCGTAGCGACCTTATCTAAAATTTCTCTAGTTTCATCGTCACCTAATAGATCGCTTGAGTTGATTCGGAGGAGAGCATTCAGATGTGTAGCAACCACTGTAGCATTATCTACGATTGTGTATCCCAGAGCTTTAGCTTCATCGGATTGACTTTGGTCTATCCAGTAGGCATCCAGCCCAAAGGCGGGCTCTTTAGTTGGTGTTCCCTCTAAATCAGATGTAATGTCCCCGGGATTTATTGCTAAATCTCGTCCTAACTCTAATTTACCGGTTCCCCGCACAGCACCCTTTAACAATATATTGTAACTCATTGGCTCAAGATTTAAGTTGTCCCGTATGCGAATGGGTTGAATTAAAAAGCCTAGCTCAGCCGACAGCTTTTTCCTGATACCCCTGACCCTTGATAATAAAACCCCCCCATCTTGCTCGCTCACTAGAG
This sequence comes from Rhodospirillaceae bacterium, assembly GCA_002712335.1. The sequence goes on along the minus strand of PATI01000031.1, from coordinate 3,725 downwards.
GAATCAGACCGTAACCTATTTCCAAACTGATTTGGTCGACGTGTTCTATGTCTTCCCAATCGAGCTCTATGTCATCCCTCTTTGATTCTATATCAGCTTGATCTCGGTCCACATTCGATAAGAACTCATTCTTTCTGTCTGTGAAGAAAGCGAAAATAGCGAGTCCAAACCCAGCAAGAAGGAACATAAAATGTGGCATACCCGGAATTACGCCAAGTATTAGCAGAATAATAGAGGTGATTTTTAAGGCATTTGGGTTGGCAAGTTGGGTGCCAGCTTGATTGGTAGTCGACTCAGATGTCGTAACTCTAGTTACGACAATAGCTGTAGATAGAGAGAGTAACAGTGACGGAATCTGGGCAACTAAGCCATCGCCAATTGTTAACAAGGTATAGATTTGCGCAGCTTCTTCAAAACCAAGTTCATGTTGTGTCGTCCCTACAATCAATCCTCCTACTATATTGATGGCCAGTATCAAAAGCCCCGCAATAGCATCTCCCCTAACAAATTTTGAAGCACCGTCCATTGAGCCGAAGAAGTCTGATTCCTGAGCCACTTCTTCCCTGCGACGTAATGCGACTTCTTGGTCAATTATTCCGGCGTTAAGATCGGCGTCAATGGCCATTTGTTTTCCTGGCAACGCGTCCAGGGTAAATCTTGCAATTACCTCTGAAGTCCTTCCGGCGCCTTTGGTAACAACAATGAAGTTAATTATCATTAGGATCATGAAAATGATAAAGCCAACTACATAATTTCCAGCTATTACAAATTCTCCAAATGATGCTATTACATTCCCTGCTGCATCTGGTCCCTCATGCCCTCTTATGAGAACTACGCGAGTTGACGCGACATTCAAACTTAATCTGAGGACTGTCGCTAAAAGTAACACTAACGGGAAAGAGGAGAATTCAAGTGGTTTATGAACATTTATTGATATCATGACAATAACCAGACCTGCCATAATATTGAAAGTGAAAAGAACGTCTAATGCGATCGAAGGTAAAGGAATGACGAGCATAGCCATGATCGCCAAAATAACTACGGGTATAGCTATTCCCTTCGCATCCGTAAAATTTAACGATTGTCGCAAATCTGACACTAATGTATCGTTCATATTAATCCAATAAAATCATATAGTTAAAAGATTCAGGAAAATTTACCTTGAATCAAATTTTTGATATACGGAATAAAAGCAATCTACGTGCCAGAAAAACTACTGTGTGTGTATTTAGTTAATAAAGAAGGAGTTAAAACTGTCGATTGGCGCTTTGAAAGGTAGGATGTTAGGACACAAAAACGTCGAGTTAATACAGAGAAAACAGATTATGTTAAGCAATAGTCATCAGGAACAACTATTTTTAGGGGTCAGCAAACTAACACTTTTGGCAGCCCTTTTCTTGGCTCTAACCGGCTGCAATTGGTATATCCCATATGAAGATGATTACCAGGGATTAAGTGCGCTGGCTCAAGGTGGGGTAATTGAAGCCACCGGATATTCCGTAATTCAATCCCACTCTGGTAGTGAGCCGCAACAGCGTCTGATGGCGATCAAAGCCGCGAGGCTAGATGCGTTTCGCCAGCTAGCAGAGGTTGTGTATGGGACCTACATCGACTCCAATACGACTATCTCAGACTTAACAATACAAGATGATGTATACAGAGCGCGAGTAGAGGGTGTCATCTACGGTGCTGAGCTGGTAAAAATTGAGCCGATATCGAATGACACGTACGCGGTGACCTTGGGGCTACCGAGGGCGATGGTAAATGACCTGAGACTCTTATATATGAGACTAGTTTCGACCAACTAGAAGATGTGGGGCAAATTAACATGAAATTTGGTTTAGCCATAATTGCTGGTCTGTTTGGGTTGGTGCAATGTGTGTCTTCAGCGGAAACATCGTTTAGCGAGCTGCCTCTCGTCAGACAAGCACTAGCAGATGCAGCACTTGAAAGGGGAGTTTCTGTAGTTTCAAGCGCTTATTTGGACGAAGACGGAGAACTTGTCGAGTCATCATTTTACCGAAGCGGGGCCACCTTACGTGGGATTAGAATGTCTCAATACTTTGAGGATGACCCCTATGACGCTCAAGTTTTATTCTCTGATACAGCTTTGAATGTAAATCTAAGTTGTCAAGACTTAGCTCCACATAAATATCGGAAAGCCATAAGCATACATACAAATGGAATTCTGATCGGTAATCAAGTAGATCTAAAATTTCTCGATACACTCCGCGCATTGAAATCTGAGATTGAAATGTCAGTAACTTCGGCGGTTGCTGCAAATTCAAATTACTACGTGTTACCTGTGGGTAATCAAGAAGAGTTAGAAAATCAAAGATACTATGCTGCATTGTCCCCAAGGTCTAATTCTGCTGACCCTAGGAATACAAATTTCATGATCCACGCCGAAATTTTGAATCTAAATGCTGTCAGGTACTCACCAGAAAAATTATATGAGAGCGGGATCAATGGCGCCAGAAATATACAGAGATTCATAAGAAATGGATTCAAACGCACACTGGAGCCCTATCAGAAGCTTGAAGGAATTCCTGAGTCATCGTTTGATTTTGAACTGGTTGTGTCTATTGCCCGAAGCAGCATTTTAAGATCCACAGAACAAATTATCGCCCAGGAGTCAGTTAAACTTAGGTATGATAGAGAGTCGGACGTTGTGGTTTTGCGAGAACCTTTTTTTGATGGACTCAAGCGTTTGATTCCCGCTATTAGTGAAGAAAATCTCTCCTCTAGTGAAACGCCTGCAAATGCTCGGGATCTATCCATTATCAGTCAAGTTTTCAAAACAATCTTAGAGCAAGCCGCCAATCAAATTAATTGTGAAGTTGAAATTCTTAGAACTTACGATGCTGCGACGTCAACGAACGATGGAATAAGGCTCAATCAGGGGCTACTTGCCGGCATAAACGTAGGTGATCGATTCCTGCTGAGTGAATCTGATTTTACGACTGGAATGAATCCAGTTTCTTCTACTCAACTAGAAAATTTAGCGATAGCCGAAGTTACTCAAACATCGGAATACAGTTCCGTGCTTAGAATAGTTGAAGGTTCGCGTCAGGATTTATATTCTCTGAGCGCAGTGCCTTTTTAGTTAATGGAGTGATCATATGATTAGTTTTTTTAAGCGTTTTTACCTCTGCTTGAGCATATCTGTTTTGCCTGGACTGAGCTTTGCTGCTTCAGCCGAGATAGACAGAGCCTTAGATATTTTATTGAGAGACTATAACCTTGATGATTATCTGGAAGTAATAGATGAGAGTTCGCTAAATCAGAGTGGATTCTATATCGTTCAGACGGGGGATACTCTCGATGAGATAATAATGAAGCTAGTTGGCGAGACTCCAATTAGAAATAGAATACTACGCGACGCATTTGTCCAAGCTAACCCAAACAGTTTTAGGAATAGAAACCCAAACTATATGTTAGCAGGGGTCAGACTCAGAGTGCCCGATGCAGGTGATATTCTCGAACTCCTCTTTGATATGAATTCCCCAACAATGAGAAGTGTTAACCAATCGAGGGATAACTGGGTCCACTTCCCTTAAATAAACATTGCAGCAATTTCTATTTGACTATGAAGTTTTGAACGGCCCGGAGAACATAAGTAAATATCTTAGGGTTCCTGTGCCCGATCAGCCAACGCTTGGAATATTAAGACTGTCACCTATAAAAGCAAAAGAATTAAATTTAACACCCGATCAGATTATTAG
>PATI01000030.1 GCA_002712335.1 Rhodospirillaceae bacterium | reverse complement strand
CACATGACACAAACAGTTGATATTGATGGAGACTTGACGGGTATCCACAATCTGTCACAGCCAATTTTTGTACGCCACCCGGAAACAGGCCGTATAGCCCTCTATGTTAACAGACTAATGACAGCTAGAATAGATGGAATACCCCGCGACGAAAGTAATGCGATTTTAGAAGAACTCTACACCATCAGCGAATCAAAAAATAATTATTACGAACACTCATGGACAGAAGGCGAATTGGCTATGTGGGATAATTATTGTTCTTGCCACGCTCGTACCGACTTTCCAGAGAATGAACGCAGGCTATTACGGCGGTGTACCCTTTTGGGCCAGCAAATGATTGCAGCATAACCTTTTTCTAATGAAAGAATTCGGAGAAACCTGTGAGATATGAAATTAGAAAGTTTAAAGCTCCCATTGGCGCTGAGGTAATTGGGATTGATCTTCGTAAACCGCTCGATCAGGATTCAATTAAAGAGATATATCAGGCTTGGCTTGATCATATCGTATTGATATTTCGAGGGCAGTCCCTCTCCAAAGACGAACAAGTCGCCTTCGCTAATCAATTTGGGGATGTCGGTATCCGCGCAACACCTCTCGAGAACCAGAACGAAGTCTCAAATGGCTATGATGGAAGCATAATGCTGGTCACCAATCAACGTGATGAAAATGGAAACTACATTGGATCATTGCAAGATGGGGAAATGTGGTTTCACCATGATATGAGTTATCGACCAGAGCCACACAAGGCCACTCTATTACATGCCATTGAACTACCTTCGAATGGTGGAAATACAAAATTTGCTAATCAATACCTCGCTTATGAAAACGTACCGGATGACTTAAAAAAACGACTCAGAGGCCGAAAGGTACTTCAAGCATACAACTTTACCATGCTTGAGAAAGTTGACCTTGAAAGCGGCCTCGATGGTATTCAACATTATTGGCAACCGATCTTCGTTAAACACCCAGAAACCGGTAAAACAGCCCTTTATGTTAGTCGCCTCATTTCTGCAGCCATTGAAAATATGCCACGCCAAGAAAGTGACCAAGTTCTGAAGAAGCTTATCGAAATTGCTGAAAACCCCAAGCTAATATATGAACACGAATGGAAAATAGGAGACTTGGCAATGTGGGACAATCGTTGCTCAACCCATGCGCGTACCGACTTTTCTCCAGAAGAAAGAAGGCTATTGAGGCGTTGCACGCTTGAAGGTGCGTCCATGATTAATGCAGCGTAAAGTCTAGTAAGACTTTCGTCCTACCCAGACCAATGTTAAAACTGTATCGTAATTTAAATATTATATTAGGCTTTAAGGGGTAAATTATGCCAACAATCGATACTAATGGCGAAAAAATTTTCTTCTTGGATGAGGGTGATGGGCCAACCATACTTTTTATTCATTCTATGGGGACAAACGGCTACCTATTTCGTCATCAGGTGGCTAAACTCAAAGACAACTTCCGCTGCATAGTTCCTGATTGTCGGGGTCATGGTGCGTCATCCTATAATAAATCTTTTACTATAGAGGAGTGCGCCGCAGACCTAAAATCAATATTAGATCACCTTAACATAGATAAGTGCCACATCGTTGGTTTATCGATGGGAGGGCCANTCAGCCTGTGTTTCAACAGGCTATATCCCGAAATAGCTCTTTCATTGAGCCTAGCCAACAGTTTTGCCCGTATTCNAGAAGGATCAGAAGATCGAATTTATGCAACACAGGAAGCGGTTGCTTACCTCTCCATGCTTGAATTTGGAAGCCAATATGCTGGGGATCGGTTAATGCCTACTACCCCCATAGAGAAACTTGATGAACTCGCTCAAGAGATTTCCAAATGTCCACCCAAAGCCTATGTCAANACTATACGTGAATTGTTAACCTATGATGCCAGTGGAGATCTTAGATTAGTCAATGTTCCCACGTTGATTATCGCCGGAGCTTCCGATGATGCCACACCTATAGAGGAGTCGGAATTTATGCGAGACGGNATTCAAGGTTCAGAAATNAAAATAATTGATGGCGCTGGTCATCTATCGACTATTGACTACCCAGAAGAGTTTACCAAAATACTTAGTGCTTTCTTGACAGCANATTAAAATCAACCCAGNCACGGAGTANCCCTTGCCTAAGGTTTTGAATGAAAGCCAAATAAGTGCTTATGAGGAGAATGGCTTTGTCACATCGTTACCAATTCTAGATAACGAAGAAGTGCAGACATACCGAAACCACTTAGAAGATACCGAAGCAACTATGGATGATTTTTTTCGTGGAATTGGACAAACCAAATTTTATTTGCGATTTCCATGGGCTTATAGAATGGCAACTCACCCCAGATTGCTTGACGCAGTGGAGGATCTTATAGGCCCTGACATAATGCTTTATCATAACACGGCGTGGATAAAAGAACCCCAAGACCCAGCATATGTAAGTTGGCACCAAGATAATACCTATTTTGGCCATAAACCATGCAATGTACTAACTGCTTGGATAGCATTGTCTTCTGCCTCCGAGAAAAGCGGGTGCATGCATTTTATTCCCGGCTCACATAAAAATGGTTTACGTGACCTGAAAACCCCGGATATAGGGCGAGGTAACATGTTATCGAGCGGCCAAAATGTTGACGTTTCAAATGACATAGCCAAACCCGTACCAGCAAATTTAGAGGTAGGCGAAGCCTCGATCCACCATGCCTTTCTTGTGCACGGGTCATCTCCAAATAAAGGGNNAGAGCGTCGAATGGGTGTAACNTTTATTTATCATCCTCCAGAACTTGGGCAAATAGGTAAAAAAAGNACTAGTGCCCTCCTAGTCCGAGGTGTGGACCATTTTCACAACTTTGATCACGAATTAGCACCTGTTCCGAATGACGATAAAGGTAATGCAATTCGTCATGAGAAAGCTGTCGAGGCTTATCGAGCTAAGGTTCGAGAACTAGGTAATATCACTGTAGACAGGTTCGATTAAACCGTCATTTATCTGGTTCAGATACTGTATATCTTCGGAGCAACCTGCGTTGATTGGAAGGAAAATCATTCCTCGCATGATTAACACTACGATTATCCCAAATCACAAGATCGCCTGGCGCCCACTTATGCTGATACACAAATTGCGTTTTCTCACAATGATCAAAAAGATGGTTTAAAAGTTGTTCACTTTCTTNGGGTTCCATACCAACAATATTACTTGTCATTAATCTACTTAAATAAAGTGACTTCCGTCCCGAATTTGGGTGATTAATAACTAACGGGTGCACAGCATAAGCGACNTCATTATCGTGACGCATCTCCCCGCGGGTAGTCTTATTGTAATTGAAGACGTGTCGAGCTTCCAATTTATCCAAGCGAGATCGTAGACCACCCTCCAGAGCATCATATGCAGCTGCCATNCCAGCAAACTTAGTTTCGCCGCCAGTAATAGGAATCTCGATAGCAAAAAGCGTGGTTGCCCGATAGGGCTTTTCTCGATGGGCACCATCCGAATGGAAATGCATTTCGCCATCNGGCAAAACACCGATTAGCTTACCCTCTTCACGAATGTTGCTAACATACATGACACCCCGTTTCGACTGCTTGTTATCAGGGTCTCCTTTACTGCGATCATTCCTGTCGACAAAACCAAATAGGCCAGCAAACCTTGCCTGATCTTCNTCATTAATTTTTTGACNTGGAAAGCAAAGAACCGAGTAACGAAAAAAAATTTCACGTATGAGTTGAGCTAGCTTTTCACTAAGTGGTTTGCGCAAATCCACTCCNGTAACCTTCGCCCCGACAGCNGGATGTTCTGCCACAACATTCAATTTTTTAATAGTATTCAACATGCCCCACTTTATACGCGTTTCTTGCGTTATAAAAAATTTTACAATTATTATAACACCCAATTAATATTAAAAACGATACAGACGTATTAATAAATTTAAAATTTTTCTTTGTTTTTTGGGTTAACAGGTTATTTTTGTTGGTTTACAGTATTACTCGTGTATTTAATTAGTAAGCCTCAAAATCGTTAAAAGAGGCGAATGAAATATCAGGGAGGTATTTTATGTTTAGTAAACTGATAGCGGGGGTTTTTGCNCTGAGTTCTATGGCTTTAATTGCAGCCGCTCCAGCCAAAGCGGTAGATTTTCCTAAAAAGAATATAACATTCTTAATTGCTTATGGACCGGGCGGTGGTTTTGATACAATTACCCGGAAATTAGCGCCATACTTGAAAAAAAATCTCGGTGGTAAAGTCAATATCGTCGCAAAAAATTTACCCGGTGGTCGTGGAAAAAAAGCCGCGGCTTTTCTTGCCAAACGGAAACCTGACGGCTCTCACATTCTAATGTTCAATATGCCAGGCCATGCTATGCCAAATATTATTGGAGAAAAAGCTGGATATGATGTTCGTAAGATCGATTGGCTTGGCCGTGTCGCTCAATTTCGCTATGTCATAGTGACAAGCGCATCAAAAGGNAAATACAAGTCAATTCAAGACGTATTAAAATCGAAAAACCAGATAAAAATTCCAATTACTGGACCTGGAACGACAGGATACCTTGCCAGCACCATTCTCTGGAATGCGCTTGGTGTGAGCCCCAAATATATCACGGGGTATAAATCGAGCTCCCGTTACGCGCTTGGCGTAATAAGAGGNGATGGGGATCTTACAATCCTAGCCAAAGGCAGCTTTAAAAAATATGTCAGCAGTAAAAAGAAAAAGAGAGCCGCTTTTAAAGACTTAAAGCCCATTCTTGAAATTACAAATGGTAAATCTGAATTTGGTGTTCCCACTACTGGAGAAATGGGAAAGAAAGACCTAGCCATTCTCGGTGGAGACCGGATCGTTGGTACAACGCCTGGGACGCCAAAAGCAATAAAGGATAAATTGGCGAACGCTTTGTACAAATCAATTACAGATCCAGAATTTGTTGCATGGGGCAAAAAAGTAGGCCGACCGGTCGCACCTTTGAACTCCGCCGATGCTACTAAATTAGTAGGTGAACTATTCTCTTACTACATTAAATATAAGGATCTTCTTGCTGCTAGTAACAAGAAGACTCGCTGATCTAGCGTATAGGCGGCCCGAGAAAAATTTTTCGACCGCCTACCGCACTCATATAAGNAAAATTACATGTAACTTGATATAGGGCTTGGCTCGTAGCTTATGCCTATTAAAAAATAATATTAATTTAGATCAGATCACCAAGGGGCAAAGAAGTTCGTGTTTGAAGCATTAATTGAAGGCATTGTTAATCTTGGATCATTGCACTCCCTTTTGCTATTAGCAGCTGGGTCGGCTGTTGGTTTGTTATTTGGTGCAATTCCTGGGCTGGGAGGGACTACAGCCGTCGCTCTGCTTATCCCGTTAACTTTTGGCATGGAACCGTGGCAAGCAATCATTTTAATGGGTGGCGTCATGGCCGCAACTTCTACTGGCGGCTCGGTAAGCGCTATTTTACTCAACACTCCGGGTATAGCGCCGAATGCGGCAACAACATTTGATGGCTATCCATTAGCACAACAAGGAAAAGCAGGNATGGCAATCGGCGCTGGAGCAACGGCGTCAGCTCTTGGAGGTGTTATTGGCGTNATTTCCTTGGTAGCAGTCATTCCAATCATGAAAGCGATTGTGTTACTCTTTACCCCCCCAGAGTTTTTTATGCTTGCCATCTTTGGTCTTTGCGCGATCGCAGTCTCTTCAGGCGACCGGCTGCTGCAGGGTTTAATAACCGCCATCATAGGATTAATGGTTGGGTTTGTAGGCTATTACGATGTTACCAGCACTGTACGGTATGATTTCGGCATTCCGCTATTGGAGGACGGGATAAAGCTGGTTCCAGCCCTTATTGGATTATTTGCTATATCTGAAATGATTAATCTCGCAGTAAAGGGAGGATCTATTTCACAGGACACCTCTAATGTTAAGATTAGCCGAATCTCTGATGGTGTGAANTCAGTCTTTAAAAATTGGTCTACCATGTTGGTNGGTTCAGGTTANGGAACATTTATTGGAGCCGTACCGGGGGTAGGGGGCACGGTAGCCGCGTTCCTTAGTTATTCCACTCAAGCGCAACGCGATCCAACACCTGATATTGAATATGGAAAAGGCAATATTAAGGGTGTCATTGCCCCAGAATCTGCGAATAACGCAAAAGATGGCGGCTCCTTAATACCAACTCTTGCCTTTGGAATACCCGGCAGTGCAGAAACAGCCGTCTTTTTGGGAGTGCTTGTATTACATGGAATTGAACCAGGACAGAAGCTACTTGAAGATCACCAGGACCTCGTCTTTACACTAGTTGTCGCTTTAACCGTATCAGCCGTATTTGCGACTCTTGTAGTTCTTGCTCTTGCAAAGTACATGGCNCTTCTAACTCGTATAAGCGTCCATATGCTTATTCCTACTGTAACTGTAGTAGCCCTAGTTGGTGCTTTCGCTTTGAATACAGAAATTGGCGATGTAGTAATTGCATTTATATTTGCTTTTATTGGCTATTTTATGATCCGTTTTAACTATCCGAGAGTGACTTTCACTATAGCAATAGTCTTGGGCAGTATAACCGAATTAAGTTTCCANCAATCAATGCTAATCTCCGATGATCAATGGTCNATTTTTTATACCAGAGAACTCTCTGTCTTTTTAATGTTTCTGACGATTTTGAGTCTTGCCTTCCCAACATTCCGGCGAAAAATGAAGGAAAGAAAATTAAAAAAAGCTGGAGTTGAGCAATGAAAATACCCGAGCATCGCCGAGCTACTGCTTATTACATCTTAATTATTCTAGCATTTGTGATTTTNTTTATAATCACAAGCTATCAGTACAAGCTTACAGACCGAATGTTCCCGCTGTTAGTAAGTTATATTGCTCTACCATTGTTAATAATGGATCTACTTGCCTTAACCGATAGTAAGTTAGGTGAAAAACTCTCTCTTTTCTTCTCTGCAAAAACACCGAAAGAAGTTGACAAGGATGCAGATAAAACGGTCCGAACCATTGGCCAAGAACTAAAGATTTTTGCGTGGATGGGAACACTTGTTTTAGGCATATATTTAATAGGATTCCTGCCTTGCACGCCCGTATTTGTTTACTGCTGGATGAAATACCGAGTAGGTTACTCATTTCGAGAAAGCTCGTATTTAGCCATTGCAACTATTGTATTTGTTTATGTGCTTTTCGAAATAATTTTGCAGTACGAACTATATCCCGGCATCTTTTTATATTGGTATGGTTAATACGATAAAGGAAAATTAGTCGGGGACATTACTAATCCCATGGTTCTAATGCAGCTGCTTGCTTACCGGCAATTTGACCTGTTACAAGGCATTCGGCAAGATTTCCACCTGACATGTATAGATGACCCCAACTACTGCCCAATTCTCCAGCTGCATAGAGCCTTGGAATAGGGTTGTCATCAATGTCAATAATCCGTTGCTGAGCATCATGCTCGGGGCCCCCTTGAGTGTTGGAAACAACGGGCCAAACCTGCCCAGCATAAAATGGTGCACGCTGTATTTTCATCATGGTCCCAGACGGCCTACCAAAATCCAAGTCATCCTTTTGTGCGCAAAGTTCGTTCCACCGAGCAAGTGTGCACTCCAGTTCAGCTGGTTCCATATCAATCAACACTGCTAGTTCTGAAATCGAGTCTGCTTTGCGGATTAAACCCGATTCAATTTCCTGCAAATTATCATCACTCCAATCATAATGCGCGTCTGGATCATTCCTTGTAGGAGCTCCCACTCTATAACGTCGGCGACCAACCTCATCAAAAATGACATANGAGGGTATGCGGGGAAAATCCTGTGTGACCGTATCATAGAATTCCATGGGCCTATGTGAAGTATCCTGAGTNTACGGCGGGTTTTCATTCATATAACGTTTGCCGAATTTATCAACAACGATCCAAGTCATTTGAACGACCGCGGTTGCTTCACGGCCAGGAATCCAGTCCGGCAACCTTTTCATCCTTATAGCGTAAGGATATTCTGGATGNTNAAANCCATACGANCCATGATAGTGCCACATATGCCAAAGTTTTGCTCCCAACTCCTGCGACATACGAATACCATCTCCGGTGTTGGAATTGGTAGTAGCAGCAAGAACTGGTTTCATTTGCCAATACTGGCGTTTCATTTCCTCATTTGCTTCAAATCCGCCACAAGCTAAAATCACCGCTTTACGGGCTTTCACATTACAAATACCAGCTTTTGTTTCAATTACCGCCCCTTGTACTTCCTTGGATCCATCCGTCTTATAAATAAGCCTCTTGACCGGAGCCTCGAGCCAAATATCAATTTCCCGCTTTGCTACATTATCTTCAAGTGTCTTAAACACTCTTGCTCCTCCCGGTGCACCGCGAACATGAGGATAATATGTAGCAGGATCAAAATTAGGAATTTCTTCAATCAAGGTTTGGTAAAAAGTGTCGTAGCCCTCAAAAGGATAGTTCGCAACTTTTTCTCTAGGATTAACAATCGCACCGTTAACTTCCGCCAACTTTCTCATATACGGTTCTATTTTCGCCATCCCATCTGCTAATGCTCGATTAACTGACGAGGGTGTACGGCCACCATTTGTTGCCTCTAAATACTTAAAGGCTTCATTCGGATCATGAGCCGACCTCATCGCGCCGTAAGAGCAAACAGAGATACCTCCCGGGTTAGCCATTTTATCTACTAATAATACTTCTGTACCGGCGTCATATGCTTCAATGGCAGCTATTCCCCCGGAATATCCGTAACCAACAACAATTACATCGTACTCGGCATTAAATTTTAATGGCGTGGAATTATCAGAACCGTCTATCATTATACCTCATCCAATCCTTTTATGGATAGTCACTTTGCCTCACCAACTGAAGTCATGCAACTTTTTGAAAAAATTATGATAATATTAGTCTATCTTCCTCTGCATGCAATTATTCTATCTAGACTCCTTGTAGCGTTGTGCGGAATGTTCACCAGCAGTACACGGTAGAAAAATGGGTTTTTCCTCTGAAGAAAGACAGCTAGGAAGGCATTCAACATGAGTATCATGTGAGTGATTGAAAAACAAAACAATCGAGTGACGATTTATTCCTGAATAATTATTCATTACCCTGTGTAAACTCGAGTGATACTTAGCATTGGTCCACCGTAACATAATATCCCCTAAATTTACGACAAATGTTCCGGGGACCGGCTCTACCCTTACCCACTCTCCTGAGGCCTTTTCAACCTCCAGGCCGCCGATCATATCCTGTGATAAAAGGGTTATCCAACCCCAATCCGTATGAGCACCACATCCCAGTTGATTATATTGAGTATTTTTAGGTTGCGGCGGATAGCGTAAAATCCGAAGTGGGGATTTCTGCTGAGAAAATGTTGAATCAAAATGTTTAAATGGCATTCCCAGCGATAAGGAAATAAGCCGAGAGACCTGAAGCCCAGCTCTCCATACCGCTGTTTTATACGCTTCCAATTGACCTCTAAACTCGGGAAAATTTTTCGGCCAAATATTACTCTTATATCCAGAAGTGCCTGGTATATTCCCTAATGTAAAATTGAAAGATTCTTTTATATCCCCAGGGGATTCATTGTCTAACCTCTGAGTTTCCAGTGGCTCGTAACCATTAGATCCATCTTTTTTCTTCCACTTCTCTTTCCATTCTTTCGGTTGGTCAAAGAAACGGTTAACCTGAACAAAGGTTTCATCGATTAAGTTCTGATCGACACCATGATTTGAAATATAAAAGAAGCCAGTTTCCTTGCATGCTCTTCCAATCTTTTTAGCCACATCTTCACGGTCGGTTTTATTATTAGAAAAACTTGGTCCGATATCGATTATAGGAAGATCGCTGACAGTTTTAGGTTCTGAATAGATAATCATTGCAACTCACCGCAATTCTATATTGTTTCTAATTAGTCACTTAAAAAATAAATGAATTTCTCATGAATGTAATATAATCATATAACAATTTGATACGCCATCAGGGCCTTAGGAGGTTTAAGACCCACAAAATGGTAACAATTTAAGATAATTTACTAGCCTACATTCGTCTGCTTGCCCTGATGCCTATAGCGTGTAAAAGTCTTCTCAATAATTAGCTGGAGGAAATCAATGAATATTGGGTCAGGTAGCAATTATGCTGGTCAAATTGCTTATGAAGACTTGCGGGAATGGTTAGTTCTTGCCGACCGATTGGGTGAGGTAGAATACGTTAAAGGCGCAAATTGGCATGAAGACATTGGCTTGGCCGCAGAAGCTGTTTTAAGAGAGGAAAACGGCCCATGCGTCGTATTTGATGATGTAGAAGGTTGTCCAAAGGGTTTTCGATTACTTATGAATATGTTTGCCGGGACACGACGAAATATGACCCTAGGTTTTCCGGACCACTTAACTAAGTGGGAATTATCCAATGCATATCGTGAAAACTTTTTAGAACAGCAGAAAATNATTAAACATGAAATTATCGATGATGGGCCAATTTTTGAAAATATTCTAACTGGGGACGATATTGATGTTACAAAATTTCCNGCCCCAATTTGGCACGAAAATGATGGAGGTCGTTATATNGGAACCGGCACTTACAGTGTGACTAAGGATCCAGAGGAGGGTTGGTTAAACGCGGGAGCTTATAGAGCCCAGGTCCATGGCCCAAAAGAAGTTGGNTTTTTGACCGCTAGAGGTCACCACGGCTACATTCACCGTGAAAAGTATAAGGCCGCTGGGAAAAAAATGCCTGTCTGTATGGTTTTGGGTGGTGATCCTCTTTCCTTTTATTTTGGTGGAACAGAGACACCCTATGGTGAATTTGAGTTAGATTACGTTGGNGGCCTTAGAGGAAAGGCTATGCGACTTGTTGAAGGTAAAGTTACCGGCTTACCCTTTCCCGCAAATGCTGAGATTGTTCTCGAGGGTTACGTAGACCCTGAAGAAACAATGGTAGAGGGACCTTTTGGAGAGTGGACAGGGCATTATGCTGGAGGTAAGGAGCCACGGACTTTACTCAGAATTGAAGCTATTTACCACCGAAATGACCCCATATTACTCGGCGTCCCACCAATGGGCCAAGGTCCAGATGAGCTTGCCCGATACAGAGCCGTAATGCGATCGGCCATGTTGAAACAAAATATTATTGATGCCGGAGTGCCGGATGTTCAGCAGGTTTGGTGTCATGAGACTGGTGGCTCAAGAATGTTACATGGGGTCTCTATTAAACAACGTTATCCCGGTCATTCACGTCAAGCAGGGCAGATTGCCTCCCAATGTAGAGCCGCTGCCTATGCTTCAAAATATGTCATCGTTACAGATGATGATGTTGATGTTACTAGGCTGGACCAACTGATTTGGGCAATGATGGTAAGGACAGACCCTAAACGCTCGATTGATTTTATTACGGGCGCTTGGGACTCTCCTGCAGACCCTATGCTAACTCCGCAGCAACGTAAAGTCGGCGATATGACCCATTCTGTGGCCATAATCGACGCCTGCCGGCCATTTGATTGGCAGGATCAATTCCCAATGGCAAACGCGCCAAGTCCAGAAGTTGCTCGTAAGGCAGAAGAAAAATTTGGTTATCTTATGAAAGGACGGTAAAGCGGAGAATGGTCTCTGCTCAAGTCCATGGAGATCTCCTACCGGATAATTATATTTCTGTTCTGCAGCAGTTAAAACGCAACGCTTCTCTGACACCCACTTCTCCAGCGCTTGTATCTCTTGAGATTGATGATTCGATCACGTGGAGTGAGCTCTTGGACTGGTGTTCTCTTATATCACAGTTTTTACAAGAGCTAGAAATAAAGGCAAATGATAAGGTCCTCGTTTTAGGAGAAAACTCGATTGAAAACCTGATACTATATTATGGTATCCAAGCCTTTGGGGCCACCTACTGCACTATAAATACCGATATTAATAAAAATCACATCATTGAGATGATTGACCGCATCGAGCCGGAGTTGATTTTCTTTGACCACAGCTTGGAAACACTTCCCATTGAAGAAATACAAAACACCCGAAAATTCTCCTTCCGGGATAGGAAAAGTTGCACCGGTCTATTTGCCAAACTTTCATGCTTTGATCATAACACTTTTAACTATTTAAAACATAACCAGAAAAATAATTGTGTTCTTTGTTTTACTTCCGGGACATCTGCGCAGCCGAAGGGTGTTATTCATAGTTTCTGTAATTATCAAGCTATAGCGCAACACCAACTTGAGCGCTGGTCACTTAATAGAAACGATCGTATCCTTGAATTTCGTTCTATGAGCTGGGCATCAGCTCACATGATCTCACTAAACCCGACCCTGTTAGCCGGGGCTACTCTGTTATTAGGCAAGAAATTTTCNCGTNCGCATTTTGTTAGCTGGNTAGAAAAATACAAACCTTCTATTATTGTTTCCGTTCCGACTGTCGTAAATATGTTACTGGAGCGGCCCATTAAGAATGGAAAAAAAACCTTCGAGAGCGTTCGTTTTATATCCTGCAGCACCGCACCACTAATGGCTGACGCCCATCGAAGATTTGAGAAAACTTATGACGCGGAGCTTGTACAGCTCTATGGGATGAGTGAAGGAGGAATCATTGCAGCCAATACCCCCGGTAAAAGAGAAATCGGAAGTGTCGGAACTGCAGGAAAATATCAGGATATTTCGATAAGAGATAGCAACAGAAAATTGTTAAGTACAGGCGAAATAGGCGAAATAGAAACACTCAGTGCACAGCACGCTAATGCATATTTATACGCCGACGGCAACGTGGAGCTACTGCGTGGAAAACCTCTAAAAACTGGTGATTTAGGCTATATCGATGGCAAAGGCTTTTTACGAATAACCGGACGTGCCAAGGATGTTGTAATTCGGGGAGGGGTAAACATCTCTCCATTAGAAATCGATTCATTAATTTCACAACTGGCAGGAGTTATACAAGTTGTTACCTTTGGGATTCCTGATCCCGTTTATGGAGAAGAACTTGTAAGTTGGGTCGTAAGTGCACCGGGTCACAGACTAACCATTCAAGACCTAAAAGGNTTTTGTGCCGAAAAACTACCTGAGCAAAAACGGCCGAAATATATTCAATTGGTAAAAGACATCCCCAAGAATAAAAGAGGGAAAATTGACCGTGAAAAAGCAAAGCTTGATTGGCAAACCTCACAAAAGAAAGGAAATGCATGACTTATTCAGAGATCTACTCACAATATGATCACTTTATGGGCCGCTGGAGCCGAAAAGTTTGCTGCCAATTTTTAAATCAACTTACTCCTGAAAGAGAATTAAAGTGGCTCGATGTGGGCTGTGGGATAGGGGTTCTGGGACAAATTATAGTTAAAAACTATTCCCCATCAGCTGTCGTCGGTATAGACCCTCTCGAAAATTCGATTAAAGCTGCTAAAAGACATGCCGATAATATTGGTATAGAATTCTGTATTGGGAAAGCAGAAGATTTGCCATTTCAAGATTCTAGTTTTGATGCCGTAGTTTCCGGCCTCATGATCAAATTCGTTNCGGACCAAGAGAAGGCCATCAGCGAAATGAAACGTGTTGNTCGGGTTGGNGGTATCGTGGCTTTGTATGATTGGGATATTACGTCCAGCATGAATACAACCAGACACTTCTGGTCTGCGGTTAACGATACGACTAGCAATCCAATAACTCCTGNNCCAGCAGCCCCGGCNGATAAATTAGAATTGCTCTTTAAAGAGGCCGGGCTGAGTCAGGTACAGGAAAAAAAAATCTCATTTACTTCATATTTCCGCAATCTTGACGATTATTGGCAGCCAATTACTCAAAACTCACAAAATGTTGGCCGTTTTTACAAAAANATGTCCACCGAACACCAGAAAGCGGTTTTTNATCGTTTAAAAGAGATACTACCCTTCAAAAGTGACGGCTCAATTCAATTTGAAAGCCGTGCGATAATGGCTTCGGGATATGCCTAATAATCAACGCCTNGCGTCTGCCAACGCCTGAGCATCATCATAAGAAGTTTGAACATTGAGGACCGCCTGACGTTTTTCAACATCTACCGCCTGAAGTGCTCTTTCCAAAGCCCCTGGCAAGTCTTCCGCATTATCAACTCGCTCACCAAACCCTCCATTAGCCTCGACAACTTTTTCAAAATCCGGGTTAGGCTCGAGNGCTGTCAGNGGCGACCGGTTCAAACGCGATGCAGCACCGTCTGGGTGCAATCCAAGAGTAGATTTTCTGACCGAACCCCACATTCGATTATTTAGAATNATGGTGCATACCGGCAATTCCAATGCCGCACCAACNAAGTGGGCGGGTGTCGGGTTGCCAAACATATAGGACCCATCACCNGCTACATTAAATACTCTCCGTGATTTATCCGCCAATTGTAAGCCGAGTGCTGCGCCATTTCCCCAACCTAATCCACCTGCAGGACTGGTGCCAAACACCGTTCCGGCTGGCCTTGTGCCCAAGAAGCCAACGGGAAGCTGTGATTCGCTTACTAGAACATCCTCTTCATTCATGACCTCCCCTATGCAATGGGCCACCCAAGGATATTCCATTGGCCCACCTACAGATTGACGTTCTAACATTCCTTTTTGAGCTATTGATAGTTCTGCTTTTTGTTCGGCAACAATCTTGCGCGTATTTGCAATCCGGTCCTTATCTTCAGACATCGCCTCACACAGTGCGGCAACAATTGCCCCCGGATCTCCGGATAGCGTTAAATCACTGCGAAAACCCCTTATGGGATAATTCGAAAATAGAGGATCCACCCCCGCTTGAATTACCCTCGTTTGTGGCCCAATTTTATGAAGACTTGGAATCCAAGGCGTATCAGCTTCTAATGTCAAAATTACGTCTGCACTTCCAAGATACTCTCCAGGCTCGAATCCTACATGCATAAGATGGCTAGTGGGGAGGTTTACATAACGCGGTCGGTAACATACTACCGGGATGGCGAACCGATCCGCGAATTCCTCAAGTATTGCTACATCTCTCGGGTTCTGTCCAAAAGATGAAGAAATTATCAGGGGATTTTTGGCCTTACTCAGCATATCGGCCGCATGATCAATTGCATCAGGATTTGGGATCCCCGCGGCCGCAGGAATACGCGTGGAAGGACTGTCAAATGAAAAGTCTCCTGGCCGTTCAGCCAGCACTTCCCGAGGCAAGGTCAAATACACTGGCCCCCGGGGCTCAGACATCGCCACTGTCAAGGCTCTATCAACCACCGTTTCCAGTTGTTCAAGGTTACGCAATTCATAATCCCATTTAACTAGTTCCCTGACCATACCTGCTTGATCAAATAACTCCTGCGCCCAGTGTATGTAGATACTCCGGGCACCCGGTAAACCTTCCTCCGTGAGAGGTGTCCGGCCAGCGGTAAACAACATCGGTATCCGTTCCCGTGCAGCATTCATGATCCCGCAAACACCATTTGCTGTTCCAACAGTTACATGCAGCATTACAGCCTGAGGACGGCCAGTCGCAAGAAAGTAGCCATGGGCCATAGCGACTGCCACATTTTCATGCGGAACCGTGACAGGGATGGGCGCTTTCGCTTCGCCTAATTGAGCTTTGGACAATGCCTCGATAACCGATGCAAAGTCCGTTCCGGCATTACCGAACAAATAATCCACGCCCCGATCTGCCAAAAGTGTTAGATATGCCTCTGCTGTTGTATCAGCCTTAATGTGGTGTCTCAATTTGGGTCTCCCCGAATCTAGTTTTACTTTAATACAATTATGTCCCAAGTTGACATAATTGCACAGCTCCAATCTCTTAGGCACATTAAGATTATGGCAATTAGAATTTCCCTAGTTTATGGCGCTATCTTTGCGGTGATCGGTATTATCATGCCATTTTGGCCAATTTGGCTCGAGTCAAAGGGTATTAGCCCAATAGAAATCGGTCTAATTCTCGCAGTGGGAACTTGGAGCCGAGCTATCTTGAATCCTTTACTCGCACAGAATGCGGACCGTCATGGACGACCGGATATCATGATTATCCTTCTTGGTTGGGGTGCACTTGTCGCACACCTTTTATTTTTTGTTTCCGATAGTTTCCTGAGCCTTTTCTTAATTAGCGTATGTTCTTCGATACTTTTATTTGCCATGATGCCAATGGCCGATGCCATAACCATGCTCAAAGTCCGAGAAGGAATAATTGACTATGGAAGGGTTAGACTATGGGGCTCCCTTACTTTTATTGTTGCAGCCCTCGGCGGAGGATATTTTCTCGAAGGAAAACCCGAAAACTACATTCTTTGGCTTATTGTGGTGCTCTTATTACTTACAGTCGTCATCTGTCATCTAGTTCCACGAACAGATACAGCAGGCACCAAAAAATTTCTTACTCCTTTACTAAATATTTTAAGAAATAGTCGGCTCATCACTTTCATTATTTCTGCAAGCCTAATTCAGGCTAGTCATGCTGTATATTATGGGTTTTCGACATTGCACTGGCGTGCCAATGGCATTGATGAATTAACTATTGGTGCCCTTTGGGCTGAGGGTGTAATTGCCGAGATAATATTGTTCGCAATCGCCGGAAAATATATCAATCGAATAGGCCCTATGGTATTTCTAATGATTGGCGGAACGGCCGCTATTATACGTTGGATCATCCTAGGTTGTACGACAGATATTACACACCTAATTTTAATTCAATGGTTTCACGCCTTTACCTTCGGAGCAACCCACCTCGCAGCACTTTACTATATTGCCAAATCTGTTCCGGTAGAATTTACTGCAACAGCTCAAAGTCTATATTCAAGTTTTGCGGTGGGAAGCACCATGGCATTTGCAATGCTGGGCTCAGGCTGGCTATATGAAAACTTTGGCGGAGTAGCCTTTTTTTCAATGGCAGGTATGGCTTTTTTAGGAATTTTAGTTCTACCGATTGTCAAATTACTTTCAGCGGGAAGAACTCGACTATAGAATTGTGTTTTGATCAGGGAAATTATCCTCGCTGTTTCCTTGTGCGTAATATTCAAGTTAAAAAAGAGATTTTTTATTAATTATGGGGCTTTTTTGCTCATGACCCGAATACTCCAGACATTACTATTTATTCTCTGGGTCTTCGGCCTGTTTCAGATTCTTTTTCCAACGTTATTGGCCGATAATTTATTGGCCCCTCTCCTCGCATTTTCGGCTATTTGCGCTGTCCCAAAGGCAAATCGTAGCGTCAAAATTTTAATTTCAGTTTTAGCTACAGTGACTATTATTCTAGCGCAAATCTATGACCAATGGGGGGCTATTGAGACAGGTTTGAGGCGCGCAACAATTTTTCCCGCTTTTCTGGCCACTATTTTACTTCTTAGAGCTACAGCAGACCAACGTCCCGAAATTACGGCAGCTAGAGATCTTTTTACCTCCTTGGAAAGAGAAAAACGCGATAGTGTGCTAGTGGTTGGCGGTTTTCTAATTGGCTCGGTATTACAAGTCAGCGTATTTGCAATAATGGCACCCATACTAGGCCGCAATGCTGCAGAAAGTGAACGTCGCGAGGTTTTTGTTGCCGCAATGCGAGGCATGGCGCTAGTGCCTTTATGGTCACCATTTGTAGTTGGAATGGCAATTGCCAGCCAATATTTACCTAAAGTTCCTCTTTGGCAAATTGTATCATTAGGCCTTGGGCTCTCTTCTTGCTGTATTGTTCTATCAATTATCTGTTTTGACCGAAAAGGAGGTCTGAATTCTCTATGGTTATCCCTAATGACATTAGCTCCAATTGCGCCGCCTATTGTTATTGCCGCATTGCTAGTGATTGGGACATCAATTGGCACCGGGTTTTCCACAATACAATCTCTGATTATAGCACTGCCTATTCCGTGCTTAATTGCAGTTGCCCTCTCATCTAGAGGATCAATACCAATTGCTCTTAAAACGACGGTTAAAAGTTTGCCTCGTATTGGACCTGAGACTGCTATACTGGTTTTTGCTACCATTCTTGGTAGCGTATTCGAAAAGGCCCTACCGGACATGGGTCTGCTCAATTGGTTACAGGGTATGCAACTATCATCGATCGCCATTATATTTTTGTTGATCTTGGCAATGATAGCTGCTGGTTTGATGGCTGTTCATTCTATTGTTTCAGGTACTATCCTATTGGTAATTTTCACTAGTATACCCACCGGGCTAGCTGATTTAATCATTATGCAGGCTATCCTTGTGGGCTGGGGCCTTTGTACCCCAGTATCAATCAGCAGCCTTTCAATCGTTACTGGAGCATCAATGTTTGAAGTTCCAATGACCAGATTAATTACTTGGAGCAATTTTATTTATGTTTTTGTTGCTGGTATTTTTTGCGCTATCGTCTTAACCGCTATTAATCCTCTTCTTATGGCTTATTAATGAGTGATTTGATAAAACGCCGTCGTATTAATTTTTTGGGAAATTAAAAATATCAACACTCAACTCGAATGACTTAATCATGGGCTGTCTCATACGTTTTATAGTTTATTGCCGATAGCAGTAATCATTTCCCTAATAATCGATGTCAAAGGCGTTTATCAATGAATCCAAATAACCCGCAAGGCAAATCCGGCAATCAAGTCTTGATCGGAGCCGTATGGGGCGTTGCGGCNGCGACTGCACACTCTTTCGTGCCGATTGCAGTTCGATTACTCGATCATATACCCGCAATTGAGCTAGTATTCTTTAGAAATTTAATCGGCCTTTTAATCATTCTTACCATTATTTCTTGGCGCGGTTTCCAATTTTGGAAAACCAATCGCCTTGGATTTCATATACAAAGAAACCTGGCAAACTTTATTGGGATGTGGCTCTGGTTTGCGGGGCTCGCATTTCTTCCAATAGCAAAAGCTGTCGCACTTCATTTCACCGTTCCGCTAATGGTCGTTGTCTTNGCTGTAATTTTCTTACGTGAACGCCCTGGAATTATGCGTTTAACATGCACGCTGGTAGGTTTCGCTGGGGTGCTTGTTATTCTTCGACCGGGTGCACTTCCCATGAGCCCGGCAGCTTTTCTGGTACTTGGATCTGCACTTTCCTATGCGGGAGTAGCAATCTACACACGTTCCCTGGGAAAAACGGACCATCCGACCACCACAACATTCTATTACCAATTCACTCTAACAATTTTTGCTTCCATTTCGATGCTTGTAGGTTGGCTTCTAAGCACATTGAACCCGGACCTTGGGTTACCCGCCACTTGGTTTACATGGGTAACACCAAGCGTCGCTGATATACCTGCATTACTACTTTTAGCCATCTCAGGAACAGTGGCTCCTTACTGTCTAGTCAGAGCATTTGTACATACGGAAGCCACCATTGTTGAACCAATAGAATATTTACGGCTACCGATCACAGCCGCGATTGCCTACCTCATATTTGATCAATCTACCGATTTATGGGTCTGGGTCGGAGCGGCTATCATTGCCGGCTCAACGTATGTTATGACCCAATCCGAGGCCAAGAAAGTAAGCCAAAATCAAAAGCACTGATGTCTAACTGAGGTTTTCTCTCTCTGGTGGAGCATTACTATTCAGCAGCCACCCCCACTTTTGAATAGCTCGCGCATAAGTTTCCGGATCAGGCATATTAACCTTAGGATACCTGTCTTTCCAATGGAAAGGTTTGCAAGCATTTATTATAGCACGGCTATTTGTTGTGTCGCCAATTGCCTTTCGGTCCGGATGTATTGAGGGGTCGAGACCGGTAGACCAGCCCCTTTGAATTATATCTATATCAGTAGCCGGATCCGCCCGGAAACACAGTGCCCACATTACATCTTCAAGATTGGACGCGTCGATATCTTCATCAACTACAACCACAAATTTACCCGCGTAAGCCCCTAACCTGCATTGTGAAGCAATTTGGCCAGCCTGCGTTGCATGCCCGGGATACCGTTGCTTGATTGACACCGCCGTAAACATCCTTCCTCCTCCACATTCGTGGCACCACGCCACTTGTACATCCGGAACGCCGACCGCCTCGATCTGCTCTTTCAATAAAGCCGACCTCACGACAGCACGATATCTAGACTGTTCTTCTGGTGGCCGTTGTGGCGGACAACCAAGCATAATTGGATTATTGCGATGATAGATAGCCTTTATATCTAGGGTAGGTCCATTGTGTTCAGGATTACCGTAATATCCGGTCCATTCCCCAAAGGGTCCTTCTGAATGAAGTTTGTCTGGGTANCAGAATCCTTCGAGAACGATCTCAGCATTNGCCGGAAAGGGTAATCCGGTATGCTTNCCTATAACNCATTGTAAGGGTTTTCCTCTATATGCTCCCATAATATCGAACTCGCAAACCCCGTATGGGATTTCTGAGGAAGACATAAGAAAACTCAAAGGATCAATCCCTACTACTACACAAACTGGCATTGGTAGGTTCTTNGACATGTATTTCTGGCGATGGAGACGCCCATGCTTACCCGGAGAAATATAAAACCCAACAGTTTTTTTATCATGCACCATTACCCGATAGGTTCCAACGTTAATCCAATTTTCTTCTGGATCACGGGTAACATTAAATGATCCGGTTCCGATATACCTACCCCCATCACCCTCGTGCCAGAGCGGTGTCGGAAATGATAGGACATCCACCTCATCACCTTCCATTATGTTTTCCATTACTGGCCCAGTTTTTACCACCTCATAAGGAAGGGGATTTTGGACGACAGACTGGTACGCTTTATTAAAAGCAACACTTAGTTCAAATTTTGAAAGGTTAGGCGGGAAGCCAAGTGTAATATTTTGCCGGCGCCCACCAAAAAAGTTGGTGAAAACACGATGACCCTTTGGATAGCCGGGTATTTCATCAAAGAGGGCGCATGGTGCTTTCTCGTTATGGAGAAGAAGTTCCGCTGCGAGGCCAATATCTTCCTCCCAGCTGGCTCCTTCAACTCGCCGCAACTCACCCAGTTTTTCAACTTCCTGTATATACTCCCGCAGATCATCAAATATTACTTGGTGAGCGAGGTTTTTAACCTGGGACCCGTCCATTGAAATAACTCCTATTATATGTTTATCAAGTTAAAATACGCTTCGTACTATATTCTGTAAATCCGAGTTTAATGTAAGTCTGAAGAGTAAATTCTGTTATGAACCAAAAAATCACTNTGAACCCGAACCGCACTGAGACTCTTCATGGTNTCGCCTGGATGTTAATCGCAGTTGCTGGTCTAGCCGGTATCGTAATTGCTGTCCGCGCACTCAAACCGGATATTGGTATAACAGAAATCCTTTTCTTAAGAGCGCTAATCGGTTTAATTTTTATTTCGGTATTTATGATACCCANGTATGGGTATAAAACACTGCGCACCAAGCGTTTNCCTTTTCAAATTCTCAGAAANTTTACCCANGTAGGCGCCCAATATTGCGTTTTTTTTGCCGTAATATCCGTTCCACTCGCCGTTGTAACCTCAATTGAATACACAATTCCTGCCTTAACTGCGGCAATTGCAGCGATGACAATTGGCGAAAGAGTAAAAAAATATCGTTGGATTAGTATGGCAGTAAGTTTTGCTGGCGTTCTTATAATTATCCGACCTGGTTTTGTTCCAGTGGGTATACCAACGCTCATGGTTATTTTAGGAGCAATATTATTTTCGGCTCAGAATGTGATGGTTAAGGTTTTNTCNCAAAATGAGNGTGCCGGTACCATGGTTTTCACAATGAATCTAATTCAAAGCCTTATTCTTGTTGGTCCCGCAATATATTTTTGGGTAACACCAGATTGGCATCACCTGCCATGGCTTTTACTATTAGGAACTTCAGGAATTATAACCCATTTCTGTATAAGCAAGGCTTTAGTTTTAATTGACACCTCGGTCTGCTTTCCACTCGATTTTCTTCGTCTTCCCTTTATAGCCCTAATTGCATACTTACTTTGGGGTGAAACATTTTC
Organism: Rhodospirillaceae bacterium; assembly: GCA_002712335.1. The sequence goes on along the minus strand of PATI01000030.1, from coordinate 987 downwards.
ACCGTGGGTACTAATAGGAGCTTTAGTAATTTTTGCGAGTACCTATTTCTCAGTTCGCAGGGAGGCAAAANAGGCGAACGCTAGGTAATAATTAAAAAGAGGGATAAAAATCAAAAATACCGAGAGATATCTAATATTGACTGATATCTTTACCATTATTCTTCAAAAATCTATCAAAGGAGTGCTTAAGATTTTGATATTCTGCACAGTCTTTACCACATAGATTTTGTAAAACCTTCAGATATTTTGCTGCCTGCAAGGGTTTATTTAGTTCCAAATAGGCTTCGCCAATATACTCATTGGCTCCTTTGTGCTTTGGGTCGATTTTTAGTGCATCCATATAATATTCAATTGCAAAACTAGTCTTTTTAGACTTTCGGTAACTAAATCCCAACAAATTCAAAGCATCGGCGAGTTGAGCTTTATCATCAATTTCTGACTCAACAATTTCATTCAGCAGATCTATCGCAGAGCGGTATTTTTGCCTTTTAATGAAAGAAACTGCTGTTTTGTATTTTGCCGAAGCCTCTTTCGCNGTCAACTCTTCCGCAGAATAAGAAGGCTTATCTAATGTAAATATCAATATAATTGATAAAATACCGAGGAATAACTTTTTATTTTCCATAAATAAAACCCTTAAGCTATAAGGTACAAACCTAACTAGATTTAATGCAGCAAATAAAACCCCTAATTGAGTATTGCATAAGAAAAATCTGTGAAAAACTCTTATCAGTACTTTCTATTTTTTAAAAAGCTAACGACGCTGCATTTGACTAGAACCGAAAAGAATATCACGTGTTTTTTCGTTCAGGACTTCGTGTGGTTTACGACGGTAATCAGAAAGAAGTTTCATGCCCTGCTGTACCGCCGGACGCGCAGATATCTCATCGAACCAACGTTTAACGTAAGAATAATTATCCCATGGCTGGCCATGATAACGATGAACCCTAACCCAGGGCCAGCATGCCATATCTGCAATAGTGTAGA
>PATI01000080.1 GCA_002712335.1 Rhodospirillaceae bacterium | reverse complement strand
TATGAGCTTGAATTCCAGCTTTTTGAACTGCCTTGATTACTTGGAAGGTCTCTTCAATAGTGACTCTTTTTTCACGATACAGAATTTCAGGATTTCCACTTTCAACACCTAAGAATATAAAGCGACAGCCTGAATCATAAAGTAAGTCCAACAAATTAATATCACCACCAGTTCCACGTGCTTCTTTTTTCATCATAGCACGAAGATTACCTAAAGTACTAGAACAACCCCACTCAATATTTATTTCTTTTTCAATCATTCCTTGAGCCAAATCAATTAGATGCTGACGACTAGTAGTAAAATTAGCATCCCTAAGTTCAACATGAGTGACTCCAAGTGATTGTAAATACTCAAATTCTTTTAGGAGCCTGTTTGAGCCCATAGCACGGATTTTTTTCCCTTCGGTTTTACCAATATCGCAGAAAGTACATGCCATTGGACACCCCTTTCCTGAGACCGTTGCCATATATTTTTCTTTAGAAGGATCGATAGAGGTCCACCATGTATTATAATGATTATCTAAAATCAACTCGTAAGGTAAAATAGGTTGTTCATCCATATTGGTACGAAAAGGGTCAACAGGGTTCTTTTGCCATTCTCCATGAATATTTCTTGAAATCAATCCAGGTATTCCCTCAAAATCATCATTGCCTTCTCTTAGTCTATTCATTAATTCCCTTAAGCTAAATTCAGCCTCACCTTCAAAAATGTAGTCTATATATGGTAAAAAGAAATCTTCAGGGATACTATTAACGTGATAACCTCCCACAACAGTTTTTAAATCAGGAAAACGTTTTTTCAATCTTTCAGTAACAAAAAGGACTTCTTTATAGAACGCAGTAAATACAGTGAAACCCACCATATCAGGTTTTTCTTTTTCAATATGTTTTTCTAAATCTTCAATGCCCATACCAAGACTCAACGCATCCAAAATATCGACTTCATGTCCTGCCTCTAATAAAACTGCTGCAAGCCAGAGGTGTGTAATCGGTGGAGATACTAGCATTGATTTTTCTACTTCACCTCCTGATATTCCATTTGGGATTGTAATAAAAGAAATTTTCATTTAGTTATATTGCTCATTATTTTGTTTACATAATCAGAAAAAATATAGTGCTAATTAAAGATTATTATAATCTTTTCCCACTTATTCTCCAACTTACTTTTTTATAGTGACTTATGTGAATATTTTCAAACTCATTATTCTGCATCCAAAATTGTACACGATCTAAGCTAATAAAGTTTACTTGAGGTGCATTAAGTTTATCAAAAGCATTAAGCACATTTCTATTGAAAGAGAGTTTACGGAAGTTGGTAAAATAATGATAGTATGGTAAAAAAATTATTGGTAATAAATAAACAGTATATATTGGGATGTACATTAATACTGTTAATATTTGTGCTAATCTTTTTAAAGTATTTTTACTGATGTTCAATAAAAATAATTTTCTAAATGGTTCTAAAAAATATCTCATAAACAGATTGCCTTCTTTTGAGTATACCCATATAATTAATTTACCTCCAGGTTTTACATGTTTAATAAGGTTTGATATAGTTTTATCGGGGTCATCTGTATGGTGAACAACTCCTATTGATATTACAAAATCAAACTTAGTACCCAAATCCATTGTGGCAATATCTGATTCAATGAAAGTCACATTATCAATATGTTCATTTTTCTTTTTTGCTATATCAATGGTATTTAAGTCAATGCTTGTAACGGTTTTTGCATATGGTGCAATTAATGTAGTGTGCTGCCCACCGCCACAACCACATTCTAAAACAGTCTTATCATTAAAATCCTCCAAAGAAAATGGAAATATCCAATCGCTAAATAAGAATAATTCATCATTTTCGAATAATTCCCATTGTTTAAACCACTCAGCTTGTTTACCCTGGTTCATAAAGTGACTTTCCTATTAAATACATATTTATTAAAGGAACGAAATTCGTCCAAACCCTTTTTTTGAATACTTGTTCCAATCGGTGCGTTAAAACCACTTTTTTTCTTTGATAAAACAAATTTTGGTAGAATGCTTTTAAGTGCTTCTTTTAAAATATGCTTTGTATCAAAACCTTTCATTTTTAAATCTACTGGTATAGAAGCAGCATAAGTTGCCAAATCAACATCTAAAAATGGGCAACGGACCTCCAATCCATTACGCATTGATGCTCGATCGATCTTAAATAAGATATCATCTGCCAGCCAAGTCATACAATCAACATATAGACTTTTATCCAAAAAACTAAGATCTTCTACATCGTTAAAATGTTTATTAAAAATATGAATTGGATCAGAATCATAAACTAAGTCTCTATTTTCTTGTCCTAGAATTGCAACTCGCTCTTTAGGCTGAAAATAAATTCTCCAGAGAAAATGAGCTTCTTGCCTATTAAACATCGAACCATAAAAAAATTGTTGAAATCTATATCCTAAATTCAACTTTTTATGATTTTGACTAAAAGTACGTCCTAATTCACTCAAACCAATTTTTATCATATTTGGAAAATATTGAAAAAAGCTATAATACTTATCAGCTTTATATGTTTGGTATCCAGCAAATAATTCATCAGCACCATCACCAGAAAGAACAACTTTAACATATTGTGATGCTAATCTAGAAACTTCAAATGTTGGAATTAGTGAAGTATCAGAGAATGGTTCATCAAAAGAATCAATGGCAATATTAGTAGGATCTAATTCTCCACCCAAATCAGATAAATAGCTATGGTGAATTGTATCAAACCATTTAGAAACTTTTTCAGCATCCGGTATCTCGTTATAACTTTTTTCATGAAAACCGACACTGAACGTATGTAACTTTTCTGAATAATGTTTTTTCATCATACTAACAATCGAAGCTGAATCAATCCCACCACTTAAAAACGCACCTACAGGCACATCACTCACAAGCCTTCTTTTGACAGACTTTTCCAATAAGTATTCCAAGTGTTTAGCAATATCAGATTTTTTTTCTCTAGTTTTTGAACGGAAAGAAAATGCATAATCCCAATATTTATTTTTAATTATTTTATTTCCATTATTAGAAACAAGCAAATAAGTGCCTGGCTCTAATTTATAAATATCTTCATAAAATGTCATTGGAGAGAGGATATATCCAATAGCCAAGTAACAATTTATAGCCTCCATTGAAATATTTTTTGGAACAGTCTCATCAACTGTTAATGCTGAAAGTTCAGAAGCAAAGATGAATTCTTTTTTATTATTAGAGTGGTAATATATTGGTTTTTGTCCGAATCTATCTCTTGCCAAGAACAACATTTTATTTTTCGAATCCCAAATAGCAAGCGCAAACATTCCATTAAATAATTTTAAACACTTTGTCCCCCATTCTACATAGGAGTATAAAACGACTTCAGTATCAGACCTTGATTTAAATTTATAGTTCTTATCTTTTAGCTCTTTTCGTAATTCCTTGAAATTATAAATCTCTCCGTTAAAAGTAATGTGAAAACGATTATCGCTAGTTGACATTGGCTGGCTTGCCTTTTTTGAGAGATCTAATATGGAAAGTCGCGTAAATCCGAGAGAAATATTATCAAGCTCAAGTGATCCAATTTCATCAGGACCACGATGCACTAAGCGCTCAGACATTCTCTTTACATTATTATTTTTAAATAATGGCTGCCAATGAAGTTTACCAGCTATACCACACATTATGATAATTGAACTATTTTAACTGAAGCACTCATGTTTTATTTTTTTACAGTGAATTTTTCCATCTATCCAATGAATTTTATTATTAATTAGATTCAAATTCTAGGAGATTACATACACTTTGATTATTGATGGGCTCAAAATATCTTTCTCTAACTTGCTTTCCAAATTTTTTGTAATTCATAAGTTCATCATTAGAAATAGTATATTGCTTTTTAATAAATTCAATAATCTGGTCACTCGAATCGCATATACTCCATATCCCTTGAGGTATATCTTTTGGAATAGGATTAAATGTAATACCGCGCCTATTTCGTAATAACAAAACAGGTATACCAAAAACTATGGATTCAATAGCAGCACCTGATAATCCAGATATTAATAAATTAGATTTTGATAAACTTTCAATAAAGGGTTCATCAACTAATGAAAAAATATTGAAATAATCCGAACCTATCAAATTTTTAACATCTTCTATACTCATGGTTGGATGAGACTTCAATGTGATACGAATATCATTAGCAACCATAAAATCCGAACTTTTAATTAATGCCTGTAAAATTTCTTGTGAATCCTGTATACTATAAGGCATAGGAAAAAAAATTGTAAATTTTTTAGAATCAAGCTTAGATTCATAATCTTCCCATAGATGCGAGAACCTAAATGCTGGAACAACTTTTATTTTTAAGGTTGAATCAAATTCTTTGATAGAATCACATAAACCTTTTCCAATTACAGCAATTTCCTTTGGTATTACTTTATTAATATTTTCACATTTTGATGGTAAGGTACATAAGTAAAGATCGCTTGTTATGTATCCTCGATAACCCAATGTATGGGTTTTAGGATAAAAACGTGAGAACCCTGCATTCCACCCTTTATCTACAACTTGATTTTCAAACCAATTAACAACTAGTTTTAATTTTATCTGTTTTTTCTTTAATGCTTTGGCAAATCTGAAATTTAATAATGATTCTACTGCATTCGGGAATCCGTTAAACTTTAGCATTTCTTCTATCATTAATGTAGAAACATCTAAATCTTCAAAAAACACACTCTTAACTTTAATAAATAGAATTCTAAAACAATGCAAAATTGCAAAGAGTAAATCATNTGAANTTNAAATAATCTTCTTTNATAAGAAAATTTNTATCACTTTTNCNTAATTCTTCGTACGCTGAAATAATANCATNNGNAGGAATATTGTTAAGTGTAGGNACAAAATAAGTTAAAGATCTTTNATCTTTTGATAAATTTTNCCAAAGACCATTNTAATANCTNTCNTTAGAAATATAACCTGGATACACAAATGTNTCTATNAATGTNAAGGAACCATCAATCATTGGTTTTTGTAGATTTTTAGTCCTTCTTGAAAATATTAACAGGTATAATTTATCTTTTAATGTATTAAAAACTATTTCAATATTTTTTATTATACGATGTAATCTATTTGCAATTGAATTATTTGGACCGTGAACTGGGATACGGACTGACCTTTTAGATACTAAATCTCTAATTATTATTTTTAGAGCAAACGAATCAACTATTATCTCAGATATATGATGATTATCGCTTATTAATCGATTTATTAACCGTATTACACATAGATAATAAAATAATGGGCTAGCTATCGTATTTCTGCTCGATGGCGATTGAACCCACCAGTCTATATTATTTCCTAAATTATTTTTTTGAGATACAGTTGAAATTAATTCAGTATAGTCTTGTCTTGTTTCTTTTGCTATTTCATCGATTTTAATCGATATAAAAGAAGATAATTCTGCACCAATTGAAAAATCAATCTTCATGACAGATATTTATTAAAGGGATGGTCTAGACTAAATAAAATAAAAACTGTTTTGGAACAATAAACAACGCCTAGCTCATAGGAGCTTTTATTTGCTTTTCCATAGCTGAAACCTCAAAATTCTCATCTCGTTCATTAAAAAATAAACTGATAAACTCATTTTTTAACTCTTGAAAAATTTTATTTCCTTCAGGGGTATTTTCTTCAGCTTTTTTGATTTCTGGCCAACGAGTTTTAGGGAATTTTACATACATATTAAAGGTTTTAACTAATTTATTGACCTCTGTTCTTGGAAACTGAGGCATATTTAATGGATTCGATTCCGCACCTGTCACAACAGATTTTGATATATCCTCATTTTTCAAATAACCTAATCTCTCACATTCGTTTCTTAAAGGAGTGCCATGAAATGGTGTAAATGCATATGCATTTCTATCATGAGAATTTATCTTGCGATTGAACTCAATTGTATCAAATGCAAGCTCCCTTGTTTCATGTGGAAAACCAAGAATATTATTTACACTAAAAGGGATACCTGAATCTTCAACAATTGCAAAATTCTTCAACATCAATTCATCAGACACAGGTCTTGCAATCCATTTTCTTCTGAACTTTTCATTACCGTGTTCTATTCCAAATGAGATTCGCGCACATCCTATATCTCTTAGCAGTTTCATTTTATCTTGTCTGACAGTTTCAATCCTAGTCTGACACCAAAAAGGAAGTCCAATATCTTTATACATCTCTGCAAATTCCTCAAATTCTCCCTTTTTCCAAGTGAAAAATGTATCTGCCCAAAAATAAAGATATTCGGCTCCCATCTCCTCCTTATAAAACAACAACTCCCTTCGCATATTCTCAAATGATTTTCGACGAACGTATGATTCACCTGTTTCTTTTCTATACATTGCTTCCTGTGATGGTGAATTACAGAAAGCACATTTGTAAGGGCATCCTCTAAAAGTTTCGACTGGAAACATACGATATACTTTCCCTCCCATGGGTCTGTAAAACCTAGCTTCCTCAAATATATCCATGTCAATTAAAGGATTGGTATCCATATTAATCATCATTGTAGGATTAGTTTTAATACTACCATCTTGATTTTTTATCCAAAGATTGCAAATATCATCATAAGCCCTTCCGGTTCTCATGCGCCTACATAAGCTTCTTAAGGCATCCTCTCCTTCACCTTTGCATACTATATCAATTTCATCAAAACTCAAGGCCAAGTCTGGTGCAAATGTTGCGAAAACCCCACCTAAGATTGTTGGAATTTTATATTTCCTAACTTTTTTCAATAAAGCTATACCTATTTCAAACATATCCTCTGTACAAGACATTGCTAGTAGGTCAGGATTGAAAGATTCTACTTTCTTAGTGAAATCATTTAATACATTTGTTGTTTTAAGAGTAATATCATTTGGCATTTGATAAGACCGTGCCATCAATTTTTCTGTTTTGATATTATCAGAATCAATTTCGAGAACTCCAGTCTCACCTAAATTTTCATAATACGTGGTATCAAATAATTCAACTGTGTTTCCATCTTCTTTAAGAATTGATGATAATAATCCTATGGCTGGTGGCAACATATTCATACCACGTTGGTTGGGATAAATTAAGAGTACTTTAAAATTCAAATTATTTTCCAGTCATTATTTTAAAATATAACAAATGGCTTTTGTAATGGCTATTTTAATAATCATAATTTTTTCATTCGAAATATAATACGATTTCCTAATCCATTTTGTTCAATTAAAGCCTTATAATCTGCATCTATATTTCTTATAAGATGTTTAATATTTTTTACAAATTGTGGCCTATGATCACTAAAAGTTTTTATTATTTTATTTGGTAAATTATCTCCTCCGACAATGCCAGTTGTAATGGGTCGTTCATTTAAAAGCCAGTTTACATGGTTAAATAAACTATATCCTTGCTCGGTTGTAATCTTAATTTCAACGTTAAAGGTTTTTTTTACTTTACTACCCAATACTTTTAAAGCATTTATTGAATAATAACAAATAGAGCATTTTTCATAAAAAAACTCCTCATATGCTGGAATATCCCAATCGTTTTTAAGTACATCATCAAGATTAGGTGTCACAACAATTAGCTCACCGCTAGAGTCTAAAATCTTAATCAATCTCATTATATACTCTACTGGTTCAGGGATATACTCTAGAGTGTAAAACATAAATATTTTTTTAAATTGTAATTGATCTTCTTCGATTTTACCCAAAGAAGAATAACATGGGAGTCCGAGTTCATCTCTAACGAATTGTGCACGTGACTCATTAATTTCTAAACCATAAGGAGCGGCATCTAAATCACATAGAAGTTTTAAGAAGTATCCATTAGAACAACCGATTTCTAATATTTTTTCTTCAATAATTGGTTCATAAATAAATTGTTCTATATAAGAGCGCGATTGTCTGGTACCATTTTCAAAATCTAATTGGATACTTGGAATATTTAATCCAGAGCTGAGAAGCCTAGTATCATCAAGTTTATCAGATTGTAGTGCAGATTTATTATTGTAATCAAAAAATTCGAAATTACACTTTATGCAAGAATACACCATAAAATTTTCACCACTACGTAGTATCACATCTTTAAAATCGGTTTTCCCATTGCACAACAAACATCTTTTTTCTTTCAAAAACACAATCGTATTAGTCTATTTTATAGAATTTATCTGCCCACTCTTTAAAACGCTTAATTCCAACTTTTAAATCATAATTGGGAAAATAACCAAGTTTTTCAGTTATTTTTGAAATATCTGCATAACACCCCATTATATCACCGGGTGTAGTACCAATTTCCTCGACCTTAACTTTTCCTGTTTTACCATATACTTCAATAATTGTATTTATAAGATCGGCAATAGTTGTTTTACTACCAAATCCCAAATTAAAAATCTCATTACTCTGTTCAGGTTGATGTAAGCACTGCACCCATCCCTCTACAACATCATCAATAAATACAAGATCCCTAAAACGATCTAGACTCCCTCTAACTCCAACATAATCTCCATTATGGATCATACTCAGAAAAATACTTACCACCCCTTGATCCATTCTAGTTAAATCCTGACCAGGTCCATAAACATTAAACATTCTTAAAATATTCCATTTAACCCCAATATGTTCTCCGTAAATCTGAAGATATCTCTCTCCTGTGTATTTTGAAAGTGCATAAAGTGATTTAGGGTTACAAGGCATATCTTCTTGATATAATTCTGATTCTGTATTATCACCATAAACTGTAAATGATGAAGCAAATATAATACGCTTGACATTATTTGATCCGCACCACTTAATCATATTCAATGTTCCTAAAATATTAATATTGATATCAGTCTCAGGAATTTCAAATGACTTAACTCCAGACGATTGTGCTGCTAAATGCATAAGGACATCTATCTCATTATTAGAAAAATTTGGGAGAGTATTATATTTTGTAATATCACATTGAATAAAATGACATTTATCAAGATTCTTTTTTGTATCATCTTTTTGAATATCTAGAATACTGACTTCATGGCCTTCAATTAAAAGTCGCTCAGCAATCCTAGAACCTATGTAACCATATCCACCTGTAATTGCTACTTTCATTTTAACGCTTATATTCCTGCAAATTTCTCATAGTATAAAACTGGATTTTATAACATCTATAAATGGAACCAAGGTTTCTTTTGGGCCCAATGTCACAAGCATATATTTACCCCACTCATCAGAATAATTTGCCTTTACATGTATTTTTCTTTCTTCAAGTTCTGATGCATAGTATTTGCATTTTTCTTTTGATCCAAAATCAATTAAAAGATAGTTTCCAACATTACCATTACAGTTAAATCCAAGCTTTGAAAGCTCGCTTTTAAGATAATTGCGACCTTCATGGACTTTTTTAATATAATCATTTACAATATCTAGATTATCCAAGAGATATTCACCGACTGCATCACTTAAACTATTACTCTCATAAGCAAATCGAGTTTTTGAAAAATGATCAATATTCTCGGTATTAGATACCATATAGCCAAGACGGATTCCAGGTACACCAAAACCTTTAGAGAAAGTTCTCAAAATGACCAAGTTATCATAATCTTTAACTAAACCAATTGCCGTTTCACATCCAAACATGTAATAGGCTTCATCTATAACCAATAATGTTCCATTCTCACTACACCGTTTAGAAATTTCTGCAATCTGGTCGATTGAGAGGGGATCTTCCACTGGCTGATTTGGATTGGGGATAAAAAGAATATGAGGTTTACTTTCAATGAATTTATCGAGTTCATTCCATTTTAGTTTAAGGGTGTACGAATCATAATTAATCTGTGTTAATTTAGTATCGAAAATTTTATTATATACGTGGTACATAGCATAGGTCGGCACTGGTACACCTACATGGTCGCCAGGATCCGTTACGGTTTCCCAGATTGCTTTGAAAGCACCGTCCATGCCAGAAGAAAGTAAAATCTGATTTTTATCAAGCTTTAGATATTTACTTAACTTTTTATAAATAGAATCGGAATTAGGATAAACATTCAGTAAATAATCTGGCTTTGAATCAAAAACTTCACGAAGAAAACCTTTATGCCAATCAGCAACCCTCTCGTTTCTATTTAACCTGAGACAATTGTCAAGGTCTCTATCCTCAGGAATTCGAATCCTAGAAATATCCTTCAAATGAACTTTTCTTTTAAATTTCAATTTTATTCTCCACAATAATCTTTAAGAAAAAAATAACTTATTTTTTTCAAAATTCTGTAATAATGTTGGATGATTGAAAATTCTGAATTGAATAATTAGAATTTCCATTAAATATTTTTTTCCCTTTTTCCCATTCTGATGCACCTTTAACGAAAATGAAAGTTAATTCAAATTGCATAGCAGCATCGAAATCTGTCTTCGAATCACCAAAAAATATTCCTTTTTTCCGAGACCCAACCTGTGATATAACATTCTTCATGATCTGAGTTTTTGTGAATGGACTTCCGTAAATGGAACAAAACAATGTATCAATCTTTCGTTTGCTAAATACTTTCCTTAATTCTATTTCATCAGATCCTGAAACAACAAAAAGGGGAAGTCCCTTTCGTTTAATATTATTGATGAAATCTATTACACCAGGTATATAATCACATTTCAATAGCCCTTTTTTTACTATTTCAGCAAACTTTTCAATGGAAACCTTGGCTTTTATTTCCCCATCTTCACAAGGATTGATTTCTTCAAAATAATGTCTGAATTTCTTGTATCTAGAAATACCTCCGTTATTTTTATGATAGACAATCATTTTATCAACGTATCTCTCAGGTTCATCCTCAAGTGTTTTAATAATGGCATCCGTTTTCAACAAATTAGAATCAAGGATTACACCATCACAATCAAGCACAACAAAATCGTAATCCGTAATATCAATCATGGATTAATTTCCTGACCCTTTCAAGATCTTCAGGAGTATCTACAGCAATAGAAGAATCAGACACTTCAACCATCAATACCTCATGACCCATCTCTAGTATACGCAAAATTTCTAAATCTTCAATTGATTCCAATGGTGATTTGATTTTTCTTGATCCGTATTGTAACAATATATTACGTGGAAATGCATAGATACATACTTGTTTCATAGCTGAGATAAATTGGTGCTGTTTATCTGTAGGAATTGGTGCACGACTCATATAGAGCAAGCGGCCATCTTCCCTTGTTACAACTTTTGGTACATTGGGACTTATAAAATCCCTTTCATCACTGATGGGACACATAGCATTAATCACATTGCTTTTATTCTGTATGGCAAAATCTATTACTTTTTTTATATCGTTAGATTTAATCATTGGTTCATCGCCCTGAATATTTATATAAATATCAGCATAATTGTCTTGCGCTACCTCATATACTCGGTCAGAACCGGTATGGCATTGTTTATTCGTAATGAGATAAGGTATATCAAGACCTTTGCAATGATCTCCAATCCTACTATCATCAGTAGCCACTATCACATTTTCCTTTTCCGTCGCAATTATACATTTTTCCCACACACGATTTATCATAGATTTTCCGTTTATATCCACCAAAGGCTTCCCCGGGAGACGTGAAGAATTGTAACGCGCTGGAATAACAACCAGTATATCTTTCATTTAAGAGCTGGAGAGTATATTGAACCTTTATCCAAGTTGTAGGATGAAGGGGTTAGAGATGTTATTTGCACACTTTTTTCATTTTCCTTATATAGCCTAAATAGGTTATTCATTTCTTCTTGTTTTGGGTCACCAATGCCGTAACCATCAAACCCAACTAAGTTTATCATTTTTGCACCTGCTTGATTAGCTATTGCTAATGCATAGCATGCTGTATAGGGTAAATGCAGCGAACAACCTGTTGGTTGAAATTCAAAGGTATTAGGTTCTACAGTTAAGCCATAATCATAAATCTCAAAATCGTTGTTCAATCTATTAATTAAGTTTTCAATTCTTGCCCTTGGCAGAATTATTGGATAGCCTAATTTTGTGTACTGGAATGTATCAAAAAGCATACGCGCCTCTAAAGAAACTACACTTGCAGTAATTATTGATTCTGGAATTGATATATTAATATTTAATACCAGAACTGCAGGTTTTTGTATATGTACATACTTAATTATATCTTTTTTATAGCGTTTAACACTAGGACCCGATCCAATAATTAGCACTTCACGATCTGCTAACCAACCGGTTGCATCCCAGGTACCCGAAACAATGTTCTGTTTATCATAGATAGTGGCCTTCGCGTAATCCAATGCTTCCAAACTAAAATCAGATAAGTTTATGGGCTGACCACTTAAAGATTGCATTTCTTTACTAGAAATATTCTTAAGAATATCGATAACCTGCTGTTTATTATAGCGAACATCACTTAAAAGTGCCTGGACAAAGGTAGGATGAATATTATGATTTGAAGCAAAATGATAATAAATATTTGAGCCCCAATTATATTTACTTTTATAACGATTGAAATCTTCAATAGATTCCTGCAATAATGTTGCATCACCCCTATGCTTACCATTATGGTTCATTTCCATGAGCAGGCTTTCAGTGGAAGTGTTTCCGGCACCCCTTCCCATACCGGTGACAGTGCTATCACACCAGGTAACACCATTCTTAACAGCAGTAATTGTATTAATAAGTGCTAAATTTTTATTATTATGAGCATGAATGCCTAATTTCCCTTTCCAACTTTTGTTAAGAGTGGTAGAAACCATTGCAACTTCCTCNGGAAGCATATTACCTAAAGAATCAGCAAAGTAAAGGACATCAAGTGTGCCCCAAATTGCAATCTTTTCTGCCAGTTCTGAATATTCATCTTCTTTTTTATTTTGAGCCTGCATTAGGTTTATGGCTACCTGATATCCTTTCATTTTTAATTCATAGGCAATGGACTCCGCCTCTAATGCTCGATTGAAACTCACAGCAATCCTTACTAGCCCAATTTGGGAGTCATCAGCTTTTCTAAATAATTTTTTAACGAGATTATTCGATTTGTCTTTTTCTACAAAAAACTCCTTGCAATTAATCATGACCCCAATAATTGAATCTGAAGGTAAATCTAAACTTTCAATAAATTCATCTTTACAATAGTAATAGGGACCCATAAAAATTGATTTAGGCAGAGACCTGAAACCAATCTCTATAATATCAATGGAAGCGGTTTGCATCGATTGTAAATATCGTTTTACTATATCAGGNTCAAAATCCCAATTATTATAGTAGCCACCATCTCTAAGAGTACAATCTAAAATAATGGTAGATGATTTNTTTCTATTATTCATCATCACAACACTGTTTTTGCTTTAGTTGATATATTTTGGAAAATAGTTTCTAATCTATCTAATGGGTTTTCAAGGCTTAATGAATACTGGTCACAAAATTTTTGACGATTATCCTGTACGGATTTGCTCTGCCACCAGGCTGGGATATCATCCCAAATTTTCGTCATATGGTTTGCCGCACTTTCCGGAGTCTCATGAAAAATATTCGCTGATTTAAGTAATTCAAAATATGGAATTGCAGATGCTCGCAATTCCCAATAAGAAGGATTCCAGAATATTATTGTAGGCATATTCCAAGATAAAGATTCCAAAAATGTTGTTGCATTATAAGTTGAAATACAGATACGGCTCCTATTTACCAAATTATGAATCGGTTCTTGGCCAAGTTCGAGTTTTATATTTGGAAAGTGTTGCATCCAGCGATCTTCTTGACACCACCCCATATCATCTCTATATAGACGAATCAGAATCTTTTTACGTACATGCTCCGGTAAAGCAGAAATAAATCGACATTGATCTTCAAAATAAGATAACCACTGACTAGCGATTGGTACAGTATACATGTGACTACTATAACGTGGTAATGCCACTTCAACCATTAAAGCCATCCCATTNGGATTGTATTTTACCGCATGGTTAATTACCTTCAAGTTACAAGCTGGTATGATCTCTGGTTTTTTTTCGTCACACCAGCCCCAAGAAAGCCAAGCATCGGAAATACTGATTTGTTGCTCCTCGTGAAATGACCATGGTGCCATCCCATAGTTTCCACCATGCTGTCCAATTACCAATGGTACACCATTCTCTGTTTTTTCAGCTGCCCAAATTTTAAAAATATCATTATCGCTATAAGAAACACTTGTAAAAATACACTTAGGGCTCTCTGGCCAACCCAAGTATTTAGTATTAGTATAAAGGGACTTATAACCTTCAAGGTAAACTATTGGTATATGCTTAGAAATCATATTGTTCAAAATATTAGAGAAATCATCAGTGATACTATCCATTTTTAATTTCCATTCCCGCATTTTATGATTCATTTGAATTTTTGGTATATTTGCAAGTTTCCATTTTTTTGGTTTTTGGCCTAATCGTTTTAAGAGTTTCTCTTCTATTAATGGAGGAAGGTATGTTTTTAAAAAAAAATATTCATTTACGTTAATAAAATTGCTTTTAATCTTCATCAATGATTTGGCACCTAATCCTCCTAATTTTGAAATATAGTATCTAAGTGATTTAGTATCGTTATGAGATTCGTTTATTTGAATACTATCCTTTTTCAAAGGCTCTATCAAAATATCATATTTCAGGTGTTCCTGTAATAACTGGCTATAGATCATCTCATTCCAATCATCAGTTATAAATAAATTTAGGCAATCATTCATCCCATTAGGAATAAGGGGGCTTCCATCAAATTCTAAAACACGGCAACTACTTATTTCATAATTCTCAAATGCATGTTTTAGCATGGCCCACCGATCAAAGACTATTTGTATAAAATAGCCTAACCAAGGACCAATTAAAATTCTCCAATATCGTAATGAATAATCAACACCGTGAATTTTGTTTAATTGTTTTTGTACAGCTCGGAGTTTTATTTCATAAAGGTTATTTAAATACTGGTAATCATTGTATAGTTTATCACGATCGTCCCAGTGGTACGGTACTATTTCAGAATTCATTATTGACCAGCGCTCTTTTTTTGAATAAATACGGCACCATTCGCCAAGAAAGAGTACTGGAGTCTCAGAATCTTTCGGCCAAGTTTCTTCTAGTGCAGTTGTAATAAGTAAACGGCTTATAAAATAAACCTTTTGGCATTCAGCAAGAGACAAAATCTGCCAATAGTTATAAAGTATAATAAATCAATAATTGCTGTAAGTAATTCAGCCAAGACTATTAATCCCAATATCATCAAATTGAAAGTATATTTTTATAAAAACCTATTCTTAGAACAACTGATGGTATATATCAATTCTTTCTATAAATTATTCCCAACTGGCAATTAATGATTCTTGACCTGTAGAATGAAAATTATCCTTGAAATAATTACCAATTTTAGGCATATCACATTCTTTTATGCATTTAATACACGGGTTTAATTCAAAATGGTCACGCCTAAATTTATTGTACAATTCTCCATTCCATATATCATATAAATTATATTCCTGTGAATTCCCAAGAAAAATTTCATTGTTGTAATCTTCCATACACATATGAACTTCACCATCGGATTTTATGGTCATAGACATCCATGGATGCTTGCAAAACTCTGACCAATGTATAGAGTTAGTACCATAAAATTCTTTTTCTTTCTCAGGAACTACCCTACCTCTTTCTTCCAAATAACTTTCTAAAGTCGGATCTTTTCTATACCACTGTTGATCTTCACTTTTTAAGTAGATATATACATCTAAATCTTCAAAAACCTNTTTCAATTTTATAAATTCTTTTTGTTGAGTCTCATCATGGCCTACATCTATCATGGTAATAATTATTTTAGTATTTAGCTGTTTTTCTCGCTTTATTGCTAATACTTCAGCTGTCTTTTTATAAGCTTCAGTGAAATTAGCTGCATTCCCTCTAATGTCTTTAAACTTCTGATCATCAGTACTTTCAAATGAATATTTTAGATATGTTAATCCGTTTTCCATCATTTCAATTGTTCTTTCAATATCTATATTTGCAGGGTTGCAACTAAAATATGATTCAAAACCATATTTATTTAATATTTGAATAGTACCACCTAAATTTTTGTCCAAAAGCGGATCACCATAACCGTGTAGTTGAATTACCTTAGGTATTATATAAAGAAAAAAATGATTTTCACTTGGGATATCATCAGGGGAAATACCATAGGTTTCAGTGCAAAATTTTTCCCAATCAGACCATAATTTTTTGGAATGAGGTTTTAGTTGTTTCACAACATTTTCAATATAGTCTAAATCGAGAAAAGTTATATCTCTAGTCATCCTAGTAGTTCTGGGACACATTTTACAACGCATGTTACATGCATTTGTTGTTTCTATATTGTATATGATTGGATCTTTTGATCTAAAACTTTCAAATAAATCGAGAAGCTCTTTTTGTGAAATTTTCTTACCATTATTCATTTGTTTTACTACATTATACGATTCCATATAAAAATTGATATCAAACATTATTATATCTCATTTTTTAATTTTTGAATCCTGCGCTGCTGATTCGCTTGCAGCAATTGCAAGTTTTAAGACATTTAACCCATCTTCAAATGATGGGATTGGCTTACTATTGTTATTTATAGATTTTAAAAAATATTTTAACTCCAATTCAAATAAATCATTTCTGGAAAATTTGTCATTATAATCAAAAATTTCTGGGTCTCTTTCTGTTGAATAACCTCTATATAAAAATAACATATTTTTTACTATATCGTAATCTATTCTTCCATTTGAAAATCTAATCGTAATATTTCTTTTAGTGGGTTTATCAATATAGTTAAGATGTAGATGTGCAGTGAGTACATTATTATATTTAAATATAATATCAGCAACTGATTCAGTATCAATAGATAAATTAGACGCCATTAAAGTCGTACATGAAATTGTCTGAGGCATTCCAAAAAACCAATATGCTAAATCTATATCATGGCTTAAAGTTAATATAGGTCCGCCACCCAGATTTTTNTTACTTGCATAACTGATTAAATAATCTTCGTATGGATGCCAGTCTGGTAAATACTCTCCCCAAACAGAAGAAAAATGAATTGGTGTCCCTAATTCACCATTCTTTATATGACTCTTAATTAGTTTAATTGCTGGATTAAACCTCATCATATAACCAATCATACAAAATATGTTTTTTGATTTCAAAACTCTACTCAATTCTGCAACATTTTCCAAATTATGAGAAACTGGCTTCTCTATAAATATATGAGATCCAGCCTTTGCACATTCTATTGCTGTTTTAATATGGAATGATGTAGGATTACAAATAATTGAAATAATTGGCTTTTGTTTTAACGCCTCATCAAGAATATCATAGCATTGAATACCTGGGGGTGATTTAAAATATGGATTACTATTTTTTGTATAAATGATTAAATCTTTACATCCTAACATTTGTAGATTTTTCAGATGCCTAGATCCAATTGAACCTAGGCCACAAAGTAAAACTTTATTATTAAAAAGCAACGAGCTCATTATTTGATTTAAGTGTTATTTCTGCAAACTTAAAGTTTTCTTCCGTATCAATATCAATAGAAATTGACTCATCCAATTCATAAGAAGTTATTTTGCTACCTGAGACAGATTTTAAATCAATAATGCAATTATAACGTATAATCTCTATTTGTCCTGTCTGCCAATATACTTTTGGTAAACTTTGGCGAGGACTATTATAGGGTTCAGAATCATAATCCAAACTTAATAATGGCTCTAATAGGGTATTATTTTGATTTATTTTCCACATTTTATATGGAGTATAATTTGTTTCACAAACAGATCTCAGACTATGATAATTTGGGTTATTAATCATAATATTAATTGCATTATCAATATCATCAATTCTGCGCAATGGAGAAGTTGGACGCAATATNATAATAAGATTTGGAGAATANTTTTCATTATCTNTTAGCCATTCCAATGTATGGTTAATAAATGAAAAATCCCTACTTTGATCTGTAGCNAATTTTTTAGGTCTAATAAATGGAACATCAGCTCCATAATCACGTGCAATGTCCCTAATCTTTTTACTATCAGTGGAACATATTACTCTGTCTATATTATTTGATAATAATCCGGCTTTTATGCTATAAGCTAGTAATGGATGTTCATTTAGAAGTTTTATATTTTTATTTTTTATACCCTTACTTCCAGACCTTGCAGGAATAATCGCCAAAGTTTTTATCTTCTTATTCAAAATCTTAGCTTTTTTATTATAGATTTCTCAGATTCAGAAATATTTTTCTCTCGGCTACCCAGCATTTTATTTATGTTAAATAATCTTTTCTGCAATGAATCCATTGCTGGTATCTCTATACTAGATTTATGATCAGTACCCCACATATTATGATCTATAGTAATATGCCTTTCTATTATTGTTGCACCTAAAACTACAGCTACTGCACTAGGCTCTAAATCATACTCATGACCAGAATAACCGATTGGGCAATCATAACGTTCAATCATTGCTGGTATATTATTAAGATTAAGTTGATTAACTGGTGCTGGATAAGAAGAGTTACAGTGCAATAATGCATATTTTGATTTTGATTTTTCAATAATATTGACTGCATTATCTACTATCTCCCAATTTGACATACCGGTGCTTAAGATCAAGGGGATGCCTGATTCTGAAGCTTTTTTTATAAGATCCAAATTTGTAATGTGTGCCGAAGGTATCTTTATAAATGGCACATCATATTGCAACATAAACTCTAAACTATCTAAATCCCATACTGATGCTGTCCAAGCTATTGGTTTTTGNCCACAATATTTATTTATATAATCATACTCCTTCTTCCCAAACTCTATCTTATGTTTATATTCTAAATATGTCATTTCCCCCCATGGTGTATCTTTCATTATACCTTTTTGATGCTCTGGCACACATATATTAGGGTTCCGTTTTTGAAATTTCGCGCAATCCCAATTAAAAAGATATGCTGCATCAATCAGCTTTTTAGCTATATTAATATCACTGTTATGGTTTATACCAATCTCAGCAATTAAATAAGGTGTGTTCATATTTGCTATTTTCTTTAGTAAGTCAGCCATTATTAATCACTAATTATCATATCAAATATTTCTCTAATAACACCATCTCCACCATTTCTTTTAAGAATATGGTCTGATATCTCTTTTATGGCCTCATGAGCATCCGCTGGACAAAAAGAAAAACCAGCAATTTCCATAGCATTTTTATCATTAATGTCATTGCCAACATAGGCAACTTGTAAAATCTGAATATCATTTTTTTGGCAATAATCCTTTAAGGCATATTTTTTATTTGCGATNCCTTGTAAACAGGGTATGTNAAGTTTATTTGCTCTTGCTGAGACAACAGTATTTTCTTCTGTCGATATTATAATTTGTTTAATTCCCAATGTTTTTATTTTGGCAATACCTAAACCATCTGAACGATTAACCTGAACCATTTCATTACCGTTTTGATCAATATAGACTTTATTATCAGTCATTACACCATCGAAATCATATACAATAAGTTTTATTTTATCTAACATAATTGAATCAATTCTAACATTCGAACAATATGTTGAATATTGTGAATATAATAATGAAACATTATAATATTTTTTATAAAACTTTTTCCCTGATTAAGGACTTGGCATCAGGGGCCAATTTTTGTAGCCTTTAAAATTAAAGTATCTGTTTGTCCAGTAGATTGCAGATAAGCTGACCACATCTTATCTGCCGCTGGACTTATTCCTTCTATACGCAAATCTCCTATGGGCCTTTTTTCGTTTAACCATGTTAAGCAATTTGACATTCCAAAAGTATGAATAAATTCNACTTCATCTAGTTGAGAATTAGCCATAGTGGCTATTTGTCCAAAGCAGTTGATAATACTACTTTTATCAAAATACCAACGATGCTGAGTTCGATAATAAAAACTTGGAAAATCATTTGGTAAAAGTTTTAATAAAATGTCATTACGATTTGGCGTAGCAATTATCATTTTTCCATTCGGTCTTAATAACAAAAGNGCTTCTCTTAATAATCTTTTTGGATCTGTTACATGTTCAATGACTTGGAAAGAAAATACAATATCTATTTTATTTCGATATTCTTTTAAGGCATCAGCAGTGTAATTAAAAACACGATAACCTCTTTTTCTTAAAGATGAGTGGTACATTAATGTCGGTTCAATTGCAAGAACTTCACCTGCTAAGCCAGATACCGAATCCAAGAAGCTCCCACCTCCTGTTCCAATATCTGCAATTTTTTTTCCACGAATATTTAAAGGCCAAAGAGCATTTAAATTATGAATTTGAATAGAATCAGAGTGTTTAAAATAATCGCCAACCTCAATACCTTGGTTTAACATTTCGCGATATTCTTTTGACTGGTAAGCTTCTCTTTTAATAGATAAATCCTCATCTAATCGTTCGACATTGCAACCAATACAACGAAATATTTTTCCATTAATAAAATTTCCAAAGGCTCCATTTCTAATTTTGCCACAATAAACTGAATTCCATCTTGTAGTTCCACATATTTCACATGATTTAGACAAAATAAACATCCCCAAATTCAAAGTATATTTTCACTAAGTGCTTAGCCTTACATCAATAGTGATATTCAGGATTAGTAATAAATAATAAATTNNACTAAATATTCGCCTATCTAGATTCATGATAATCAATAATCCATTTGACCGGAAAAAGTACTTTACCAGCTCTCGCGCTGAATGAAGTCAATTCTAACCCCTCTACTCTGTCATGTATTTTCAACTTAAGGCCTTTTTCTGGAGCATGCGATGTTATATGATAACTTGAAACACCCATAAAGTACCGAAGCTGATAATCTCCAGCTTTTAATTTATATGCAGGAATCTTAAGGGTTGCTTTATAATCTCCCTTTTTTATGCGGGATTTATATTTATTATCACAGTCATTTAAATTTGTTGCGAGTAATAATTCATCAGACAACAAAATTTGAAAACCTACCATTAAATCATTTGTATCCTCCCTTACAATAAAATTAATATGTATGATAATTGGCTCTATAATAGAAAAAGTGTTTTCTTCCTGACCCATATCATTCGTGATTTGAATACCAGTAATTTGAAATGGACGATTTGGCTCGTCATCAAAAATAATCTGGCATTCTTTTTTATAATCGATACCAGTTATACGATTCAATTTNTTGTATTTAATAATGGCTTCATCAGTATTACCATCAAAATATAATTCGCCTTTATCTATGACTATACAGCGAGTGCATAGANTTTTTATCATATCCATATTATGACTTACAAATATTACTGTTCGATTGTTATTAACAGTACCTTCAATTGCGCCAGCAGCTTTTTTTTGGAATTCAATATCTCCGACAGCTAAAACCTCATCAACAATCAGAATATCGGGATCTAGGTGCGCTGCAACAGCAAAACCAAGGCGAACATACATACCTGGGGAGTATCTCTTTACTGGTGTATCAATAAATTGCCGAACTCCTGAGAAGTCAACAATTGCATTGAAACGTTGATCAATTTCATATTTCCTTAGTCCAAGCACAGAACCATTAAGAAATATATTTTCGCGCCCTGTCAATTCAGGATGAAAACCAGTACCTATTTCCAATAATGAGCCAATTCTCCCTTTAATTCTCACTTCCCCTTCTGTTGGAGATGTAATTCGCGACATAATTTTCAACAAGGTCGATTTCCCTGCGCCATTCTTACCGATAATTCCTAAAATCTCTCCCNGATTCACTTCTAGATTATTATTTTTGAGTGCCCATACTTTATCAAAGCCAAGATTGCTTTGTAAATCATTGGTTATTGTAACCCTTGAGTTAGGATCCTCCTTACCAATAAAACGAGCCCAAGCAGATGAAATATCCTTTGTAAGCATTCCGGTAGAAATAGTCCCCAACCGGTATTGCTTGGAAAGGCTTTTTATCTCAATAACGTTAGACATGTCAATTCCAATAAAAACAATCTTTTTTTAATTATTGTTCTGAAATCATGCATTTTTGGTACATAATTATCTATATCATTATACTGTATCAATAAAATCCTTCTCAATCTTGTTGAATACCAAAAGACCAATTATGAATGTAATTAGAGTGAAAAAAATCGAGTAGATAAACATATTCATTTCCAATAGTCCTTTTCCAATAAATGCTTGACGAAAACCTTCAATAATGGGAGTCATTGGATTGGCAAGGATATATATCTTATAATTTTCAGGGACAACTGAAAAGGGGTACACAATTGGAGATGCATACATCATTAGTTGTGTACCAAAACTAAGTAAGTAATTTAAATCACGATATTTTGTTGTAAGTGAAGAGATTATCATCCCCATACCCTGTCCTAACATAGCCATTTGTACAATCATTATAGGTAAAAAAAGAAGTGCTTGGGGTGATGGGTTAATCTGATAGTTTTCCTGGAAGAGATAATAAAAATAAAAACCTAAAAACATTATGAGCTGCACCCCAAAACGAAAAAGCCCAGAAATAACTGTAGACAAAGGAACAATAATGCGTGGGAAGTAGACTTTGCCAAATATACCAGCATTTGTTGTAAATGTCCCTGAGGTAGATGTAAGACAGCCTACAAAATAATTCCAAGCAATTATTCCAGACATATAAAATAGGAATGGAGGAATTTCATCTGTTGGAATACCTGCTACTCGATTAAAAACGACTGTAAATACAATTGTAGAAATTAGCGGTTGAATGAAAAACCATAATGGTCCAAGGATAGTCTGTTTGTAGAATGTNGTAAAATCCCTTTTTACAAATATCCATAAGAGATCCCTGTATTGCCATACCTCAGAAAGGTTTAACTCAAACCAGCCACGATTTGGAGTGATTATCATATCCCAATCTTTAGTATTAATAACTATCTTTTTTAACCTTGTTTATTATGAAAAAAGTTTAAGTTATTATGTCTTTTCNGATTCAAATTCACTACCATAGTAATTATAATATTGATAGTAATAGTAGTAGGAACCGTAACTATTTTTATGAGTAACGGCATTTAAAATTACACCACCAAGTGGAGCACCAACATTCCTGAGTGATGAAATAGTATGCTCAAATGCTTTTTTGTCAGTTTGCCCAACTTTTACAACCATAACAATCATATCAATTTCTTTTGAGACCATAGTGGCATCTGTTACAGCAACAAGTGGAGGACTATCAAAAAGAACCATATCCCAATCTTNTTCTAAACTATTTATTAAATCTTGCATTTTACGAGAGCCCAATAATTCTGAAGGATTAGGAGGAATAATACCTGAGGGAGCAGCACTGAGGTTTTCAATTTCAGTCTTTTGAATTATATTTTTAAAATCACTAACCGCCCCTGAGAGATAATCAGTAATGCCTGGTTCTTTTTTTAAATCTAAAACTTTATGAATAACGGGTCTTCTTAAATCAGTATCAACAAGTAGTGTCTTTTTACCAAGATTCGCATATGTGATAGCTAGGTTTGCAACCGTGGTTGTTTTACCCTCACCAGGGCCTGCGCTAGAAACAAGAATCGATTTGATTTTTTCATCTGGGCTGGTNAATAACATNCTGGTCCTTANACTACGNTATGCTTCCGATACNGGAGANCTTGGATCTTCTCGTGTNATCAATCTCCGTTTTAGTTTTCTACTTGTTTTAGTATTACCCCAAGGTTTTTGACCATTAAAAAATATTGCTTTTTTATAGATTTGCTCTTCACCTATAGATGGAATAATACCAAGAACAGGCATGTTCTTCCTTTCTATGTCATATGATGTTTTAATAGTATTATCTAAAAACTCTAATCCNAAGGCAAGAGATATTCCAAACCCTAACCCAAATATTAGACCCATTAGTAAAGTNCTATTTTTATTTTGTCCTGAACTACCTGGTAATCTAGCGTAGTCTATAATCTGTACTTTACCCACTTGCACAGCGAGATTAATTTTCGCCTCTTCTAATTTTTGNCTGATNAAAGAGTAGTTTTGATTTAAGATTGTACTATTACGTTGCAACTTAAAAAACTCTAATTGCTTTTCAGGCAAGTCATTTAATTTTTCATTATAAACCTTTAACAGTTTTTCAGATTCATTCTTTTTTAATTCAAAACCTTCGATTTCAGAATCTAAGGTAATCAATTCCATAACAATATTTTGTCTTGACTGTAGTGGGTCCTGGACCATTAAACCCATTTCTGTTAGATCTTCAACCTTTAAATTTAGTTGTTTCTTTAGACCGTTTAACTTTAACTGAAGATCAACGACTGCATCATGATTTTCACCATGCTGTGCAATGTTTTGTACTAATTTTGATTCTAATTTGCCAATTTCTGTTCTCAGAGATAGTACTTGGATATTGATATCATTAAGTAAACGTTCTGCTAAAATCTTTTCATCTTGCGATAATTTAGATTTNAGAAGGTTGTATTTNCCTCTACGAATATTAATCTCAGAATCTGCATTATAAACTTCAGATTCCATNCTAGCNGCCTGTNTTGTAATCCCAATCGCCATTCCATCTAGGTCATACATTCGTTCTTCTTTTTTATAATCAGTNAATTCTTTTTCTGCTTCTCTTAATTTTAAGTCCTGTTCAGAAAGTAATGTATCCANAAATTCCACAGAATTNGCTGCATATTCACCACTCATTTTTANTTCAAANTTTTTATAGACATCAACTANTTTATTAACNATNAGCTTTGATTCATAAGGCCAGACACTGGTGTACGAGATATCTATAATATCAGTACCTTTTCGATGACTTGCGCTTAGGTTACCAAGTAATGTTCCTGCAAAACGTTCACCGATTTTATCTGAATATTCCTCAGTATAATGAGCTGGTGCTTGAGAGTCAGGATCATATAATCCCAATGTAAATAGTTCTTTTAAAATTGTACGAACCCTACGCCCTCGAGGATAAAAGGGATAAGAACCAAATAAAGCTAAATTATTTTTTTTATGTGGCCATATTATTTCAATTGTCTTTTTAGCGACACTTCTAGATTTGATAAGCTGGATTTCATTATACATACGGTTACTCTCATGATTACCAGTAAGGTCCATTATTAGTCCAGCACCAGGTTTTTCTCTTATTGCTACAGTAGCAGTAGCAGTATAAGAAGGCGGAAGTGTTATTACAGAATAAATTGAGATAATTAATCCAATTATAGCAAAAGATAAAATCTTTAGATAATGGAACTTAGCAATAAAATAATAATCACGAATTGAAAGAGCATTATCTTCAAATCCATTAAAATTCTCTTTACTTTGGAATCTTTTATCAGTCTGCAAAACTTCTCGAAACTTGTAAATATAGGTTTAGAAGGCCCAAAAAGGTATTAAAAGTACCAACATGAGAAATAAAGTAATTAAAATTTGTTTGTGGAAATATAATTGTATCATTTGGTTTTAGCTCAATGAAGTCTGATCGGTCACCTCTTTCAATAAAATTGTTAAAATCCAAATTATAAGCTATCCGACCATCTTTATCAGGAACCTCTCTAAAAAGCTTTACATTTTTTAAATCTGCACCTTTGATTGGTCCACCTACATATGATAATAGAGATGCCATGTCAATCCCCTCATAGACCATCACATGGCCTGGCTTAGCAACATGACCCCAAATATTGATATACATCATGATATTTCCATTTTCATCAGTAAGATACCTCTCACTTGATATCTGATAATCTGAAAAGACTGGACTTAATTCAGACTGATCTTGCGCATAAATAGATCCAAGAAATAAAACTATTATTAAATATCTAGTTAGTATCATAGCTTATCATGTTAAATCTATTCTATCTATAATCCGAGAAAAGAAATTTGATTGCTTTCTTGGTTCGTATTCAAAATCAATATCAATCATTTTACCTTTAATTACCGCTTCTGGATTATTATTTACTAACAATTCTACTTCGTCTCCAATCCAATTTCTAACTAATTCTACTGCTTCTTTGAGACAAAAATTACGTCCACGGTCATTATGGGAATCT
>PATI01000029.1 GCA_002712335.1 Rhodospirillaceae bacterium | reverse complement strand
TTCTAGCTGTCATTAGCCTGTTAACATAGAGGGCGATACGGCCTGTTTCCGGGTGGCGTACAAAAATTGGCTGTGACAGATTGTGGATACCCGCCAAGTCTCCATCAATATCAACTGTTTGTGTCATGTGATAATCATAAACCTGCAATGCTGTGCGCCCATTCAATTCTTTCTTTAATTTATCGGGTATTAGGTCGTAGGCACGATACATATTAGAAAAACGTGTATTGCCACCAGTTGACGGTATATCTATCGCGTAAAGCATTGTACCTTTGTGAGGTTTCGGCATGTAACACATATCATGGTGAAAATACATTTCGCCGTCTGGCAAAGAACCCACATAACGTCCTTTGTCATCTTTAACATTAGTAATTAGCATAATACCGTCGTTATAATTTGCACCTTCTGGCCTTTGTTCAGGACGGCGCGAACGTGTTCCTGTATTGCCAAAGTGTTTTGCAAAATTTAACTGTTGATCTTGTGAGAGGTCTTGGTCAGGAAAAATTAAAACAATGTATTTATGCCATGCTTGAGTTAAGATCTCGACGGTTGGAGCGTCGAGTGGCTTACTAAGGTCCGCACCTGTTACCTTAGCGCCTAATGCATCTGAGAGAGGTGTAATGGTAATTTTTGATTGAAGAATGCTTGTCATTTTCACAATGTCCTGTTTACCCCTATTTTGGATATTATAGCTATG
Organism: Rhodospirillaceae bacterium; assembly: GCA_002712335.1. The sequence goes on along the minus strand of PATI01000029.1, from coordinate 31,243 downwards.
TGCCTGAGGGTATGCCAGCCATTGTAAGTGGATTGTTTTCAGGAATTTCAGGCATGTAATTTGGTAAATTAGATATGATAAACCTAACATCGGACACCGATTATCAACTTTTGGAAATCATAAATCAGTTACGGGATAAAAGTGAGCAACAGGATGTGATTGGCGAAGTTTACGATTTCCTCGCTCTCCTAAAGGGTATCAAGCCTGTGTTCCTTCTTGGACGTACCCCCATGCCTAAAGAACTTATTGAAAAAATTTTGAAGTTAGCTTTAGATCTCAAACTTTTTGTTATAGAGGGTTGTCTATGGGACGCGACTGCATATGGCCAGTTCCCGAAATGGTATACGGAGTATTGCCGCGGACAAATTTCTGAATTTAAGGCGTGGTATATTTGCAGAGAAGAGCAATTTGCAATGTCTATTGAAAAAATAATTGATTTAGGTGGTATACTTTCAATGGATGAAGAAGCGCGTTTGTTGGGTTATCCGGTTTGTTGTGTGAATGCCCATTATAACCGGGCTCACCGATATCATAGAGGAAGCCTGTCTATCCTAAAACGGTTGGCAAAGGGTAATGAACAAGTGATGCAGGAATTAGCAATGGGGAATGTACAGCTAGCTCCTAAAACAAATGAGGAAATCGAGGATTTTGATTTTGCTTTTCAAATTCAAACACCCCATTTAGGAAGTTGGAATATGTGTGATGAATGTAAGAATGGAATTAACTCATCTTCTAATGAATTGGAAAAAAAATATTTAAGTGTCATAGAGAAGTTTCTAAAACTCAATTCTATGCAGTAGCTAGTGCTACATTTGCAGTGGTAATAACGCGAAGTCCCTTGTTTGGATCAACAAACTCTGTCAAAGATTTAGTCACTTCTGCTTTTAATTTTCTCAGACCGGATGAATCTAATTGCTCTAGGGCATGCCTAGAAGACGGACCTCCTGCCGCTAACGATTCTATAAAATGTTCTGCCGAATTAAAATAACTGTCCATTTGTTTCCGCACTACTGAAATATCACGAAACCCGGCTTTTTGAATAAGGTCACCGATGAGTATCGGGTCGCCAAATGAAAAAGGATGTGTGACTGCCTTTGAGGCCACACCGTTATTTTCTAATGCTTTGGCAATTGCTTCGTGCGCCGGATTCTTGTTTGGAGGACAGTAGATCGTGAGTGCTAGCTTTCCCCCTTGTTTTAAAACTCTCTTCATTTCTCTCAAACCCTTATCTTTATCCGGAAGAAATTGAAGTAGTTGATTGCCGACCACTATGTTAAAAGACTGATCCTTATATGGCATGTCTGTTACGTCGCCTTTTTGCCAATCGATCTCATTGTTTTTGTCAAGCATTTGAGCAAACGTAACCATCCCCTCATTTAGATCAATTGCAGATACCGATCCAAGTTTTCCAACAATAGCTTTAGCATATCGCGCTGCTGCTCCGCTGCCGCAGCCAACATCTAGCAAACTGTCACCGACTTTTGCTTCTGCGTGGTTGACCATTGCCTTTGACCAAGGCCCAAATATAGTTGGCACTAAGAATTTTTCGAACGCTTCTGCAGCAGAGGTATCTATTTCGTTTGCGTCAGAATTATAAATCATAAAAAATCTCTATCGATTTAGTTTACACTATCCAAAAATCTCTCGAGCGGCCCTAATCATAATGCTAGAACAAAATCAGTGTAAAATATTAGGCCGTCTTCTTACGTGAATTTTTTTTCAGCAATCCAGCTCTCTTCATGACGCCGTTTAGTCGTTTTTCCAGATCTTTGGATGCTGGCATCATCGGAAGCCGATGTTCATTTTTTGGCATAATACCGAGCTTTTTCATCATATATTTCATAGGAGTTGGGTTGGTGTCAAAAAATACTGCTTGGTTAATTTCAAAAAGATCATAATGAATTTTTTGGGCGGCCTTCATATTTCCTTTCCATACCTGCTCGCACATCCGCGCGAGTTGTCTTGGCATTAAATTCCCTACTGCGTTCATCAGCCCGCAAGCACCAACTGTCATCATTGGGTACGACAAGTCCTCAAGACCCACAAAGATACGGAAGTCTTTTCCAAAATGATCAATACACTTTGAAACAAATCCTAGGTCATCAACCGCGTGTTTCATCCCTACAAAGTTGGGGCAGTTTTTACTTATTTGATCAAGTGTATCTAATGTAACAGAAACGGCAGCACGTCCGGGAATATGGTAAATCATCCAAGGAAGTTTCGTATTTTTGCCGATTTCGCTGTAGTAAGCGATGAGCCCGCTTTGAGGAGGGCGGATATAATATGGGGTCACAATTAACAAAGCGTTAGCACCCGCTTTATCAGCGTGCTCTGTTAATAAGGCAGTTTCTGCTAGGCTCTGTGAGCCGGTGGCTGCCACAATGGGAATTTTCCCNCCGGCAGCTTCGATAGCGACGTCTACAATTCGGTTGCGTTCTTCAATTGTAAGCGTGGAAGGTTCAGAGGTGGTACCATTTACAAGGATACCATGCGAACCATTTTTGATTTGGAATTCTACCAATCNTGCATAAGCATCATAATCTATACGATTATTTCTAATAGGTGTGATTANTGGTGGTATAGACCCTTTTAAAAAAGATTTTGGTAAACGCATCATTGGCTTAGCTCGCAATTTTAGCTCTATTGGTGTCAAAACCCGTTTCTGCTCCAAGAACACTCCAAGGCTTTTTTAAGTCTTCCTGCCACAATAGAGATTCCATTACGATATTTAGTGGCTGGTCTTGTATCGTTAACTCATAGATTGGGTCAGTACCAGTACTGGCATGATTGTGAACTCCCCAGCCCGGTGCAGTAAGTAGTAAATCACCAGACTGCCATTCGTAGACCTTACCCTCGACGGTTGAACGTCCTTCTCCTTGAAATATATAGTTCATGGCCGCAGATACGTGGCGGTGCGGTTTATCTACAATTCCGGGCGGACGAATTGTAATTGTCGCAAAAAAATTGGGTGTTGTACCGTTAGTGCGGCCCGTCATCGGGTTCCATAAAAGGTAAAGACGACGCCCCACGTAGTCGGANCCAAGNGCGGTTAGTTTATCGAGTTCTGCTTTGACTTTTTTCCATGGCCAATGCAGTGCGTGAGACTCAATGGACTCAGGTGCTATCAGAATTTCATAGGGCATAAGCCATGCACCGTCATCGGTCAGTTCAAATGTACCATAAGGACTTTTTCGCCGTGGGTCGTCTTCAGCAATTTCTCTTTCTTTTTCTTCCTCTACTATTTGAACATCTGCTTGGGGGTCTTCTTCAACTATATGAACGTTCATTTTCTCCAGAAGGGGTGCGTTGGTGTATGTCAATCGAACTTGTANTTNATCAGTATCATTGACATGTATATAGGTTTGCATTGATGGAAAATTGAAAACATCAAATTGCTCAAAATCTATTNGTTTGCCGCCGACGACCGAGTGACCTGCTCCCTGAATACAGAAATTAACCTGTGTTGAGTTGTGACGAATAGGACGGGTTTGTTCACCGGGGTTTANTACTTCAAGAATTGGTCNGATCCCCGGTGCTAAACCTAGCCCAGTACCGAGCTTGTGTGAGTCTGGGTGAACAATCCAGCTTTGCCGACGGCCATTATTCGGTGTCGGCATTTTTGATAATCTTTCAATTTCTCCATCAAAGTCGGATTTTTTAACGATGGCTGGCTCCCATAATTCAGGAGAGGGCTCTGTCGTACCTGATTTATCTATAAAAATACCTTTTTGCTCGGCCATGACCGTCCTCCTTTAATGACATTCAATTCCCAAACATTTTGAGATCTGAGTTTAGTTTTTTTTACCTTCTGATNGGCTCAGAGATAAAAAAACATTTACTACTTGAATACTTTATTTTTTATCGGCATTAAAGACCATTCTATCGTCTTTTATTCTGCTCGGTTTAATTTATTTTTTAATTCCCTGACGTTGTTAGNGATAAAGAATTGATTGATGCCTAATATATNTCCGGTTTTTTTACGCACCTAAAAATACTTGTCATGGTAAAAAATCCTCAATTTTAACGGAGTAATAGTTCTTTGGCATTGCACGATCAAAACGTGCTTTATCTTTTAACCTTGCGCTCCAAGGTTTAGTAGCATCAATTGCAACCTTAGTGCCAATTCTATACATCGGGCTCATACCGGGAACAATGTCTGAGACATTATCGAGTGACCAGATCCGAGTATTATTAATTTTGGAGACATCCTTAGCGGCATCAACTCGGGTCGTCAGGGACCAGAATATTTGGTTAAGATTGGCGATATCCATATCTTCGTCAATCGCTATGGCGAGTTTTGGATGAAGGTAGGGGCTCGATAGTGCGGCCATTAATGCTGTTTTAGCCTGACCTGCGCTTTTTGGTCTGATCTTTATAATTACGGCCATAAGACCAGATACACCAAGGCACCTTACATCTGAAAGATCCATTCCTCCTTCGACCTTGGAAAGGTGCTCAAACAGGGCGGCCTCAATGCATGTACCCGTGATCGACTGNGGGTCGGTCATGGGTGCNCCAGAGTGCATTCCATAAAATATNGGATCCTTCCTATGGGTGATAGCTTTGACTACGAATACTTCTGTTGAACCTTCTTCTGCATATCCTCCTGTTACTTCCCCGAAAGGACCTTCTTCAGTCATCTCATCAGGTAAGATTTCTCCTTCTATAATTAATTCAGCGTCAGCCGGTACTTCCAGGTCACTTGTCTCGCATTTTACTAATCTGACCGGGTCCTCTAACAAACCACCAGCTAAAGATAATTCATCGATCCCATAGCGAGTTGTGAAGCCTCCCGCATACAAAATAGCGGGATGGACACCAATCACCATTGCAACTGGCATCGGTTGAGTAAGGGCTTGGTACTTTTGATAAGTTCTCAAAGCGTGACGGGGACATATTAAAAATCCACTGCGATCTGGCCCTAAAATCTGCTGTCGATGATATGACATATTCCGAGTCCCTGTTTCTGGATCTTTGATCACAGCCATACCGGCAGCTATGTAGGGGCCGGGATCATTTTCAGAGGTCCACATTGCAGGAAGTTTGGTTAAGTCAGCGTCATCTCCAGTGAGAATTACGTCTTTTACGGGAGCTTCCTTTGCCGCAATTAAAACTGGCTCTAAGGGTTCTTTAATACGCTGAACTACGGTGGGTATCACTTCATCTTCTGATACGCCTAGACCGATAGCCCATTTACGACGGTCCGTGATAACCTGGCTCGCTATTCGCCAACCAGGAAAACCAACAATGTTAGTAAATAGGGTTGATTTTCCGAATTGATCATAAGTTTTCCAACCAATAGCTGAAATATTTTCAGTTGGGCTCGCAGGTTTCTCTACACGAACGAGCTCACCTTGCTGTTCAAGATTCTGAACATGGCCACGAAATGATTGGTCGCGCATTACAGTGTCACCCTAGTTAAGGAAAAAATTATATTTATCCTGCTGAGCAGAACAAACGAGTGCAACTGCACCTGTCTGTTCTCTTGATGGTATTGGCAATTATTTTTTTAATACATTTTGTATATTTTTAGTATATCTCTTTTCCCTAATTAAAATATATAGATAGCCAACCATTTTCTATATCAGTTTTATACTCTAGAATAATATTTTTTCTTAAAGAGAAAGATATCTAAATGACAACTTCTTTTAATCCCCCCATTAGAAAACTTATGGGACCCGGGCCTTCTGATGTTCACCCTAGGGTCCTTGGAGCGATGGCACGTCCTACGATCGGCCATCTCGACCCCGAATTTTCTCGTATGATGGAAGAGATTAAAGATTTGCTCCGATACACATTTAAAACAACTAATTCGCTGACGATACCGGTTTCTGGTCCCGGTTCTGTAGGTATGGAGACTTGTTTTGTGAACCTTATTGAGCCCGGTGATAAAGTTATAGTTTGTCAAAATGGAGCATTTGGCGGGAGAATGAAAGAAAATGTTGAGAGGTGTGGCGGCACCCCTGTGATGGTTTCTGATGATTGGGGTAAACCAATAGATGTTAAAAAAGTAGAGGATGCATTAAAAAATAATTCTGATGCAAAGGCATTAGCCTTTGTTCATGCTGAGACCTCAACCGGAGTGCAGTCTGACGCTGCTCGAATTTGCGGTTTGGCAAACGAATATGGAGTACTATCGATAGTAGATGCTGTGACCTCATTGGGAGGAACTCCTGTTCTCACTGATGATTGGTATGCGGATGCTATCTATTCTGGTTCTCAAAAATGCCTTTCATGTATGCCGGGAATTTCGCCCATAACTATTAGTAAAAGAGCGGCTGATGTTATAAGAAGTCGAAATCACAAGGTACAAAGTTGGTTCATGGATTTAAATCTGGTTATGGGCTACTGGAGTGGTGAAGGCTCCCGTGTTTACCATCACACAGCGCCCATTAATCCGCTATACGCCATCCACGAGGCCCTAGTAATGTTGGCGGAGGAAGGTATTGAGCAGGCATGGGAACGCCACGCTAAAATGCATCGAGCTCTTAGAGAGGGGCTAGAGGCTATGGGCTTGTCACTAGTTGTTGAAAAAAAATACCGTCTTCCTCAATTGAATACGGTGGCTATCCCCGAAGGGGTAGATGAATCAAAAGTTAGGGCTACCCTATTGTCGCGTTATAATTTGGAGATTGGAACAGGTCTCGGGGACCTTGCCGGAAAGGTTTGGCGTGTCGGTCTAATGGGTCAAAGTTCAAAAGAGGAACACGTGACCCTGTTTTTGAGTGCCATGGAAGATGCTCTGTTGCAACAGGACGCTGCAATCAAGACTGGTGTTGCTTTGCCGGCTGCACGTGCTGTTATTCAATAGTATTAGTCACTTATGGAAACCGAAATATTCAATAAAGGCGGTTATCGCTTTATTCGCGGACCATTTCAATATTCTGGAGGGGTTTCTGCTGAACCGGGCTATTGTATTGAACGAACCAAATTCAAAAAGCCACTGCCAATTAATATAGGTTTTAAACGTATAGCGGATCATTTGATTGGGATTGGTCGTCCTTTAACCGCACTCTGCGCATGTGAGTTACGTTCGCCAGCGCCATTTACGGAAACAGGATTTAATGATTTTAATAGAATTTACGTAGAAACGCTCGCACGCTGGGAAATCTTTCATAACGATGAAAATCCAGTCGCGAGGTCTAATGTTTGCCCAGAAGTTGATCCTCCGTCGGAGCCGTGTTTTGAGGCCTTTTCATACACTGTTCCCGACGTAAAAAATAAAACAAGTTTTGTAATTTCAGGTTCGGCAGAAGCACCAGAGGGATTGGGGGGCTATGGTGAACGTATAATACGGTTAGGCGATCAATCAGCAAATGCGCTGCATGAAAAAGCAAAGTACGTCCTTTCTGTGATGGAGTCCCGGATGGCCGCTCTTGAGAAGAAATGGAGTGATGCAACCGTTACGCAAAGTTATACAGTTTACAATTTGTATCCGTTTTTAGCGGATGAAATAATATCCCGAGGAGCAGCTAGAAGCGGACTCACTTGGCATTATGCCCGTCCACCTGTAGAGGGGCTAGATTTCGAGATGGATGTTAGGGGTGTCCCAACCGAAAAAGTAATTTGATCTATTTATATCAAGAATCAGGCGCGCCATAGTAAAGCATGACGGTGTGTTTTGCCTCCGCAAAGAATAACCAACGCTCTATCATTGTCCCCACCATAACAAAAATTACGGCAAGTATTGCTCCCGGTATTTTAATCCAAGGTTCAGATTCAACGGTAATTAATGCAAGGCTCCAAGGAATAAGAAAGTAGGTAAAAAATGCCCATCGACGTAATTTCTCTGCGTGTTTTCGAGCGATACTGAATCCCATCTCTTGTTGCACATAATTTTCTTGAGTGTTGGGGGAATCAAGCAGCTTTACTTTACCAAGCTTGCCAAGTCCAGTTGCATTCTCTGGAGGCACCCAATTAGGAGAGGTGTCTAAAAATATCCAATATTTCCGTTTTATCCATAATGCAAGAATTCCGGTGATGACAACAATCATCCCAATGCCTGGTGTATGTAAACCAAATAGATGAGCAAGAAGATTGAACCAAATGCTTCCAGTCCATAAAGAAAACGCGAGATATACCCGAACGGTGTGACGATTAAACCACGCGCGGACAGTGCGGAGTGTGGCATAAATCATAGATGTAGCGTACACGGTCAGGACGGCAAAAAGTATTGTTAAAACCGCCATCAGTCGCCATGCGCCACCATGATTTTCAAAAATTACCCAGCCTATTGCGAACAGACTAAATGGGAAAAATCCGGCTACAGCTAAAATACCCTCTCGTGATAGCCACGAAGATCGCCACTGAGATAATGCCCGCCAGGCTCTTTCTGGATGTCCAAGATGGTATGTGGAGGCAAATAACCCACTAACTATCATAGAGAATGCGAACAAAAATCCGGTAAAACCAAACCATCGAACAGGGTCGACCCATTGCGCAGCTGCAAAAAGGCCCATGATAAAAAGTAGACCATATCCGGCTCCAGAAAATGTTGTGAAAAAAATTACAGAATAAGCTGGGTGCATGAACGTTTCTAAACCTTAATTACCTTGTGAGTATTTGATCAATCCAGCGAAATAGACCACCAGCTTCTTCATTCTCTGTTCGAGCCGTAACTGGTGTAAGACGTTTTGGTTTTTTGTTCTCATAGTCCGCACTTTTAGGCCGAGGCGGTAAATATTTATTTACTGGTTGGTAATGTAATTCTGGCATAAGATCGTAACCTTGGCGTTCTTCAACCATCCGAGAAACCTCAGAACTCGGATCGCCAAGGTCACCAAAATGTCGCGCGTTAGCTGGGCATGTAGAAACACAAGCTGGCACTCGATCGGTCTCCTCAAGATTTTCATTATAAATCCGATCTATGCATAAAGTACATTTTTTCATTACACCAGAATCGCCGTCATATTCGCGTGCTCCGTAAGGACAAGCCCAGCTGCAAAGTTTACAACCAATACAAATATCCTCATTAACGAGTACAATGCCATCTTCGGCTCTTTTATATGAAGCGCCTGTTGGACAGACTTCTACGCAGGCAGGTTGTTCACAATGTAAACATGATCGCGGAAAATGTACTGTTCGGCTATCCGTTCCTTCCCCGCACTCAAATGTATGGACACGATTGAACCAAACACCATCTACATTTGCTCCAAATGGATCGTTATCGGGCAGCGGAGCTGAATGACCGCTAGTATTCCACTCTTTACAGTTCACAGCGCAAGCATGGCAGCCAACACAAATGTCTAGATCTATAACCAGACCAAGCTTCTTGCCGGAGGTGTTTTTCGGAATGTCAGTCATTTAGATTTTTCGGGCCTATGGTTTTTGGAATACATTCGTCCATATCGTAATATTTTTGGCCTCTTGGGCAAAGTCTTTGGAGGATATAAGGTGTCAAACTGGGGTTCGCTGGTATCATTCTTTTCTCCATCAGCTTTTTCAATGCGGACCCTCAAATCGTACCATGCGGCCTGACCGGTTATTGGATCCGAATTGGCATAGCGAAACCCGTTTCCCTTGTCTGGTAATAATTCGGAAATTACATGGTTAAGCAAGAAACCTTTTTTAGACTCAGGTGAACTTGGATCTAAATTCCACGCTCCGGATTGTTTACCTATCGCGTTCCAGGTCCACACTGTTAGGTCGTTTACACCCTCCATCAGCTTAACCTGTGTTTTAATCCTGTTATGATGGCTTATTACCCACACCCAGTCGCCATCCTCAATTTTATGGGTTTCTGCTGTTTTACGACTTATATAAAGAGGATTTTTCCCGTGTATTTGTCGCAGCCATGCATTTTGTGATCCCCAGCTATGATACATTGCCATCGGGCGCTGGGTTAAAGCATGCATTGGATAGCTATCGGTATTGATAGTTTCTACTTCGAAGGGCGGATACCATATCGGTAGTGGATCAAAATATTTTTCAATTCGCTCTCGGTGTTTATCGGGCGGTTGTATTTTACCATGCCCTTGCGCAGCTAACCTAAATTTCTGAATAGGTTCAGAATATACTTGAAGAATGATCTGATTGGATGCGCCAATAAAACCCACAGAAGCCGCATATTCCAAATAATCACGGTTCGCATGCTTAAAATAATGCTGTTCTGGTGGAAGCTTATGTTCCCAAAAGCATCCATTCTCAATGTATTGGTCCAACTGGTTTTTATTAGGGGCGCCTGTGCCATGACTTTTGCCGTCTACACCGCGCCAGCCGGCAAGTGAGCCGATTCCTGGGGCCCTTTCATGATTTACTATGTAATCTGGGTATCCTCCGGGATATTTGGGAGTTCCGTCTTCATTTGTTAGACCAGGCAAATTAATGCGTGCACCCAGGTCAATCAAGACACTTTGGAAAGGGCGAACATCTCTGTCAGGTTCTACAACTGGCTGGCGAATAGAATCAGCCGCGGCCTCTGCACTACAGATCGGTCTATCTAAAAGGGATATACAATCCCAACGTTCTAGGTATGTGGTATCGGGTAACACTAAATCAGCGTAGGCTACCATTTCTGAGAAGTAAGCATCTGAATACAATATTTTTGGTATCTTATAATCGCCGGTTTTTTCATCTTTGGCAGTGAGCATTTCTTTAGTTCCCGCAGTATTCATTGAGGAATTCCAGCTCATGTTAGCCATATACATAAACAAAAGGTCGATTGGGTAGGGATCCTTATTGTGCGCATTAGTAATGACCATATGCATCATGCCATGCGCTGCGATTGGAGCTTCCCAAGAAAATGCATGGTCAATTCGTCGTGGTGTGCCATCCTCGTTGACCAATAAGTCCTCTGGACCAGCTGGAAACCCTAAGGGTGGTCCAGCCATAGGAGCTCCCGGTTTGACCTGGTCTTCTTTACCCGTTGGTTTTAAGGGCGGGGGCACTGCTTTCGGAAAAGGTGGTTTGTAACGGAAGCCGCCTGGGCAATCTATACTTCCCAGAAGAATTTGAAGCAGATGAAGTGCCCGACAAGTTTGAAATCCATTTGAATGCGCTGAAATTCCACGCATTGCGTGCATAGAAACTGGTCGGCCTATCATTTTATCATGCTGACGGCCGGCCCAATCTGTCCATGGTTGATTGATTTCAATCTCTTGTTCAAACGCAACTTCCGCGATTTCAGCAGCAATTCTGCGAATGGTCGAAGCAGACACACCGGTTTCTTTTTCTGCTACTTCTGGTGAATACTTTTCCTCTAGATATCTTGCTGCCATTAAACTAAAAGCTGGAACCGCTATCCGGGTATCATCTATTTCAAATGAACCCGTTAAAGCGGGAGAGACACCGGCAAGTCGGGCGTCTGCAATTTGATTTGTACCTGTATCCCAACAAACCGGTTCTCCATCTATGCCACGTGCGAACAGCCCATCATCAGAGCCACCTGGATTCTGTATAACGAGCCAAGGTAAATTGGTGTACCTGACCAGGTAATCAAGATCAATTTTATCTGCCTTTAAGAGTTCGTGGACTAATGCCAGAATGAATTTACCATCCGTACCCGGACGAATTCCTATCCACTCGTCAGCAATTGCCGAGTATCCTGTTCGTATAGGATTCAACGAAACAAACTTTGCCCCATTCTTCTTGATGGTAGATAAACCTGCCTTAATTGGGTTACTATCGTGATCTTCGGCTACACCAAACATCAGCATATACTTGGTAAGTTGCCAGTCAGGTTCTCCAAATTCCCAAAATGAACCCCCAATGGTATAAATACCCCCCGCTGCCATATTTACAGAGCAGAAGCCTCCGTGGGCGGCATGATTTGGCGTACCGAACTGGCTAGCCCACCAGCCAGTAAGAGCTTGGCTTTGATCGCGGCCAGTGAAAAAAGCAAGTTTTCTAGGGTCTGATGCTCGAATATCCCCTAGCCATTTGCTGGCAAGTTCTAAAGCTTCTTCCCATTCAATTTCTTCAAACTCTGCTTTACCCCGTTCTCCAACCCTTTTAAGTGGTTTGGTTAGGCGGGCTGGAGAGTAATGGTTCATTATGCCCGCCGACCCTTTGGCACATAATACACCTTTGTTTACGGGGTGATCGCTATTACCTTCAATATACCGAATGCCACCATCTTTCATGTGTACCTTAATTCCGCATCGGCAGGCACACATGTAACAGGTAGAATATTTAATTTCATCGGAGATTTTAGGTGAGGTATTAATCTCTTCTATTGGCTCAAAGTAACCGCGTGTCATAAAATTAACCTTTGTTTGCTGGTTAACTTGTTAAAAGAGAATAACGCTATCGTCAAACCCTTGAGAATAGTATTTTGATAACTATCATTGTTTTGGTTAATAGCAACAGAAGTGAAAAAAAGTTTTAATCAGTACGATTTAAATTGGTAATATGTCTTTTAAAGTAAAAACATTTTTTGATAATGATACCAAAAACGCAACCCATGTTGTGTGCAATGAGCAATCTGAAGATTGTTTGATAATAGACCCTGTTCTAAATTTTAATTTCTCTGATGGAAAATTTTCTTCGGCGGGAGCTGATAAAATTATTTCTTTTATTGCAGAAAATAAGCTAAAGGTTCAATGGATTTTGGAAACTCACATTCACGCTGACCACATAACAGCCGCTGCTTATCTGAAACAAAAACTCGGAGGTAAGACAGGCATCAGTAGCAGAGTATCGGAAGTACAAAGATATTTTAAATCTTTTTACGGACTGGGCGAGGAATTAGCTTGCGACGGCTCCCAATTTGATCATTTATTTGAAGATGGGGAAATTTTTTATTTTGGGGACATCGGGGTAGAGGTAATGCATACGCCTGGTCATACGCCAGCATGTGTGACTTATTACACTGATGGGAAGGCATTTACTGGGGATACATTTTTTATGCCAGATTCCGGAACTGCTCGTTGCGATTTTCCTGGTGGTAATGCCAAAGAACTTTATAGATCCATTCTAAAAATTTTAACTCTCCCGGCTGAAACGCGAATTTTTATCAACCATGACTATGGTTGTAACGGCTCTCGAGATTATCGTTGGGAAACCACCGTTGGTGAACAGCTCAACTTTAATATCCATTTGGCAGAAAATAAAACGGAGGACCAATTTGTTTCAATGCGGACTGGACGCGATCAAACCTTGCCAATTCCAAGACTTATGTTGTCTGCCATCCAAATAAATATGAGAGGTGGACGTCTTCCCCCACCAGAAAAAAGCGGTAAGTATTTTCTCAAAATTCCGGTCAATCCATTTTAATTTTAGCTAGTTTTTTACTCCCAAAGGTCTTGTAGTTTAATTGGCCAACATTCCCTGCTGACGCCGCAAAATTGGCGCAACAAATGATAGTAATGGGGGAATAATTAGCAGTGTAAGCACGGCTGATAATGCAAGTCCTCCCAAGACTACTGACCCAAGACCACGATAGAGCTCCGACCCCGCCCCAGGCATTACTACTAGAGGTAACATTCCAAAAACACTCGTCAGGGTAGACATAAAAATTGGCCGAATTCTGTTTCTTGTTGCTTCGGCAATTGCTTCATATGCATTCATTGCCTGAACTCTAACGTGATACAAAGTCTGATGTACTAGTAAGATTGCATTATTGACAACTGTACCGACTAAAATAACAAAGCCAAGAAGCGTAAGCATATCTAGGGCCTGAAAAGTATAAATATTAAGGATGGAAAGACCCGCTACACCTCCTGCTGTCGCTAGGGGAACAGAAAACATAATCAATATTGGAAAGACAAAACTCTCAAATAAGATTGCCAATACCAAATAAACTACGGCAACAGCTATTAAAAGGTTCCATAACATTGCATTCCAAGTTTTATTTAACTCGTCAGCAGTTCCAGACATAGTCAGACGAACACCCGAAGGCAGACCTTGTTTGACCATTGGTAAAATAACTTTGTCCCTCACTCTCTGAATTGCAGCTTCTAAGGCTATGTTTTCGGGTGGGCGTATCTGCAAGGTAACGGTCCTAATTCTCTCTAAATGTCGAATCTGAGTAGGCCCTTCGGTTACATCTAATTTCGCTAGTGAGGAGGCCGGAAGAATTTGACCAGTCCGTGTTACCACAGGCAAATTTCCTATGCCTTGAGTTGAAGTAATTTTATCTGTTAACCCCCTTAGGGTGAGATCAATGCGCTTGCTACCTCTCGTAACTTCTGTCACACGCAAGCCGTCATTAAAGACGTCAACAGATAATCCCAGGTCCCGGGCTGTTAGGCCAACATCGGCGAGTCTGAGAAGGTTTGGGATAAGTCGAACCTCAGGTGCCCCGAGTTCTAGCCCAGGCTTAGGCCTTATCCTTGCGGCAGGGAATTCTCGTCTCAGTATTTGAACACCTTCTCGGGCAAGTGAAAGCAACGTTTCAAGGTCTGGACCTGTAATATCTAGATCTATGATTTCTGAACCACCAAAACCTCTTCCAAATAGGGCTCTTTGTTTGGCAAAACCAAAAGTTCCTGGTTCACTAAAAACGGCGCGGCGCATAATTGGTATAAGCTCTTTTGCTCTCGCAGGATCGGTAGCCGAAGTCCCCATAAACGTCGAAGTGGACCTAGTAACGAACCAGAATCGTTCCATACGAACATCACCGATGTCACATTCTTTTATTTTTGGCGGGAAAATTTCCACTCTTTTATACCATGGGGCACATCGTTTTGGTTTCTCACCTAATTTTGCCCAATAACGACGTGTCATATTCTCAGTCTTAGTTGCCATATCATTCAGGGTTTTCAAATTGTAACCAGGCGGTGGGTTAGCAATAGCCAAAATAAAGTTCTGATTACCGCTGGGTAAGTAACTTAGCTTTGGTAAGAATGCCCAAGTACCAAGCCCCGCAAATCCGCATATACAGATTATAACAAGCGCTCCTAGAGCTCGATTCTGGATAACTATTTTTGTAAAATTAAAAATTAAAACAGAAAAACCAGATGCGAAACTGTCAAGTATTGGAATACGTCTCTTGTTAATCAGGTTTCGTGTATTGTCTCCCAAGAATTTGTTAGCGAGGGCTGGTACTACAGTAATGGAGACTATCAGAGATAAGAGCACCGCGACAGATAAGGCTACAGCAATATCTCTGAATAACTGGCCAACCACTAGGTTCATTACCAAAATGGGGGCAAACACAACCACTGTAGTGAGAGCAGAAGCCATAATTGCTCCCCAAACTTCGCCCGCACCTTTAAGCGCCCCGTCTAGCTTTGATTCTCCTCGTTCTCGATGTCGGTAAATATTCTCGAGTACAACAATTGCAGCATCAACAACCATGCCTACTGCAAAGGCAATTCCGGCGAGTGAAATGACATTTATTGAACGTCCTAAAGCTGCTAGAGCTACAAATGAACCTATTACTGATACTGGTATGGCCAAAGTTACAACAGCGGTGGCACCGAAGGAACGCAAAAATAGAAAGAGAATGATTGCTGCTAGTGATCCACCCAACCAAATATTTTGTGTAACGAGATTGATGGCGTAGTTTATGTACACTGTGTCATCTCTAACCTGATTTATAATTAAGCCAGCTTCAGGCATTATTTCACGGTTGAGTTCTTCAACAACTTTCCTAATACCTTTCATTGTTTCAATTACGTTGGCCCCAGTATCGCGAATAGTATTGACGACGATAGCATTTTTGCCGCGATTTCTAATTCGCGCGTTCCTTTTCTTGTGTCCGAATTCTACGCTCGCTACATCGCCGACCCTAACGCGAAATATACGACCGGTGGCAGGGTCAATTTGAGCACGGAGCACAACTTCTTTAACTCGTTTAACGGTATTGAGTTCGCTTTGTGTTCGGACGGTATATTGACGTTTACCTTCATCTACCTCCCCGGCAGATAAGTTGATATTGGTTCCCCGCAGTGCATTATTTAATTCGGTTATTGTCATGCGAAAATGAGCGAGACGTTTTGGGTCCACAATCACTCTGATTTCCGATTCATTTCCTCCATAAACATTTACTAATGCAACACCATTAACCCGTTCTAGCCGATCTCGTACAATGTCATCTACAAAGTCCCCATAAGATCTGATGGGTCGACTGTTCCCCGGACGAGTTTCGACGGTAAACCAAGCTATAGGATTGTCGTCCGTATCCCGTGTTTTCAGAACTGGCTCGTCTGCTTCCTCTGGAAGGCCGGTGACTTGTTGCAGTCGATTGTTAACTAGTAAGATGGATTGGTTACGGTCTGTATTAACGTTGAACTCAAGGGTAATTTGTGACCGCCCCCGACGGGAGCGCGACTCCATTCTTTCTAAGCCCTCAAGACCTTTCAAGCGCTCTTCTTGGGGAATTACTATTTCTTTTTCTACTTCAGCTGGAGAGGCGCCAGGCCATTTGGTCTGAATTATAAGAAGAGGCTTACGGACATCTGGTGTTAATTGTATTGGTATTACCTTCAAGGCTAAAAAGCCCATAAGGACAACCATTAAAACAACCGAGAGTACAGCGACCGGTCTTTTAACTGCTAGTTCAATGAATTTCATACACTAAATCCCGTCTCTGGATTCCTTTTTTGTAGCGCGATGATTGTTCCCATACTCTCCGGGTTTGCTGTTTTTCTTTCTTTTCTGTCTTTCCCCGCGACTTTTTTTTGCTTCAGAGCGTTTGCCTCGCCATTTTCCTAGTTTCCGACGCTCACCCGGCCTGTTTATTTTTATTTTTTGACGTGGCCGTAATCTTTCATTACCTCGAATTACCACTTGTTCGCCTGACCTTAGACCTTTCAAAACTTCAAAACGTAGACCAAACGCTTCCCCTAATTTAACTGGTCGCATTTCTGCTCGTAAGCCGCCCCTTGTCTCCTTGGCGACGAATACGACCCGCTTGCCTCTACGCTGTGTAATGGCATCTTTATGCACTGTTAAGGCTTTCTTAGAGGCACCTGAAGGTATGTAAAGGACAACACTTTGGTTTGATGCTATGGTCAGGTTTGGCTTGATAAAGTCGGGTAAGAAACGAACAATACGTGTTCTTGAAAGAGCGTTTTCTTGGGGTACGATCGCCCGAACAGATGCTTTGAAAGATCGCCCGAATTCGGGCTTTACATCAATAACCTTGCCATTGTTGAGCCCCCCCAAACGATTTGCTGGCACTTCGGCTTCAACTTCAAAAGAATTTTCGTTGAGGATTGTCACAACCGGCGCCCCAAGGTTTACATAATCTCCAACCTCAACAGCTCGACTGATAATAACTCCATTAAAAGGAGCAAAAATTTTAGCATTCGTAAGATTAATATTTGCTAAACGTAAGCGGGCTTTTGCTTGTTCACGTTTAGCCTTAGCTTCAATTAGGGCGCTTTGAGAGCGTTCAACATCACGAAGTTTATCTTGGTATCGGGCCAGAGAGAAAGCAGAAGACTTTCTTAGTCTCTGGAGCCTTTTAAGTTCTTGTTTAGCTAAAGCAAGCTGCACGCCGACAGTTCGGATTTTTGCAGTAAATTCCTTTAGTTCAGCAGATTTTAGATCCCGTTCGGCTATTAAGGCGCTAGAGATCAATTTAACTATTATATCGCCCTTTTTTACTCTATCGCCAACACGAACCTTTACCGCTTCTATGGCACCTCTAGTTCGTGCCGCTATTATACCCTTCTGTTGTGCTATAACTCTACCATATACCTGAACGGTCTCAACGGCGGTTCCTTCAGTGACTTGATCTACTATGACTTTGGCAGGGCCCCTTCTGCCTCGTTTACCTCGTTTCCCCTTATTAAATTTTATTTTCCTATTTCGGGATATATCTGATTTATTTTTAATAGAATCACGTTTGCTGACAGCCTCTTGGTCCAGTTTTTGAGCCTTAACAGAAGATAATAATATTGGCATAAAGAGCAGTGTGACAATTATAAAAGCCCCACTGAAATAAAACATGGTTACAAGCAGCTTAGTCATTGAAAAACGACAATATGATTTATTTTTCCAGGTTTTCATTTGGGCACAAACCCTGAATTAAAATTAAAGAAAGTATAATCTTTGTCTATAAACATAGAAAAGCAGAAACTGTCTACGGCTAAAATATCATCATTTAAAAAACGCATCTTCCTGCCAAATTATTTTACCACCGTATGCTTGAGTAAAAAATGAAGCTATTATTAACTAACTGATACGTAAACGAGATAAAAAATGACCACTTTAATTTTTAGCCATAAAAGCGCGGAAAATCATGATATGGGACATGGACATCCAGAATGTCCAAATCGTATCAAGGCGGTAACACGGGCATTAGAAGCTGATCGTTTCAAGGATCTTGATAAAAGAGAGGCGCCACTGGCTACCATTGAGCAAATATCTAGAATTCACAGTCAAATCTATGTGGAACAAATTATTGACCTAGTGCCAAAAGAAGGTTTCCATCAAATTGATCCAGATACAGCGCTTTGTCCGGGGTCTGGAGAGGCTGCCATGAGAGCTTGTGGCGCAGTAGTAGCCGCCATTGATGCAATAATGGGTGGTGAGTCTAATTCTGCATTTTGTGCAATGCGTCCTCCAGGTCATCATGCTGAACCGAATCGTGGAATGGGGTTTTGTATTTTTAACAATATTGCTGTTGGTGTCCAACATGCTCGTATCGTGCATAACCTTGAACGAGTTGCGATAGTTGATTTTGATGTTCATCACGGAAATGGAACCCAATCCGCATTTTGGTCGGATGAAAATGTATTTTTTGCCTCATCTCATCAATATCCATTTTATCCAGGGACCGGCTCTGCTAATGAGACTGGTGTTGGTAACATTTGCAACGTCCCATTGGCGGAGGGTACGGGTTCTCAAGATTTTAGACGTAAGATCGAGGGTGCCATCTTACCAGCGTTGGAGAAATTTCAACCTCAGCTTATTTTTTTGTCGGCTGGATTTGATGCTCACAGCAGAGATCCTCTTGCCAACCTCCATTTAGAGGAAGAAGATTTTGGCTGGATTACCAGTAAACTGGTCGATATTGCGGGGGAACATTGTGATGCAAAGATAATATCATCACTGGAAGGTGGCTATGATTTGACAGCCCTTCCTAATTGTGTGACTGCTCACTTAACGGAGTTGGTGAAAGCAATGTGAACTTCACATTATCATAAAATAAATGAGGCTAATTAACTATATAATAGAGAGATAAATAGTTATATCTAAATAATTTAGAAAATATTTTTTATCACATTAGGGTTAAACGATATGGCATCTAGTGAAAAACCAGTCAAAATTGCTTCCCTTTCGTTCGAAGGGGCCTTGGCTGAACTTGAAGACATTGTTCGGAAACTTGAACAAGGAAAAAGTGACCTAGAAGACGCCATTAGTGCTTATGAACGGGGTGCCGCTCTCAAGGAGCATTGCGAAAAAAAGCTAAAAGAAGCTAAAACCCGTGTAGATAAAATTAAGCTCGGTTCTAATGGACCTATAGAGCTGGAGCCAATAGACCTTGAATAATCAGCGGGCTTCTAAAGCTCTAACAGAGGCGATGGCTGAATGGGCAGCTGTGGTGGAGGAATTTCTAAAAAATTTATTGTCCTCACAGAAAAGCTGTGAGGGGAAGCTTTATAGCGCAATGGGTTATGCTTCGCTTAAAGGAGGAAAGAGGCTAAGGCCTTTTCTTACACTACAAAGTGCCAAATTATTTGAGGCATCAGAGCAATATGCGCTTAGAGTGGGCACTGCCATAGAGCTTATACACTGTTATTCTCTTGTACATGATGATCTTCCTGCAATGGATAATGATTCTCTTCGCCGTGGCAGACCATCTTGTCACATTGCTTTTGATGAAGCGACAGCGATTCTAGCAGGTGATGCGTTGCAGGTTCTTGCTTTTGAGATTCTCAGTGATCCAAAAACTCATCCTGACCCTAATGTTAGGGTAGCATTAGTTAGAGGACTAGCAATTGCCTCAGGTGGTAGAGGCATGGTGGGAGGTCAAATGATTGACTTAGAATCCGAAAATTGTGATGTTGATTTTGAGACTATTTCGCGAATGCAAAGGCTAAAAACTGGAGCACTAATTAGTTTTTCTTGTGAAGCTGGAGCAATTCTAGGTAAGGCCTCCGAGGAAGAAAAAGGGGCATTAATAAAATATGCCCAAGATATTGGTTTAGCATTTCAAATTGCTGATGATCTACTGGACGTACTCGGTACTGAGGAAGCAACGGGAAAGACTATCAACAAAGATTGTGAAGCTGGTAAAGCAACTTTTGTATCTTTGCTCGGTATTTCGCAAGCACAAAAGCGTGCTCAATTTTTGATCGATAAGGCTATAGGGCAACTTGACATGTTTGGTGATAAAGCGGCAAACCTCAAGGCTATCGCAGATTTTATTGTTGAGAGGCGCGCATAGGAGGTTTTATTGAGTAAAATGCTAAAAACGCCGTTGCTGGACGAAGTTAAGTTTCCTGCAGATCTCAGAAAGTTAAAAGAAAGCGATCTGAGACAGCTTGCCGATGAGCTCAGGGCAGAAACTATTAATGTAGTTTCATCAACTGGCGGCCATTTGGGGGCGGGTTTAGGTGTAGTCGAGCTCACTGTTGCCCTGCACTATGTTTTCAATACGCCAAAAGACCATTTGGTTTGGGATGTCGGTCATCAAGCTTATCCGCATAAAATTATTACTGGTCGGCGAAATAAAATTCGCACCCTTCGTCAAGGCGGAGGACTTTCAGGCTTTACAAAACGCACAGAGAGCGAATATGACCCATTCGGTGCAGCGCATGCCGCTACCTCTATATCTGCGGCACTCGGACTCTCAGTGGCTAGCGGATTTAAGGGTATAGAAAACAACTCGATTGCGGTGATTGGGGATGGGTCTATGACCGCCGGCATGGCTTATGAAGCCATGAATAACGCCGGTTCTATGAATAGACGTTTAATTGTAATTCTCAATGATAATGACATGTCTATTGCTCCACCTGTTGGGGCAATGAGTGCCTATCTTTCACGGTTGATTTCATCACGCTACTACCGTTCCCTGCGTCACTTAATGAGAGATCTAGCCAAGAAGTTTCCCAAACGTTTGGAACAAGCTGCAGCCAAATCTGAAGAATATGCCCGTGGATTAGTAACGGGAGGTACCATGTTCGAGGAACTTGGCTTTTATTATATTGGTCCAGTGGACGGTCACAATCTAGAGCACTTGCTGCCAGTATTGAAGAATGTAAGAGATTCCAATGAATCCGGCCCCGTACTCGTTCATGTGGTCACAAAAAAGGGGGGCGGCTACCCGCCCGCTGAGTCTGCGGCAGATAAGTATCATGGTGTCGGAAAGTTTGATGCCGCTACAGGGGCTTTAGTTAAAGCACCTCAGGGTCCACCTTCATATACCAAAGTTTTTGCCGAGGCTCTAAGCGCTGAGGCGCAGACAGACAACAAAATTATAGCTATTACGGGGGCAATGCCTTCAGGCACTGGTCTTGATATATTTGCGAAAACTTTTCCAGAACGATGTTTTGATGTCGGGATAGCCGAGCAGCATGCGGTTACCTTTGCTGCAGGGCTTGCGGCTGAAGGCTACAAGCCTTTTGCTGCTATTTATTCCACATTTTTACAGCGTGCTTATGACTCTGTTGTTCATGACGTTTCTATTCAGGGTTTGCCCGTCCGATTTGCTATCGATCGGGCGGGGATGGTGGGCGCCGATGGTGTAACTCATCAGGGTTCTTTTGACATAACCTATTTAGGTTGTCTTCCGGGAATGATTTTAATGGCGGCTGCTGATGAGGCAGAGTTAGTGCACATGGTAAAAACCCAGGTTGCGATTGATGATAGACCCTCAGGCTTAAGATATCCGAGAGGAAATGGCGTGGGAGTTGAAATGCCTCAAAAAGCCGAAGTTCTTGAAATTGGAAAAGGAAGAATCACCAAAGAAGGAAATACTGTAGCATTATTATCTTATGGTACCCGCCTCGCCGATTGTCATAAAGCAGCCGAAAGCTTGGATGAAATTGGGTTGTCAACGACAGTAGCTGATGCACGATTTGCGAAACCCGTTGACGAGGATTTGGTGCGTCGTCTTGCGATGGATCATGAGGTCCTTGTTACAATTGAAGAGGGAACAATAGGAGGATTTGCAAGTCAGATTACTCACTTTTTAGCTTTTAATGGTTTGCTAGAATCTGGCTTGAAATTTAGGCCTATGTATTTACCTGATTTCTATATTGATCATGATACTCAGCAGCAGCAATATAAAATTGCTGGCTTAAGCGCAGAACATATCGTTGACAATGTTTTAAAGGCCCTCGGAAAGTATGGGACTAAGATGACCTCAATTGTATAACAGTGCAATTCAGTGGCAAAAAAAGAGCGCGTTGATAAATTATTGGTCGCTAGAGGGCTTGTGGAGAACCGTTCAAAAGCCCAAGCGCTGATTATGGCTGGGATAGTTTATGCTGATAACATTAGGCTAAACAAACCTGGTCAACAAATTTCAGATGAAATTAACCTAGCAATTAAACGAAAATCTCATCCTTGGGTTTCACGTGGTGGTGTCAAGCTGGAACATGGGCTTAAGTGTTTTTCCGTTTCTATAAAAGACAAAATTTGTATAGATATAGGGTCCTCTACAGGGGGTTTTACTGACGTTTTATTAGTCAATGGCGCTAAGAAAATTTATGCAATAGATGTAGGGAAGGGACAGCTAGATTGGCGCCTTAGAAATGACGATAGAGTGGTCGTGATGGAAGGCCAAAATGCACGTTATATAAGTGAAGCTGAGATCCCCGACATACCGTCGATTATTGTTTGTGACGCGAGTTTTATAGGGTTAAAAAAAGTTTTACCTGCAACACTCCGTCTAGCCGCGCCGAATGCCGAGCTTATTGCTCTCATAAAACCCCAGTTTGAAGTCGGAAAAGGACGAGTAGGAAAAGGAGGGGTTGTTCGTGATCCCGAATTACATAGGGAAGTATGTTGCTCAATTAGCCACTGGTTATCCAAAGAAATGGGCTGGAAAGTGCTAGGGGTTGAACAAAGTCCTATTGAAGGACCAAAAGGTAATATTGAATTTTTAATATGTGCGAACCAAAAATTGTGACCGAAATTGATGTAAATATATTGGCGTTAGGATCTAAAGGTGATGGCGTAGCGCTAATCAATGGGTGCAAAGTATTTGTTCCTTTTTCTGTACCGGGTGAATTAGTTCGGGTTCGAATTGGTGAATTTGAGAATGGGTCTTGCCGCGGGGAAATTCAGTCAGTTTTAATTAAAAATTCGGATCGCAAAACGCCAGCTTGCGATCATTTTACTATTTGTGGTGGATGCGCGGTGCAGCAATTAAAGGATGCCAAATACAACTCGTGGAAACGCAAAATTATTATTGAAAATTTGAGAAGACAGAAAATAGAAAGCGGATGCGTTAAACCTTTAATATCAGGGCATTCAAGTAAACGGCGGCGTGTGCGCTTTTCGGCACGAAGATTGACGTCAGGGACCATGGTTGGTTTTAAGAAATTTGGGAGCAACCAAATTGTGGATCTAAGGAGTTGTCCGGTAGTGGTGGATAAAATATGGATGCTGGTCCCAAAAATCAGAGCATTACTCAACAGATTTTTAAAGGTAAGAGATAGGGCCGAAATAGCTGTAATTTTGGGTGACACTGAACTTGATATTACCATATTGACCTCTGAGGAGCCAAATCTATCTTTTCGAGAGGCTATTTCTGATTTTGCGATTGAACACGATATTGCTCGAATTTGTTGGCGGAAAATTAAAGATAAATCTTCAAATAAGGCTGAGCCCTTAATTCAACGTCGACCTGTAAAAGTGAAATATGATAAATATTTAGTACAAATTCCCCCAGATGCTTTTGTCCAGCCCACAGCGTTGGGTGAAGAAATTTTGCGCAAACATGTGATGCATGCTGTTAGCGGGGCAACTAAATTAATTGAGCTCTTTTCTGGATGCGGGGCTTTCACTCTTCCGCTTGCCGGCCATGGGTTACAGGTTTCAGCATTTGATATTGAGGAAGAACACATTGGGAGCCTCTTGCAAGCTGCGAGGGCTTATGGATTGGAGAATAAGATTACCGCGAATACTCGCGATCTTTATCGCCGTCCGTTAATTGCCGACGATTTTTCTAATGTAGATGCCGTTATTTTAAACCCCCCACGGAGTGGTGCAGGAACACAAATAAATCATCTCGCTGCGAGTAATGCACCGGTCGTTGTATATGTTTCTTGCAACCCCTCAAGCTTTGCGCAAGACGCAGCAAAACTGATTGAGTTTGGATATATCCTCGAGGAATTAGTGCCGGTTGACCAATTTTTGTGGTCACCCCATGTTGAACTGGTCGCTGTTCTTAAAAGAATTAATACCTAACCGCATTGCCCGCGATGACGAAGTTGATGGTCTGCTAAAATACAAGCCATCATCGCTTCACCCACAGGTACCGCACGAATGCCGACACAAGGATCATGCCGACCTTTAGTCATGATTGTTGTGTTACGCTTTTGTTTATTTATTGTTTTCCTTGGAGTTAAAATCGAGCTTGTCGGTTTTACAACGAAACGAATTATCAAATCTTGACCCGTTGAAATCCCTCCAAGAATACCCCCCGCGTTGTTTGATTGAAATTTTACCTTACGTTTTTCCATTCTGATTTGATCTGCATTTTCTTCACCTGTTAAGCAGGCAGACTCAAAGCCAGAACCTATCTCAACCCCCTTTACTGCATTGATGCCCATCATTGCTTGAGCTAGGTCTGCATCTAATTTTCCGTAGATAGGTGCCCCTAATCCTGCTGGTACACCAGAAGCTACAATTTCAATAATTGCTCCGACGGAGGACCCCGACTTGCGCACCTCGTCTAGGTATTTTTCCCATTTTGAAGCAGCCTTTGCATCCGGACACCAAAACGGGTTTTTTTCGCACTGATTCCAGCTCCACCGCCCTCGGTCGATCTTTTCTGTTCCTAACTGGATCATGGCGCCCCGAATTTTAACGGATCTGCCCAAAACTTTTCTCGCAATTCCGCCTGCGGCTACCCGCATTGCAGTCTCACGTGCACTAGGTCTGCCACCACCACGAAAATCACGAAAACCGTATTTTTTCCAATAAGTAAAATCCGCATGACCTGGTCGAAATTTATCTTTTATTGCTTTATAGTCCTTACTTCTTGCGTCTTGATTCTCTATTAATAAACTAATGGGTGTTCCAGTGGTTTTGCCTTCAAATATACCCGACAAGATTTTTACTTTGTCTGGCTCCTTCCTCTGAGTAACAAATCGTGAGGTCCCCGGCCTTCGTTTGTCTAGCCATGACTGAATATCTGCCTCCTTTAAAGCTATACCCGGAGGAGTTCCGTCCACGACGCACCCGATAGAAGGACCATGGCTCTCTCCCCAGGTGGTGACGCGAAAAAGTGTGCCAAAAGAATTATCGGACATTTAAACCTTCTCGATTTGGTGGATCACGTTTTTTTATTCCCCTGTTACAACTTGGATATCCGGTGAATCAACCGCTTTCATGCCAATCACATTGTAGCCACAATCAACATGATGAGTTTCTCCGGTAACACCCTTTGAAAGGTCCGATAAAAGATAGAGACCTGCTCCACCAACATCATCGATAGTTACATTGCGTTTGAGGGGCGCATTTAACTCGTTCCACTTAAGTATATATCGAAAATCACCAATTCCTGATGCGGCTAGCGTTCGAATTGGTCCGGCGGAAATGGCATTCACACGAATGTCATTTTTTCCTAGATCCACGGCAAGATATTTTACACTACATTCAAGCGCTGCTTTAGCGACACCCATAACATTATAGTGGGGAACAACTCTTTCCGAGCCAGCATAAGTCAAAGTAATTATACTACCGCCCTCATTCATAATGGGCTGGGCTGCTCGGCAAAGGGATGTAAAAGAGTAACAAGAAATCGCCATGGTCTGCGCGAAATTTTGTGCGGAGGTGTCAATATAATGTCCGGTCAGCTCAGCTTTATCAGAAAATGCTATGGCATGGATGATGAAATCAATGGTTCCCCAAGCACCCTTGATATTATCAATGACGGTCTGAATACTTTTATCTTTAGAAACATCGCATTCCAAAACCAGCTCGCTTCCTAAATTTTCCGCTAATGGCCGAACACGTTTTTCTAAAACTTCATTTTGAAAAGTAAAAGCGATCTCCGCTCCATGATCTACAATCGTTTTGGTTATTCCCCAAGCGATCGAACGATCATTAGCAACGCCCATAACGAGACCTTTTTTCCCCTTCATGAGGGGTTCTGGTTCGCTCATTTGTTTTATTAACTCCTTATTCAAAACATCGGTTGGAACATTATACGAGAGTTTTCTCGGGAGAAAGCGGGTAGATCAAAGATAATACAACTTCTATCAATAAGATAAAAATTAATTTATAATTTTCCAGCTTCCATCGGCTTCTCTGCATGCGCGTCCATATGCTCTTTCAGTTTTTCCTCCAATGGTTACAGTATGCTGATACTCTCTACAAGGTTGTCCACTTCGCTTCTGAATAATGGTACGCGTTGGTATAACAACACCAGAATTACCACTGTCAGGGTTAGACCAAGTTGAAGGTTGTCCTACCCTATTAGTCTCAAGGGCTGCCTGTTGCGCTCTGGACGCATAAATACGGTCATATTTATCAAGCTTCTTACCAATATGACTTCCTAGTAAAGCCCCAACTGCTGCTCCAGCGGCCGTAGCTACTACTCGACCTTTTCCTTTGCCAACTTTATTTCCTAAGATGCCCCCGATAACTCCTCCAATAACCGCTCCACCTTGTTCTTTTTGGTTATTTCCGACGCAGGCAAGCAAACCTAGGCTCAAGGAGCTAATCAGAACTAAACTCACAAATTTTTTTACCATTATTTACTCCTAAATATTTAGTTTTAATAAATTGAACCATATTTTTGTTAAAAAAATGGCAAGAATTTAAACAAATATTCTGATTTGGGTTTACATTATTTATTAACTAAACTTGGATCTAGAATATATAAAATGATATTTAATAGTAAGTNGAAAAATTACTAAAAACCATGCGAAAGATAAAAGTTATGGACAATGTGAACGAAAAAAATCCATTAGAAAAATTTACGCGGTGGTTTGAGGAAGCAAAGCGCACCGAAGCCGCCCTTGCTGAAGCAATGACCTTAGCGACAGCCGACGAAAATGGGTGTCCTTCAGCAAGGATGGTGTTGCTAAAAAGTGCNACTAATAAGGGTTTTATATTCTACACTAACCTCGAAAGCCAAAAGGGGCTGGAATTATCTACTAATCCCTCAGCCGCACTCGTTTTTCATTGGAAATCCCTTAAACGNCANGTAAGAATATCAGGTGCTGTAGAGCCAGTGAGCGAAGAAGATGCAGATGCTTATTTTGCTTCGCGCCCAAGAGGTGCTCAAATTGGTGCTTGGGCTTCCGAACAGTCCAGACCAATGAAAAGCCAATTTGAATTAGAAAAAAACGTTGCAAAGTTTACAGCAAAATTTGGAATTTCTAAAATTCCTCGTCCAACTTACTGGTCGGGCTATTGTGTCATACCAAAGAGGATTGAGTTCTGGGAAGATCGAGCATTCCGCCTTCACAGCAGAGTTTTGTATACNTTTAATGATAATAAGTGGGACCAACGTAATTTNTTTCCCTAGCAATTAGCCTGAAAAATGTCTTGAAAAAACCGAAAAACTATGAAGTCTATTATTCGAACGAGTTTTTTGGTAGATCAGCTTAACATCTTGATGATGTGGGGGAGGAGCTATGATTAAGACCATCCTAGCTTGTGTCAGCAGCGCTAAAACTGGTCAGCAGCTGCTAGAATCGGTTGGCCGAATAGCAAAAAATTTTGGATCACATATTGAAGTTTTGCACGTTAGAGCGGATCCACGAGGCTTGGTACCATATACCGGTGAAGGCATGGACGGTTCCATGATAGAAGAGATCATGGAAGTTACTGAGAAAGAAGGAGCCGAACGAGCACAAGATGCAAAAAACCTATTTGATGAATTTAGTAAATCAAGTGGGATTCCAATATTGGCTGAACCCGATGGGGAGACAGGGGCGACGATGTCATGGAGAGAGGAAATCGGTCGGGAGGATGAAATTATTGCGATAAGGGGAAGGTTATTCGATTTAATTTTTGTAGGAAGACCGATGAGAGATTCCGCATTCCCATCTCCAATTACACTCGAGGCGGCCTTATTGGATACTGGAAGACCTACCGTCGTGGTGCCACCAATATTACCAGCCCAAACAGGCGAACATGTNGCTGTGGCTTGGGAGAGTAGCTCTGAAGCTGCCCATGCATTAAGTGCTGCAATTCCCATTTTAGAGAAGGCGAAAAAAGTAACCTTGCTTTCGGCTGACCCTGTCGAACCGCCGGCTATTCCGCCGGAAGAGGGTGCTTTAAGACTCAAATGGTCGGGGATTGATACAACGATTAAAAAATTTGATGTCAATGAACAGGAAATCGGGGCAGCCTATCTAAAATATGCGTCAGAGGTGCGTGCAGACTTTCTGATTAAGGGTGCTTACGCAAGAAGCCGCGTACGCCAAATGATTTTGGGAGGTCGCACCCGGCACATTATCACGTCAACANANATACCAGTTTTACTCTGCAAGTGACAAATATNTTCGNTTTAGTCATCACTNGTAAAGAAGTCGTTCCCTTTATCGTCGACTACTATAAAAGCTGGAAAATTTTCTACCTCAATTCGCCAAATTGCTTCCATCCCTAGTTCTTCATATTCAATGCATTCAACTTTTTTTATGCAGTCTTGAGCTAAACGTGCAGCTGGGCCACCTATTGATCCTAAATAAAAACNACCATATTGCTGACATGCTTCTGTTACTTNTTTTGATCTGTTGCCTTTAGCCAACATGATGTGGCTTCCACCTTTAGCCTGAAAATCTGCAACATAAGAATCCATCCTTCCAGCAGTCGTCGGGCCAAAAGAACCAGAGGTAAAACCCGCAGGTGTTTTGGCCGGACCTGCGTAATATATGGGATGATTTTTCATGTAATCCGGCATGGGTTCACCGGCTGCAAGGCGCTCAGAGATCTTTAAGTGAGCTAAGTCGCGCGCAACGATAAGAGGCCCGTTAATAGAGAGCCGTGTTTTTATGGGATGTTCTGATAGTGTTTGTCTTATTTTATCCATTGGTTGGTTTAGGTTTATTTGGATTACCTCGCCACCAAGAGAAGATTCATCTATTTCAGGCAAATATTTAGCTGGATTAGTTTCAAGTTTCTCAAGAAATATTCCCTTTCTATTAATTTTTCCCAGTATTTGCCTGTCAGCGGAACAAGATACGCCAATACCAATTGGCAGAGAAGCACCGTGACGAGGAAGCCTTATCACTCGAACATCGTGACAAAAATATTTACCCCCAAACTGCGCCCCAATACCCATTTCTTGAGTTAATGAAAGAATTTTTTCTTCCATTTCTGTATCTCTAAAAGCTTGTCCATATTCATTGCCGTGAACCGGCAAGCCGTCGAGATAATGTGTGCTAGCTAACTTGGTAGTTTTTAAATTAAACTCAGCAGACATCCCCCCTATAACTATTGCCAAGTGATAAGGAGGACAAGCAGCCGTACCTAATAGTCTTATTTGATCCTCTAAAAATGAGATTAAACGTTTAGGATTTAGTATCGATGGTGTTTGTTGAAATAAAAAAGATTTATTGGCCGATCCACCACCCTTAGCAATAAATANAAATTTATATTCCTCACCGTCGGTCGCATAAATTTCAATCTGCGCTGGTAAATTATTTCCAGTATTTTTTTCATCATACATTGTTAGGGGAGCAACCTGAGAATAACGAAGGTTACCTTCGGTATATGCTTTATATACACCATTAGAAAGGGCCGCTTCGTCACCTCCGTTGGTCCAGACTTTTTGGCCTTTCTTTCCCATAATAATCGCCGTACCAGTATCTTGGCACATAGGCAAAACGCCTCCTGCAGCTATATTTGCATTTTTGAGAAGGTCTAAAGCAACATAATGATCGTTCGGTGATGCATCTTGATCTTTTAGGATTGCAGAGAGTTGTGCAAGATGGCTAGGTCGGAGGTAATGCGCTGTATCATGAAATGCTTCGTGGGCAAGTCTAATCAGTCCTTCCGTATTTATTGTAAGGATCTCAGTATTATTGAACTTCTCGACCTTTACATAATCCGTTGTTATAGCTCGAAAATCCGGCTCTGAATCTGTTGTTTGGAATAAATCGCGAAACATAAATGTCGACATATGAAGGGCTCGTTGAAATCCTTAATTAATACGTTTTCCCGGACCTAGTTTATAATATTATTTTTTTCGAAAACTATCGAGTGCAATTACAGTATCGTCAATTTGAGTTTCTGTAGGTATGTCGGAGTTTTCAATCGAACCTGTTTTATCAGATATTTTTTCTTTGGTCTCATTTTCCGTTTGGATCGGAGTGAAGTTACCGTCGTTATCAAACTGCAGGCCAAAATTTACCGAGGGATCTACAAATGCCTTAACCGCGTCAAAAGGAATAAACAGCTTTTGGGATTTTCCATTAAAACTTAAGGTCACTGAAAAAGCATTTTCAGTTGTCGTTAAATCCCAAAACTTATTTTCAAGAACAATGGTCATCTCTTGAGGGTATTGGGCCAATAATACTGCAGATATCTTTACTCCAGGCCTTTGGGTCCCAAAAGTTATGTAAAGATGGTGTGACCCTGGAAACTCACCGTCAACCGCACAATCTAAAGCCTGCCGCAGCACACTTCTCATGGCGTTATCCAATAATTTGGCGTAGTCAATTTGATCGTTTGACATCATGTTAACATTTTTAAGTTATTAACCTCTTGTTCCGCAAGTTCGAAAAGTCCAAAGTAAAATCGGTCTGTAGAAAAATTTAAGTGGGGGGATCCTGTTGCCCGGTACCCCCCGGACCGCGCTTACCTGTATTTAGGCAGCAAGGGCCAAATCATTATCATTGGCATTTGTAAATTAGCCCGATAACGGCGGTACAATGCCGGGCAAAAAACCAGTCTTTACACGCGCGTCGATCCTATTTCGCCCCCAAGGTGTCCTTTAAATCTAAGGAAAAAATTTGGTGGAGGCGCCGGGTACCGCCCCCGGGTCCGCATCGCTTATTTCACAGGCCGTTTATCGCCATAGCTGGTCAACCAGCCCTTTCAATATAGGGTGATTCTGGCATAAATTAAAGTATATAGCGGTAAATAAAGAATTTGTTGGAAGTGGTGAATGAAGCAATATCTTAATCTCATGCGGCTTGTTTTAGAGGAGGGCGTGAAAAAGGAGGATAGAACGGGCATCGGGACTCAGAGTACTTTTGGCCATCAATTTCGGTTTGAC
>PATI01000028.1 GCA_002712335.1 Rhodospirillaceae bacterium | reverse complement strand
CGATGACCACAAAAGCCATAAAGGCCACGATGACCACAAAAGCCATAAAGGCCACGATGACCACAAAAGCCATAAAGGCCACGATGACCACGAAGGGCATCACCATGGAGGCACGGACTTACATCTTTGGTTGGATCCCAAAAATGCAATACAATTTGTTCACAAAATTGAAACTGAGTTAAAGAATGCGGATCCGAAAAATTCTGAAGCTTATGGTGTAAACGCCAATCAACTCCGCAAACAACTAAACAATTTGACTAAAAATATCAGTTCGCAGCTGCAGCCTTTAGAAAAAAGGCCTTTTATTGTATTCCATGATGCTTACCAATATTATGAGAATCGATTTGGATTGAAAGCTGGCGGTATTATAACACTGAACCCTGAAGTGCCTCCCAGCGTCAAACAAGTTTCCAAAATTAGGAAAGAGCTTAAAGGTGTGGGAGCGGCGTGCATATTCCAAGAACCCCAATTTAATCAAAGAATTTCCAAAGCTGTCGCCCGCGGTACCGGCACAAAAGTTCTTTCAATTGACCCGCTTGGTGCAGCTATAAAGCCTGGCCCGGCAATGTATGTAACGCTTCTTGGCAATATAACTACCTCATTTAAAAATTGTTTAATGAATAAAAAATAATCCATAAATTCGGTATAAGACTTCCGCCGCTGCAAGCAATTTGCTAGCATTAGGTTGATAATATTTCCTAAACTGGCTGGATAAATATGGATGGGATAGGCAGTAATATTACCTATAAAACAATATCTGTTACGCCCGCGAGCCCGACAGTGGGTGCGGAGATCGGTAATATTGATTTAACAAAACCACTCACAGAATTGGCGCTTGCTGAAGTTAAACGCGCCTTCACAGAACATTGTGTCCTGTTTTTTCGAGACCAAAAAATAAGTTTCGAGGACCACGTAAGGCTTGCGGAGTATTTTGGGCCTATTGGATCTCATGTCGGAAAAAAAACAAATAGTGCGACTACCGAGGATCCACGTGTCAGAAAATTCCACTTTGATGAAAATTCGAAAACTGTTTCCGGCCATATTTGGCACACAGATCAGTCCTGTGCCGAATTACCCCCTCTGGGGAGCATCTTGTATAATCACACCGTGCCGCCGAACGGTGGAGGGGATACTATGTTTGCGAGTATGTATGCGGCTTACGACGGACTATCGGATCGAATGAAAAATTATCTTGAGGGAATGACTGCCTGGCATGACGGAGTTCCGACCTTTGGTCCAGGCACTCCGAATGCTACACATCCGGTAATCGTTCAACACCCGGAAAGTGGACGAAAACTTTTATTTGTTAATCGGAGCTTTACGAAACGTATCAATGAGGTCTCGTCAACAGAGAGCGAAGGAATTCTTCGCTTCCTATGGGACCACTGCGCCTTACCGGAATTCTGCCACCGATTTCGTTGGGAACCTAACTCGATCGCTTTTTGGGATAACCGCTGTGCACAGCACCGGGCAACTAATGACTATCTGCCAAATGTACGCTCAGGATATAGAGTGCAAATTGAAGGAACTGTCGGACCAGTTGCCCCTTGATAGAGAGGTTTACCTTATCCAAATATAATTAAGTGAACTTGACTTTCTCAATTTATTTGAAATAAAAATCTTGGTGAGTTTTCCCAATGATTATCTTAATGTATATATCTTCTAGTGATCTATAATTAAGCATGAATTTTACAAAATGATTGATCAATGAAACCTGCTGCATTTGAATACCACGCGCCGACCACGATAGATGAAGCAATAGAGCTGTTGTCAGAACACGCGCAAAATGATGGGCGAATTCTCGCCGGTGGTCAGAGCTTAGTGCCAACTATGGCCTTTAGACTTGCCCGCCCGACACATCTTATCGATATTAACGATATCAATGATTTAAATACCCTAAAGGAAGAAGATAATTCTCTTCAAATTGGTGCCACGGTGCGGCATGCAAAGTTTCACGAGCCGGTATGTAGTGGTGTCTTGGGTAATTTGCTAACTGACGTTGTGCACAATATTGCGCACTATCCCATTCGCCAGAGAGGCACATTTTGCGGCAGTATAGCTCATTCCGACCCTGCTTCCGAATGGTGCCTAATTGCAGCAACCCTCGATGCCACTATGGTTGCAGCGAGTAAAAAAGGCGACAGACATATACCTGCTGCTGAATTCTTTGAGACGATAATGACCACCTCTTTAGAGCAAGACGAATTATTGAGGGAAGTGCGTATTCCACTACTAAGTAATGACACAGTTTATGGCTTTGAAGAGTTTAGCCGTCGCGCTGGGGATTTTGCTATCTCAATGACGTTAGTAACATATAGGTTGGAAAGTGGTAAGATAATCAACCCTCATGTAGGAATTGGGGGCGCCGAAGATCGACCACGGAGAATTTCTGCCGCAGAAGATGCACTGTTAGATCAACTCCCAAATAGTGAAACTTTCTTGAAGGCAGCAAAGGCCGCCAGCGAATTCATCGATCCCATGGAGGATCATGCAACAACAGCTCAATATCGTCGAGATTTAACTGAAACATTGGTCCGCAGGGCGCTGGAGAAGACATTAGTATGAATAAAAAAAGAGACGTAAACTTTACCATTAATGGCCAAAATTATAATGTTTCAGTTGACCCTCGCTGGACCTTGGCCGATGTGATACGGGACCATTGTGGACAAACTGGAACCCACCTTGGCTGTGAACATGGCATTTGTGGTGCTTGCACAGTTTTAGTTGATAATAACCCGATACGCTCCTGTCTGATGTTTGGCATTCAGGCCGATGGAAAAAGTATCCGCACAGTTGAAGGGCTTGCAAAAGGTGATGAATTTCACCCTCTGCAAAAGGCATTCATGGAAAATCATGCCCTTCAATGCGGTTATTGCACCCCCGGTTTCCTAATGCTTGCGGCAGGTATATTGGAGAGCCAACCAAATATTAGTGATGAAGATCTTGACGAAGTTTTATCTTCTAATCTTTGTCGATGCACTGGTTATGCAAATATTGTAAAAGCAGTGCGCAGCGCACGCGATGAAATGAAAACAACAAGCTAATGGCTAGCAACACTAATGAAATGCTCGGACATCTTGGAGATAGTGTCGTTCGGCTTGAAGATCCGCCTCTTGTAAAGGGCCAAGGTCGTTTCGTAGGTGATATTAACTTTCCGAACCAACTCCACATGCGCATTTTTCGAAGTCCATATGCCCATGGTAAAATAAAATCAATTGATACTGCATCTGCATTAGCTTATCCCGGGGTAGTTGCTGTTTGGACAAGCGATGACATCCAAGATATTCCGCCCATTGACTTCCGTGAAGGCAGTGATCCT
This sequence comes from Rhodospirillaceae bacterium, assembly GCA_002712335.1. The sequence continues at coordinate 18,567 of PATI01000028.1, read as the reverse complement.
ACCCTCGCTCTATTTCGTCAATACCCGCTCGCGCGGGAACTTGTACGATATGTCGGTGATCCGGTAGCCGCCGTGTTTGCTGAAGACCCATACACAGCGGAAGACGCTGCCGAATTGGTTAATCTTGAAATTGAGCCCCTACCTGTTCTTATCAACGCGGATGACCCACCCCAAGACTTTAAGGGTCAAGCAAAAACTGAAGCTGCAGTCGTTGAGCAGGGATATGGAGATATAGAAGCCACTTTTTCAGACGCCTACAAAGTCGTTGAAGTAGACGTAAAGGTCAGTCGACACACGGGGGTACCGATGGAATGCCGCGGTGCAATTGGCCGCTATGATGCTGCCCGTGATATCTTGGAAATGTACGGAGCCGCAAAGGTTCCTCATAGGAATCGCGACACTCTATGCCGAATGTTAAATCGTCCAGCTTCAAGCTTGCATCTATTTGAGGGCCATACTGGAGGGGGTTTTGGTATTCGAGGCGAACTCTACCCAGAGGATGTACTCGTTTGTGTTGGCGCTCTGCGTTTGGGTCGCCCTATCAAATGGATAGAAGATCGCCAGGAACATTTGATGGCTGCTAACCACTCACGTCAACAACGTCATATCATTCGTGCAGCAGTTGCTGAGGATGGTGAAGTTATTGGATTAGATGACGAATTATACCTCGACCAAGGAGGTTATATACGGACCCATGGCACTAGGGTTGCAAACATGACCACTGGTACTCTCCCTGGGCCCTACAGGTTTCCTGTATACAGGTCCGTTTGCCATTTTTGTCTAACAAATAAAACTCCGGCTGCCACCTATCGGTCCCCGGGTCGCTGTGAAAGTACTTTTGTGCGTGAGCGCTTGATGGATGCTGTGGCCGTAGCTATGGAAATGGATCCAATTGCGGTGCGCCGGCGAAATTTGATTTCGCTTGAAGAAATGCCCTACGGAAGAGATCTAGATGTTCTCGGTGACTCGGTAGAACATGATCCAGGCGATTACGCCGGCCTCCTTGATCAGGGTTTAGAAAAAATAGGATGGACGGATTTGCAGAAAAATCTCGCTGAAAGACGCGGGAAAGGAGAGTTGGTAGGTGCTGGCATTTCAATGTTTTTCGAAAAATCTGGTTTAGGACCCTCTGATGGCGCTAAAATTTTCGTCGATGGTGGAGGCTTTGTCGAAATAGTTACGGGTGGTGCTTCTCTTGGACAGGGCTTTGAAACAGCAATGGCCCAAATTTGTGCCGAAGACCTCGGTACAGACTACCGTCGAATTCGGGTTGTACATGGTCAGACAAACCGTATTGATTACGGCGTTGGCGCGCATGCATCTCGGGCGACCGTCCTGACCGGTACCGCCGTAAGCAAAACAGCGCAAGCTGTAAGAGCCAAAGCTCTCGATATGGCGGCAGAGCTTCTACAAACCGACCCCGAGTTGTTAGATATTACCAATGGTGTTATCCACTCCAACGGTAACCCCGCTGGCCCATCGGTTACTCTTGGGGAAGTTGCCGATGCCTTAGCTCCAACTTCAAAATTACGGGGCAGCAGAGAGCCATATCTTAAAGGGGAAGAGTGGTTCCATATCGACCACCAAACTTATCCTTATGGACATCATATCGCGGTCGTAAAGGTCGATCGCGGTACTGGAGGCGTAGAAATTGAAAAATTTTTCATAGCATACGACATAGGGCGTTCAATTAATCCGAAGATGATTGAAGGTCAATTGGTAGGTGGTTTGGCGCAAGGCGTTGGTGGCGCGTTGTTAGAGGAATTCACATATACAGAGAACGGGGATCCACAAGCCGTTACATTTGCTGACTATCTCATTCCGACACTCAAAGAGACACCTAATCCTGAAATTCTTCTGACTGAAGACTTCCCTAGCATTCGCACACCGCTTGGAATTAAGGGCGCAGGGGAGGCTGGAATTACCGGAGCAGCAGCAGCCATAGCATCTGCTATCGATGCAGCAATTGGCGTGCCTGGCGCAGTCACTGAAGTTCCGGTTTCACCGCAAAGGCTTAAGAAACTTTTGGATGAGAACCGAATCTGATAACGCATTTTGCGGTCCGTAAAATAGGAGGTAATCGATGGCAAATAAAGATTTAAGGGACTGGATCTCTGATCTGGAAGCTAATAATCAGCTTCAACTAGTAACTGGTGCAGACCGTGAGGAAGAAATAGGCGCCATTGTCGATATATATATGAGGCAGATGACAAATCCGGCCGTAATGTTTGACGACATTCCCGGTTATTCCAAAGGCTATCGGGTTCTAGCAAATATCCTCACATCTGTCCCTCGAATCAACTTGGCTATAGACGAGCCCGTTGACCAGTCCGAAGTTGCTTTGGTTGATTACTGGCGAAAATACATGAAGGACCAACCAACACATCAACCAATTGAGGTCAATGGTGGCCCGCTCCTAGATAATGTTTTTGAAGGGAAAAACATTGATATTACCAAGATTCCTACGCCTAAATGGCATGAACATGACGGAGGTTACTTTATTGGTACGGCTTGCATGGTTGTAATGAAAGACCCCGACTCAGGGTGGATTAATTATGGCGCCTATAGGGTACAAGCGCATGATCCTAAGACCGCCTCCTTAATGACTTCAAAAGGAAAACATGGAGACATTATACGGAACAAATACCATGACCGTGGAGAGCCGTGTCCAATTGCTGTTGTTGTTGGCATGCACCCGGCATTATTTATGGTAGCAGGCCTCGAGATGCCTTACGGAAAAAATGAATATGACTGTGCTGGAGGATTATTGGGTGAAGGAGTAGAAATTATCAATTTGCCGAAGACTGGTCTACCGGTTCCAGCCAATGCAGAGATCGCATTTGAAGGATTCATCCACCCAGATGACCGAATAAAGGAGGGCCCTCTTGGCGAGTGGACTGGATATTACGCTGGCGGTGCTACCACCCAACCAGCTATCCGTATTGAAACCTTCATGCACCGTGACAATCCAATTTTACTTGGCGCGATACCGGCCGTTCCGCCAAATGATGATACTTTCTACAGGGGAACATACCGTTGTGGAGCAGTTTGGAACCAACTTGAAGCCGCTGGTATTCCGGAGGTCAAAGGCGTCTGGGCCCATGAGGCAGGAGGAAGTAGAATGTGGTTAACTGTCTCGATTAAACAAATGTATGGCGGGCACTCAAAGCAAGCCGGCCTGATAGCTTCTCAGTGTCATGCGGGAGCATATGCTAATCGATGGGTTATTGTCGTTGACGATGACATAGACCCGGCCAACCTTAACGATGTCATTTGGTCAATGTGCACACGTTGTGATCCACAGGATGGCGTCGAAGTGTTAAATGGTTGCTGGAGCACGCACCTTGACCCAATGAGTTACAGCCATGAGGACCCGCGTAATTCACGAGTAGTTGTCGACGCCTGCATTCCTTTTCGTCGAAAAGATTCATTTCCAATAGTCGCACGCAACTCCGCAGACTTAGATGAAAGAATTTATAAAAAGTTTGGGAAAGTACTTCCTAACTGAGAGTTTGCAAAATCTTATAAAAAAAACGGGGCTTATAGGCCCCGTTTTCCTTACGTTATNAAATATAAATTTATAACTTGCAAACACCCTCGGATTTCGCTTGTTCTATAACCTCAAGGACTTTAGGCGGTGACATTGGCAAGGAAGTTGNGCGGATACCTACTGCATCACCAACCGCGTTGCCTACNGCGGCCATAGTCGGAACAACCGGCACTTCTCCTACCCCCCGAAGTCCAAATGGATGAGCCGGATTAGGTACTTCTACCATTATCGTCTCAACCATTGGCACGTCTGAAGCTACTGGCATACGATAATCAAGAAAACCAGCGTTTTGCAATCGACCGTCCTCACCATAAATATATTCTTCATTGAGCGCCCAACCAACGCCCTGAATGGCTCCACCTTGAACTTGGCCTTCAACTTGAAGCGGATGAATTGCCTTACCAACATCTTGAACAACCGTATAGCGNGTCACATCCGTTCGTCCTGTGGTCTCATCCACTTTGACATCTACAATATTTACTGCAAAACCAGGACCAGCACCGGTTACATTCATTTCAGTATGACCACAGATTGCTCCATGGCTCATCGTTGTTTGTTTGCAAATATCAGAAATGGATAAAGGTTCAAAGTCGCCAACATTGGCACTAGCCGGTCGGCACATACCCTCCTCAAAGACGACCCCATCTTCGGGCACATCCCAGATCTCCGAAGCACGCCGCCTTAACTCCGAAATACATTTTCTAGCAGAGTCGACAATTACCATTCCTACGGAAAAGGTAGTACGACTACCAGCAGTAACTCGATTAAAACCTAGGGAGTTGGTATCCGCCATTTTAACACGTACCTGATCGACAGGAATTCCGAGCTCTTCTGCCGCCATCATACTTATGGAGATACGAGATCCAGCAACATCAGCGGTGCCAACAGCAATTGTAACCGTGCCGTCGGGAGCTAAATTCAAGGATGCAGCCGTCTCTCCGCCCCTATTAAACCAAAAGCCTGTAGAAATACCGCGGCCCTCCCCTTCTTTAACGGGAGACTTATAATGATCACATTCTTTGGCTTTTTTGAGAGTTTCAATAAAGCCGATAGGACCCCAAGTATCTCCATAGATTGTCGTATGCCCATCTTCAGCAGCATTCTTAAGACGGAAATCAATGGGATCCATCTCAATTTTTCTTGCCATTTCATCAATGACACCTTCAACTCCGAAAACTATTTGAGGCACGCAGGGAGCTCGGAAAGATGCGACTTTTTGACGATTTGACAGCACTTCATATGCCACTACGTCCACATTTTTTATATCATAGCGCGTAAACATCGCATTCGGCGCATTAAAATACATTGATCCGGCGAATGGTCCCGCCTGAAAGACCATATCAGCGTGGGCTGCNGTAATAGTACCATCTTTCTTACATCCCATCTTAATCGTGTAATTTGTACCCGAAACCGGACCTGTCCCGCGAAAAACCTCAATCCGAGAAAGGACAATCTTTACCGCGCGGGAAGCCTTCTTAGACAGCAAAATAGCAATTGGCTCTCCATAGAAACCTGTTTTGCCCCCGAACCCTCCGCCGAGTTCCGACTGCTGAACGTTAATTTTATTACAATCAATATCGAGAATAGCTGACAAGCGATCTCTGTAAACAAAGGGAGCCTGTGTGCAACACCAAACTTCAACTTGCCCGTCTTCGGAATAATCTGCAATACAGGCCTGCGGTTCAATATAACCTTGATGCATGGGTTTACTATCAAAGCTCCGCTCAACTATAAGGTCTGCATCCTCAAACCCTGCCTCAATATCACCAAGCTGNGTTACCATTCTNTCTGTNACATTTGTAGGCTTATCTTCTTCTTTTTCGGCACCCTTTGTCCTTAGATAATCATGCAAAATAGGAGCATCAGGAGCCATTGCCTCCACGGGGTCTATAACGTGTGGCAAAACTTCATAGTCTACTTCAATTAGCTTCAAAGCCTTTCTAGCCACCCTTTCACTGGTGGCAGCCACCGCAGCNACTGGATGCCCATCATATAAGGCCTTTTCACGGGCCATCATATTTCGGGTCATATCCCCGGCACCCGTTCCCTCCTTCTTATCAGGAAAATCATCACGGGTGACCACAGACTTAACTCCGGGTAAGGCCTCTGCCTTACTAGTATCGATTGATTTTATCAACGCATGTGCATGGGGGCTACGTAAGATCTTGCCCACCAGCATTCCGGGCAGAAACGCGTCTGCACCAAATTTCGCACGACCTGTTACCTTATCAAGACCATCGTGCTTTACNGGGTTAGTACCGACAACTTTAAGTTCCGCATTTGGGTCAAACCCACTTTCTTCNAGGATAGTAGCCATAATTAGTCCCCTCTCATTTCTGCAGCTGCTGACTGCACAGAACGAATGATTTTATCATATCCGGTACACCGGCAGAGATTGCCAGCCAACCAGAACCTAATTTCAGTTTCAGTCGGGTCTGGATTTTTTTCCAGCAGGGCCTTAGCCGCTACAAGAATACCAGGCGTACAGATGCCACATTGTAAACCATTAATTTCTAAAAAATGGCGTTGTAGTGGATGTAATTCTTCGGCCGAAGGTGCCATACCCTCTATTGTTTCTATTTCTTTACCATCAGCCTCAACTCCCAGAACCAGACAAGAACATACCAATTCTCTGTCCAGAGTAATGCTGCAAGCACCACAGTCCCCNGTTGAGCAGCCCTCCTTAGTCCCGGTTAATTCTAACTCGTTCCGGAGAACGTCAACCAATGACTGGTCAGGTTCACATAGAAACTCGTATTCATCTCCATTTATCGTCGTTGTGACGTGACTTCTTTTTGCCATCAGTTTTCTCTCGCTCGTTCTAATGCAATTTTTGCCGCGCGCTGCGCAATTACAGACGCTGTTTTAATTCTGTATTCCTTGGACCCGCGCTTATCTGATATTGGGTTACAAGCAGCGCTGCAAGCCTCACCCATTTTGGCAAGCGCTAAATCGTCTACTTTAGTTCCTATTAATGCATCTGAAGCCTCAGATACAAGCAAGGGTGTGGGCGCTACCGCCCCCAATGCAACTCGAGCAGCAATGCAGTTACCATCATCATCTAAGGTGATATTTACTCCCGCTCCTACAACTGCAATATCCATTTCTGTTCGCGGCGTCAGGCGCAGATAGGCATCTCCAGAATGAGGGGGACGCTTCGGCATCGTAAATGAAATTATTATCTCACCTGGGTTCAATGAAGTCTTGCCGGGTCCTACGACGATATCTTCAACAGGTGCCTCACGTGACCCATCAGGGCCAACGATGTTGCAAATTGCACCGGCCGCTATCATCGCAGGTGTGCTATCAGCGGCTGGTGAAGCATTGCATAAGTTACCACCTACGCTGGCACGACCCTTAACTTGGATGGAACCTATCAACGCAACACCATCAATAACTCCCGGCCAAGTCGAAGAAAAACCCGCATCGTCGACAAGGCTCATACCCGATGTTGCGGCGCCAAAGGTATAGGAACCATCAGATTCTGAAATTCCCCTTGTACCAGGTATGTTTTTGATATCAACGATGACACCGGGTTCAATCAGGTCTGCGTGTACCTGAACCATTACATCGGTACCACCGGCAAAAATTTTTCCGTTACTGCCTGCTTCAGCAAGCAAAGAGACTGCTAAATCCGATGATTTCGGAGCTTCGTAACGCACATCATCCATTGCTGCGGATCTCCCCTTTTTTTTTAATTAAGTCTTTAAAACTCTTCATGCCTAATCATGGACCAACCTGTTCACGAAAACCAGCCCCATAAGGCATAAAACAGCAGGTTTTATTAAACTCGAAAGACATGNCCTCGTTTCCGACCTTGTGACATAGGCAAAAATAACTCGTCTAGCGAAATTTCTCTCCTAATCATCCCCTGCTCGTGGGAGTAACCTACTAATTTAGTGAGCTGATTTTCATTGTCCAATGTCATACCATATTGCCAGGGATCACTGCCCAGTAAACTCTCCTGCTCCTCCCAAGCTTCCCTATACCACGCCAAGGGCACAATTCTAGGGTTTACCATACGCCTCATTGCCAAATCTTTGGCCTCATTGAAGGCGTGAAATAAGTTTAAGGGTACCCAAGGATGTTTCTCAACAATTTCTCTTTTTATTCCGAGAACATGCATGATAGGAAAAATTCGTGTTCGAGTGAAATATGAGATTTCCTCTTCTTTAAAATTCGGAAACAATCGCCCAACGCGAGGATCTTTATCCACAAGCGGCTTGATCAAATCAGGATGTAAAACAGCATCGAGTTCTCCCTCTGCAAGCATAGATTCAACTGATTTGTCGTTCGGCAATCGTGTTAATTTTAAATTTTTAGGAGGTTCAAATTCGATACTTTCATCTAGCTCCGAGAACCACTCAATTGAACGGTGCGGCACACCGTATTCATGTTCTAAAATACCTCTCATCCATAATTGTGCGCTTGACTGAAACTGTTTCACTCCCATTTTACATCCAATAAGATCTTTGGGGCTTTTGAACCCTTTTGTGGTATTAATAAACATAAAACCATGTCGAAATCGGCGATGTAAAAATACGGGAATACCATCAAAAGGCATCCCCTGGTCACGAGCCACCAAATAAGAAGAACAAGAGCACTCGGCAACATCAAAATCTTGGTTACGCAAAAACCGCCAATGGCATGTCGTAGAGTCCATTTTTGTAAGAATATTTAGTTTTATTCCATCTGGCTCTACTGTTCCCTCCTTAAGGGCGCGGACAATTTCATAATCGCCCATCGCCAATGTTAATTCTAGTTTCTGTCCCATTGTCTAAGTCTCCTAGCAAAAAAGGGCAAAAATTAAACCAATCAAAAAGAAAAATCTGATTAAATACTTTTTAGAATTTCTTTCATCCTTTGCGGTGTGACAGGAAGCTGGGTAATAGCCCCCGGAATACCAACAGCTTGGTCAATTGCACCTGCAATTGCTGCCCCAACACCGTTTATACCCCCCTCGCCGCCTCCCTTAAGACCCAACAAATTATGCGGGCTAGGAGCATCTTCTGTAATCAAACATTCAATTTTAGGAATACAATCTAGGGTAGGAATTAGGTAGTCTGCGAATGTAACCGCCATAGGCTCTCCTTCGGAGTTATAAACAAATTCTTCGTAGAGCGCTCCGCCAATACCTTGTACACAACCGCCAATAAGCTGACCCTCTAGAAGCATCTCATTGACCATACATCCTACGTCATAAGCTACCATAAACCGCTAGACATCAATTAAACCCGTATCGGGATCAACTTTCACAACAGCAAAATGAATCCCGTACGGAAAAGCAGACTCTTTTGTGTGATGAAAGTCTTCAGCCTCTAACTTACCGTCATTGCGCCGTGCGACTTCTGCAAGCGTAATAGAAGGCCCGGTAGGATTATCTGAAACCCTTATGACCCCCTCCACAATATAAAGGTTTTCAGCAGGCAACTGTAACATTTCAGCCGCTAGATTTAATACCTTATTACGCAAGGAAAGTGCCGTAATATTTACCGCACTGCCGGTCATAACCGTTGCCCTTGCTGCATGAGCGCCAATTCCATAGGGTATCAATTTAGTTTGCCCATGTACAACATTTATGCGTTTGTAATCTGCTCCAAGAGCGTTGGCACAGATTTGTGCCATCGTCGTTTCAAACCCCTGCCCTAATGAAGCACCCCCTGTCAAAACTTCAATATTTCCATTGTCATCAACAGAAATCCGAGCACCGTCTGACGGTCCTTTGCCGCTTTCCTCTACAAAAATTGCTATGCCGGCTCCCACCATCTCACCGTTAGAACGGCGTTTTCTCAGCTCAGATTCTAAATCATCCCATTTTAGCCAACTCAACGATTTATCCAGCAACTTTGGATAATCCCCCGTATCGATTTCAAGATTTTCCACGCCTTTTTCATCAAACTTTATAGAAAAAGGCATGTCTTCCGTTTCAATAAGATTGCGACGACGGATTTCCACGCGGTCTATACCAAGCTTTACGGCTAGTGCGTCCATTAATCGCTCACGTACAAACGTACTTTCAAATCTTCCGGGAGCTCTATATGTCGCAGCGGGCGTTTTATTAGTCAGGCGTAAATGGCAAAGCGCGCTATATGCTGGTACTTTGTAGGCGCCGGTGAGCATACACATTGTGCGGTTAGGTACATTTGCACCGTGGGTTCGTATATATCCACCTTGATCATGGTAAAACTCATCTTTCATACCGAGGATAAGACCATCTTTATCTGCGGCAATCTTAACAAGGTGGCGCTGATTGCGACCCTGATTGGCCGCCATCATATGTTCCTGACGATCCTCTATCCATTTTATTGGCCGACCGAGACGCATTGCTCCGACCAGCACCAGTACATCCTCTGGATATAACTCTCCGCGAATACCAAACCCCCCACCAGTATGCCCTTCATATAACTCTATCTTATCTGAATCGCGGTTAAGCATCCGCATAAGTGTATCTCGGTTACGATGGGGCACTTTTGCTGCCCCATAGAGTTTAAGAATATCCTTTTCGTGATCATAAACACCGATTGCTCCGCGAGTCTCCATCGGCACGCCGGAATGCCGGCCGGTCCGAAGATCAAGTTCAATAATCTTATCCGCCCTATCAAAAGCACCATCAATATCGCCATATGTATGGGTTAGCAGCCCAGCCTCAGAACTCAAGCCATCGTCAAATTCCCCTGGCTCCTCATCAGCAGATGTAATAACTCTTAATGGCTGGGCGTTAATTACAACGAGCTCTGCCGCATCCTCAGCTGTATAAGGATCCTCAGCAAAGACCGCGACCAACGGATCACCAACGTAACGCACCCTTTTGTCGGCTAAAACATTTTGTCGGAAAGGCTTTAGTTCCTCGGAAGATTTGTCAGCACGAAAATCTATTGGAGGCAAATCTGAAATATCTTCACTCGTCCAAATCTTCACCACACCAGAAAGTTTTTGTGCTTCGCCTGTTTCAATGGATAAAATTCGGGCGTGAGCATATGGGCTGCGAACAATGCGCATATGGAGTTGCTTCGGGAAATTTAGATCCGCCGCATATTTACCTATACCTGCAATTAAGGGTGGGTCTTCCAGCCTTGTTAACCGCCGACCAAGGAGTTCTTTGTTTTGCGTAGCCATAGCTATTTGATAACGAATTTTTTAGAAATAAGCAAAGGACCAAAATCTTTAATCCAAATATTCGATTTGACTATATATTTCTCTCGCCTTTGGATAAAACCAAGACACAGGACTTAATGAGGAAATCAATTAAATGACTGAAATTAAAACAAAGACAATAAAATGCGAGGGTGGTCTGCCAGCTTTCATTGCACAACCCGCAATAGTAAATCATCCGCTTCCGGCAATAGTGCTTATTCACGAGCGTTATGGACTGGTCCAGCATACCCTTGACTTGGCGGTACGGTTTGCTCATGACGGTTTTGTATGTATTGCACCCGATTGCTTTTTTCGGCACCCCAACCAAGAAGGTTTACACGCGGGTGAAGAGCGGTATGACATTACGGATGACGAAGCAGCGGAACTCCTCGGTTCATCAATAAAAGCTCTAGAAGGGATGACGGAGGTTAACAGTAGTTGTATTGCGGTTAAAGGTGTATGCCAGACTGGTCGGCACCCTTTAATTTTTGCCGCACGCCAAAAGATTGCAGCTGCCTTAGTCTGGTACGGTGCCGCTCAGGACCGTGAATGGGATACGAACGAGCTGTACCCGGAAGCGCTTGACGACGTAATAGCCAAGGTTGACTGCCCTGTGCTCGGTATGTTCGGTGAAGCTGATCACATGATCTCAATAGATGATGTTAGAAGATTTCGTGACTGCCTCGAACGAAAGGGAAAAAGCCACGCAATTCATATTTTTCCAGGAGCACCTCATGGATGGCTAAACGATACAATGCCGGGGCGTTATCGTCGCGAACAGGCAGAGGCAGCGTGGCAAGTGCAACTAGCTTTTTTAAGCGAGGTATTATCGCCTGCCTACAATCGTAACAAAATTTATTCTCGATACGATTGCGCCATCAGCCAAGATTATGACTTTTCCAAAAATGTTCGACAAGAGTAGTGTCAGCGTCAGACACGGTGACCAGAAGGCGGCAAGCCCATGAGAACTTGTCCTACAGGCTCATAGTTAGAAATATGTGACTGTCCTTGGGCTAACACTGTGTGGATGTCCCGGAACCTGCGCTCAAAGGGATTTACCTCGAATATTGCGTTTGTGCCGCAGGCCTGAAATACAAAATTTGCAACCTCTTGAGCTTGATTCATGGCATATGTTATCGCAAGCCTTAATCTCGCTCTTACATCGTAACTTGGGGATTCGCCGGAACATTGGACATTCCAATATTCTTCAATCATTTCCATCAGAAAAGCCCTGCTTGACCGGAGTTTTGCCTCGTTAATAGAAACTTGCGACTGAATGACTGCATTTTCCCTGAGGACTGTCGACATTCCTCCACCAACTTTTGTTTCTGCCAATTTTTTAAAATCTTCCAGCATGGTGCGGGCAACCCCAAGAGTAAGGCCCGAAAACATGATTCCGTAACTGGTCAACAAAGGAATATTATAGAGAGGCCCCATCTCCACTCGATCCGGCGGGCTATCCCGCCAAGTGGTATATTCTTCGGGTATGAATAAATCGACGACCTTGTAGTTATCGCTGCCGGTCCCTTTAAGACCCATCACTTGCCAAACATCAATCATTTCGGCACTAGATTTTGGAAATAACATCGTTCTCATGCGAGGCTTGCCACTGTCATCTGATAAATGGTTACCATTTTCGTCGCAGACGCGACTATGTCCCCCAAGCCAGGTAGCATTCCGGCTACCACTCCCGAAACGCCACTCGCCAGTTACACGATACCCTCCTTCAACTGGTACCGCTGATGCCTTCGCAGGTGGCCCCCAAGCTAAAATAGCATCTGGCGACCCAAAAATATCCTTACAGACTTCGTGCGACACATAAGCTGAGCCCCATGTACAACCGGTGCCCTGGCCAACACACCATGCAGTGCTAGCGTCGGATTGGGCAATAGCTTCTACAGCCTGCATGAGCACCAATGGGGAAGCCTCACCACCACCTATCGAACGGGGTAATGCCATCCTAAACAGTTCAGCGCCATGTAAGGCTTCCATAACTTCTGCTGGGACTTTACCTTCGGCCTCCGTTGTATCTGCTGCATCCGCGATCATTCCTTGTAAACTTTGCGCACGAGCAATCCAATCCTTATCTATTGTATCCGAAACTGCTTGATCCATAATCCATTCCTATTTTTAGCAGCGCCAGAGGGCACGAGTTCTAATAATGTTATAGGGGCTTTAAGTTGCAAGCTACCCCCAGAAAATTCCATTTATTTTTCCAAGTCTATATCTAAAGCCTGGAAAATTCTTGTATGCATATTATAAGTTCCAATTAGGACCGTTAGGGCAATAATTTCTTTCTCCTCAAAATGCACCGACATCTTATTATAGACAGCGTCTGGAACCTGTATGTCCTTTGTCATAGCATCGGTGTAACCTAAGACACTACGTTCTTTTTCATTAAAAAGATCAAATTTTTCCCTATCCTTAAGTGCATCACACTCCGAAATTGATAGGCCCTCGGCCTCTGCCAACTCAGGGACATGCTGATTAATCACGTATTGGACATGATTGAGGTATGCAATACGAATGATTACAATTTCTCTCAGGCGGCCCTCGAGGCCTAAGTCCCAGCGAACCATGTTAAGATAGTCAAACCAACCTCTAGCCGCAGGAGGATTGTGCAGCAACAACTTGTATATGTTGAGGAGTTTGCCACGCCGGCCGGCCTTCAACTTCTCCACAAATTCCGAAAATTCGGGATCTTTTTCTGCTTCAACTAAAGAAACACGCGCCATAACACCTCCTAAAACCTATTGCAGGCCTTGGTCTAGGCTTGGGCCTGTAATGGACTCAAGACTTATTTGCCTCCGCCTTCCTTCTTTCAAATAGCTGTACTAGTTTGATTACATCGGCGGCATCCATTCTGCCAAGCGGCCCTGCACAATAACTTGAGGCGACAACCTTACCATCCTCACCGAGTAAAAATTCGGAAGGCTGGATTATACTGCGGCGGTCTTCCCACCAAGCATCAATTTTTAGGGCGTCTTCACGTGTTACACCTTGACCAACCGGAAAGGAAACCTCATTAGCCACAAGTGCTGCTTCATCGCCAATATCAACACTCGCCGCGATAACCTTTACACCTTCGGCCTCAAGGATAGCCTTTTCTTTTTCAAAACCGACTAACTGTCGGCGGCAGTATGGTCACCAATGGCCTCGATAGAATAGGATCAATTGATATTTTGCATTAGTCAAATTTGGCAACGCCGCCTTACCGCCGCCAACCAGATTTAGGGTCATTGCGGGAAACGCGTCACCGATATCCAATTTTGTTGCCATTTTTTACTCCAATTAAAGATACCTACATTGCTTATGTTATAAAAAATATACAATACAGACGATTGCTGATCTGATCAAATAGGCATATTCTTAACATAAAATAATTTGGGGAGAAAAATCCATGGATCCGCGTTTTGAAAAATTCCAGAATTTGGAATGGGGGAGTTTGACCTACCCAGAAAAGCGAGAGGTTTGGCTTGAAATATCTGATATTGGCGTCGAGGAATTTGATAAAATGATGGCAGCTCAAAAAGCACGTCAGGATCAGGTGCCAAAGATTGGCGATAATGCGCCTGACTTTAGGCTGGAGCGTCTCGATATAGGTAAGAAGCGTACTGGTGAGTATGTCAAATTATCTGACCTCAGAGGAAAATCCGTCGCCCTTTGTTTTGGCTCCTATACTTGACCGCCTTTTCGAGACCAGTCCGTGCGACTGAACGAGATATATGAGGCTAATAAAGACAACATCGAATTTTTTCTAATCTATATACGTGAGGCACACCCTTCTGATGGTTGGCAGACATTGCAAAATCTCGATGCAGAAATTTTTTACAAAGCTCCCAAGACGCCTGACGAAAGAGCTGATGTTGGTAATGCCTGTCAAATTGGTCTTGATCTTAAATATCCAATCCTCCTCGACAATATCGATGACGAAGTGGAGAGGAATTATGTTGCTGCTCCAATTCGCCTCTTTGTTATCAACCCAGACGGGAAGATTGCCTATGCTGGTAAGGAAGGACCACACTTGTTTGATCCTGACGGATGGGAGGAAGCCATTAAGAAACAAACAACCTAATATAAATGCGGCCAAAAGCCGGTGGTGTCAGGTATGACTAAACACACGGCCAGTATTGAGCTATCCACTATCCCCTCAGTTGATAGAATTCTACGAACAGAATCTGCTAAAACGCTAATAAAAAATTTTGGCCGGCCTTCCGTTATCAAAGCGGTGCGTGAAGACTTAGAGGAAATACGGTGTTCTATCCTAGATGAGAACTGCCAAGATTCCATTAAGGTAGATGTTGAAACAATAATTGAGCGTATAAGCGCTAGGCTGACCACGGACCTCGAACCTTCTCTCAAACCAGTATTTAATCTAACAGGCACCGTAATTCATACCAACCTAGGGCGGGCTCCGCTGCCTAGTGAAGCAATTGATGCAATGGCTTCTGTTTCTGGAGGGGCTAGTAACCTCGAATATAATTTAAAAATTGGCAAAAGGGGTGACCGCGATTCTCATCTTGAGAAGTTATTGATGCAACTTACAGGCGCCGAAGCAGCCACGGTCGTCAACAATAATGCGGCAGCGGTTCTGCTCATCCTTAACAGCCTTGCCCTTCGTAAAGAAGTAATAGTATCTCGTGGAGAATTAGTAGAAATTGGTGGTAGTTTCAGAATTCCGGAAATCATGACCCGTGCCGGTGCAAAACTAAAAGAAGTGGGGACTACCAATCGTTCTCATGCTCGGGACTATAAAGAGGCTATCAGCGTAAAGACGGCAATGCTGATGAAAGTTCATACCAGTAATTATGAGGTTACCGGTTTTACGTCCAATGTATCAGAATCCGACCTCGCAAAAATCGCCCACAACGACCAAGTCCCGTTTGTAATTGATCTAGGTAGCGGGACAATGGTCAATATAGAAAAATTTGGATTGCCGCATGAACCCACTGTACAAGAAGCTCTTTCAAATGGAGCGGATTTGGTTAGTTTCAGTGGCGATAAATTAATGGGGGGACCTCAAGCGGGGTTAATAGCTGGTCGAAAAGAGTTGGTAGCTAAGATAAAGAAGAACCCAATGAAGAGGGCAATGCGTTGTGACAAAATGACGATAGCAGCCCTAACCGCAATCCTAAAAATTTATTCCAACCCCAAACAATTATGCGAACGAATACCAACGCTGCGACTCCTGACGCGTGACCCAAAAGAAATACATCAAACAGCAAGACGTATTATCCCGGCTTTAAAAGCAAAACTGGGAAAAACATATTCAATCAAAATAGAACCCTGCCAAAGTCAGATTGGAAGTGGAGCATTACCAACGGAGAAAATACCGAGTGTTGCGCTAAAAATAAGTTTAAAGATGAAGAGGGGTTCAGGTAAAAGTTTAAATGGCCTCTCAAAAATCTTTAGAGAATTACCTAAGCCGGTTATTGGACGAATTCAGGATAACGCATTCTGGATGGACTTGCGTTGCCTAGAGAAAAATCATGAGGACACTTTTTTAAAACAATTAAACAAAATGATAATAATTTGATAATTGCCACATCAGGACACATAGACCACGGGAAGACATTGTTGGTAAAGGCGCTGACAGGGATTGATACTGACCGTCTCCCCGAAGAAAAAAACCGAGGTATTTCTATTGATCTCGGCTACGCTTATCACAAACTTGATGATGAAAAGGTGTTGGGCTTCGTCGATGTACCCGGTCATGAAAAATTTGTCCGGAACATGTTAGCCGGGGTAACTGGCATTGATTATGCTCTTCTTGTCATTGCAGCTGATGATGGACCAATGCCGCAAACTGAAGAACATCTTTCTATTCTCGACCTACTGGGCGTTTCCAAGGGCGCAGTTGCAATAACAAAAATTGATCGCGTTGAACCGAAGCGGATNGATGAGGTTATCACACTCACTGAAATTTTGCTTGATGGAACTAGTCTTGAAGGAGCCGAGATCTTTCCTGTTTCCGCTATTTCACGGCTCGGCCTAAATGGACTATGGACTCATTTGAAGAACTTAGAGATGGGNTTTAATAATGACCGACGAAAAGGAAATTTTCGCCTAGCCATTGATCGGCGATTTACGGTACCCGGTGCCGGCCTAGTTGTCACCGGCAATGTCTTTTCAGGTAAAGTACAAATCGGCGATAAATTGACTTTGTCCCCGGCGGGAACTGAAGCGCGTGTGCGCGGCATTCATGCACAAAATCTTAATGCGGATAGCGGGGGGTTCGGGCAACGTTGTGCTCTTAATATAACCGGACCGAATTTACAAAAAGTTACTATTCGTCGTGGCGACTGGTTGTTGGATGAGAAACTTCATGCGCCCACACGTCGTTTTGACACGCGCATTAAGTTGCTTAAATCTGAATTACGAGCTTTAAAACACTGGACCCCAGTCCATCTGCACATCGGCGCCATAGATGTAAACGCCCGTGTCGCCTTGCTTGATGGAAAAGAAATTGCCCCCGGTAGTTCCGGATACGTACAGATGGTCCTCGACAGGCCGATCGGTACATTGCATGGAGATCGCCTAATTCTTCGCGACCAATCTGCGAGGCGTACCATAGCAGGTGGTAAAGTAATTGACCCTTTCGCTCCCGCTCGGGGTCGGTCTAAACCTGAACGCCTAGCCACAATTGCCGCCATGGAGGTTGGGGAGCCGGAAGCGTCGATAACATCTTTACTCAAATCCTCGTCCGAAGATATCAATCTCTCAAAATTTACACTCAGCCGTAATATGAAAATCGAGGACACCGTGAAGCTCTGTTCTAATATTGAAATTGTTGTTTCAGAGGTCGAAAAAGAGCGGTGGGGATTTAATGTAAACAGGTGGAAATCTTATTCTGAAAATATTTTAAACATACTTGAACGAAGACATCGAGAAAAACCAGATGAGCCTGGTCTCGCTGAGAACAACGTCCGGACAAGCCTAAGCCCAAAACCCTCGTTACCACTTTTTAAAGCCATAATTAGTTTACTAGCTGCCGACAATAAAATTCTTATCACCAATAAAAAACTGCGCTTGCCCGGTCATCAAGCAAGCTTTAGTACACAGGATAAGAAACTCTGGTTCCAAATACGGCAAAATATGGAAGAAGAATTTCGTAAACCCTTATCCTTGCATGAGCTAGCAATTATAATAGGTATTTCTGCTAATAAGTTAATAGCCTTTATGCGCCGCGCCGCTGGCTTGGGCTTTGTAATTCAAGTTGCGAAAAACCGTTACCTATTGCCAGAGGCGGTAAAAGAACTAGCTACGATTGTGGAAGCATTGGCAACAGAGGACAATATCACCCCTGCTGAGTTTCGTAATCAGTCGAAAATTGGGCGTAATATGGCAGTAGAGATATTAGAGTTTTTTGATAAATCAGGACTAACGAAACGGGATGGCAATTCAAGGAAAATTATTAAGCCTGCTAAAGAAATTTTCGGATCATAAATTTACCGAGGACCTAAAATGCAATAGTGAGATGTTAATTATGGAGGGGGAACGTGTGCCGGTGCTGCGCCCGGGCTTCAAACCCGGTGAGGGGCGTTAAACGTCCTTGGTGGGTTCAACTCCCACCCCCTTCCGCCAAAAATCAATTCTACTTGCGATTCGTTCCAAAGTCATTACAGCACCGTTAATTTTCTATTGCTGCATAGTATAAATGATAGGTTGATAGAAAAAGGAGAATGAGGACAATGGCCCCAGAAAATCCGCTAATGCAACTATTTGGACAATCCCCATTTAAGCCTCTACAAGAACATTTACGCGTTGCCATTCAATGTGCAAACGAGGTGCCTTTACTTTTCAAAGCGGTAAAGGATGGGAACAAAAAAGAAGTTGAAGCCTGTCGTGAGCGTATATATCAACTTGAAAATCAGGCAGACGAA
>PATI01000001.1 GCA_002712335.1 Rhodospirillaceae bacterium | reverse complement strand
AAGTTGGACAAGTTTCAGTGGATAACCTTTGTTGGTGTCCTCTTTGCTTGCACATTAACAATAGTTTTTCAAAGCGTAACTTTCTTGAAATGGAAAGCTCCCGTTGTCAATTGGATATTTGCCGCAGCGTTCATAGCTTCCCGGAAATTCAGCGACAAACCAGCGATAGAGCATATGATGGGCCATACCGTAAATGCACCAAAGGAAATTTGGAATAGGCTGAATAATGTCTGGGTTATCTACTTCATCTTACTAGGAGCAATTAATCTCATGGTTGCTTACTCTTTTGGCGAGGCGACTTGGCTTCAGTTTAAAGTATTCGGCAATCTGATCATTACATTTCTCTTTATTATTGGCCAGATGCCCCTGCTTGCGAAATATATTGAAGATCCTGAGGAAAATAAAGAGGCTGAAAGAGATTCAGCCTAGCGACGGAAAAATTGTATGTACTATGCCATCATCTGTAAGGACCAAAAAGATAGTCTCTCTAAACGCACCATTAGCAGGGCTGCTCATCTCAAGAGACTTTATGAACTTGAAAAGCAAAACCGTATTCTTATCGCGGGCCCTCTCCCGGCCGTCGACAATGAAGATCCTGGTGAGAAAGGATTTATAGGAAGCTTAATCGTCGCTGAATTTGATAGCTTGAAGCACGCCAAACAGTGGGCTAAAGAAGATCCGTATGCAGATGCTGGAGTCTATAAGAAGATAATCGTAAAACCTTTTAAAAAAGTTTTTTAATCTCGTTCAGTTATCATCGACGCTGAAGCCCGGCCTTAAGTGAGAAAAGTTGGAGTCTAAAGTAGCATTCCAAGATGCTAAGTCCTCAGCTCTTCTTTCGAATAAATCGGTCGGATCGCCCTCAATGGTAATTGAATTTATAACGTCTCTTCTGCGAATCTCGTAAATGACATTTTGCCCACTGGTTACTCTTCCAAACACTGAGTGAAGCCCATCCAAATGCGGAGTCGCAAGATGGGTGAAAAAAAATTGACTGCCGTCGGTCCCTGGTCCCGAATTCGCCATAGACAGGATGCCCGGCCGACTGTGCTTAAGAATTATTTCGCCAGCGAATCGATAGCCAGGTCCTCCAGTTCCGTTCCCAAGAGGATCCCCTCCTTGAACCATAAAATTGCGCTCTACACGATGAAAAGTAAGGCCATCATAAAAACCACGCAACGCTAAATTTACAAAGTTAGCAACAGTCGTGGGGGCAGCTCGGTCATTTAACTCAGCCTTAATGATCCCCTTGGAAGTATTAATAATAGCGACTAGATCCTGGGCAAAAATACAGCTACTTGGTATGAGCAGGATGGCTGTGGTTAGCGCCAGAAATATGGGTCGGAATTTTATTGACATAATTATCTAATCTCAGAAAAAATTTGCGAGTCTAGTTTAAACCAACCGTATTTACATATCATACCCTATAGTCACAGGGGCATGATCTGAAAAGTTTTTGTCGGTGTAAATTTCGGCTGAAACTACTTTATCTTTGAGATTTGGCGTGACTATCTGATAATCTAGTCTCCATCCAACATTTCTCTCTCTGGCCTTTCCTCTGTTCGACCACCACGAATACTGGTCGACATCTTTATTGATTTCTCTAAAAGAATCAACAAAGCCTTCTTGATCATAAAGTTTATCTAACCACATTCTTTCCTCAGGAAGAAATCCAGAATTCTTCTGATTTGCGCGCCAATTTTTGAGATCAATCTCTTTGTGGCATATATTCCAGTCCGCACAAACAATAAATTCTCTCCGTTGAGTTCTATATTTCTGCATGACTTTCATGAATTCGTTCATAAACTTAATTTTACGCCTTTGGCGTTCCTCTCCAGAAGACCCCGAAGGTAGATATAGCGAAGCCACGCTGAATCCTTTGAAGTCAGCCTGAATAAATCGACCTTCCGTATCCGCAATTTCAAAACCAAGTCCTTTGGTCACCTTTTTAGGTTCCAGTTTTGTAAAAAGAGCCGTTCCAGAGTATCCCTTTCTTTGAGCATCAAAATAATAAGTTTTATAACCTTTAGGGTGAAAAATAGGATCTTCAAGCTGGTNAACCTGCGCCTTAGTTTCCTGTAGACAAACAAGATCCACTTCTTGGCTTGGAAGCCAGTCAAAAAATCCTTTTTTTGCAGCGGCGCGAATTCCATTGCAGTTAAACGTCATTACCCTCATCGATTTCACAGCACTCCCTAAACTATTACCACAAGTTTACAGATTGCTGGTTGATCAAACTAGAAGGATGACAGAAAAAAGAAATTAACTGGATTACATAAAACTGTGCAACCAAATATGGGAAAAGTACGTAATAAACCTTGCTCAATGAAGCAATGTCTTCTTTTACCGGATGAATGTTACTTTTATACCCATTATTTTTAAATATCCGTTCGAATGAAGCTAAAATTTGGCTAATAAAATCAAAAGGATATACATTTAATCACTCCAAACGAAAGAGCACAACGATTAGCATAATAATTCAAATATATGATTTTATTAAATATATTATCTGATAAGTCAAGGTGGCGTAGACTTTGTGCCTTTGAAGCGAATTAAGACATAATTACACATTAATGTTACTTTTATATACTNTATATGTTACNATANGTGTCATTNANGTACNGAATAAAACTTTNNANNTTAATTAAAGCACAGGAGATTTTAAATGAGTAAGGTAATAAGGGACGCGAAGCCAATATTGGAAGCCACACTGGTTAGCGTTGTCCTAGTGGGAGCCGCATTAGCAGTGCCTGCTGGAATAATTTACGTTGTAACATAATAGAAGGCCCAACCAGCTTTCAGGTGAGGTTCATTTTCAGACCGTTCCACTTGAGAGCTGTCCTCGTCGGAACAAAGAAAATCCATTCGTTAAGCGGATCGCAATACCAATAAGCTCTATATATAGAAGGCCTCGTTATTAAGCGACGACCCCAAAGATGCNCACGAACATCCTTCAGTATTATGGCCTCTTCTAACGAATTGTGGTTCAATTTAAGATCGCATAATCATGGTACTGAACTTAATCTAGACAGCTATGGGCAAGATGATCTTTAAAATTACACCATCGAGTCAAGGGCATAACTCNTGGCTNNGGAGTTGTGTTTTCGCGATATTGACTAGTTGCCAATCCGGAGTACCGGGTTCCGGAGCAGTGGACACGGCGCTAGAATCTGACATTGTTTCGGGCTTAAGAAATTTGCCCGCAAGGGTTTTTCCAAATGAATATGATCGAGTGGCTTACGTCGACAGAGATTTTAGAGTCTCAAATGCGCAAGCGTCTGAAGTGGGAGAGTTTGCTGTACTCAAAACATATTTTGCTACAAATCGTGGTTACAACGAAGAAGAATTGCCTTATCGAATGTTTAACGAGGCTTCGANAAAAGGAATTACATTCGGGAAAAACTATGTAATCGTACCAAGAGAGCCAGAGCTGCAGCCGAATGAGCCCGATACTCTCTTCACGTTAGATATAAGCGGCGCAAAATATGAGCCATCCTTATCACAAAACAACATCTTATCCCCAGACGATTTCTCANAGAGTATCAATTCTGATATCCAAAATTCAAATGAAGCAAGCGCATTAATTTATGTACATGGGTTTAATGAAAGTTATGAAAGATCTGTAATTAGAGCTAGCCAAATCTCTTATGACTTAGCCTTTCCTGGATCAACATTTATATTTAGTTGGCCGGCTCGACATAGCGTANCTACTTATTTAGGGGACCTACAAAGGGCTCGAGATTCAGAAAGATACTTTGAATTATTTATGAGCCAAATTCTTTCCACAACCAGTACAAATCGGATCTATATCATAGCTCACCACATGGGCGGTAGACTTGTAAGTGCGGCTTTGAAGCATATGTTTTCCATTCAGCCAAGTTACAAAGACAGGATTCGTGAAATTATTCTTGTAGCCCCAGATATCGAGGCTTCTCAATTTACGGAGCAATTTACGACGTTTATTGGCACTGAAAACGCGCCCATCACCTTATATACTTCTGCAAACGACCCATCTCTTGCGGTTTCAAAACAGTTCAGCACAAACAGGCTGGCAGGAGATGCAGTAGGACAGTTGGTTATCTCAGCAAACGTTGAAACTATTAACGCGGGAACCACCGATCTTAGCCTCAATGGACATTCTAACTACACCGACACCAGTTCGATCCTTGGCGATATTTGGGATCTTGTAAGAAATAATCTGAGAGCTAATTCNAGAAGTAAGTTAACGTCCAGATTCTCTCCAGAAGGACCTTTCTGGGAATATCCTCGNTAAAANTCTTGCNAATATTACTGGTATAAAAATANAGTGAAATTGTTTTGATTTTCAGATTCTTTAAGCACCAACTTTGAAGTAAGCTTTTTACAATATTTCATAATCTGAGATTCAGAGTAAGGAACTAGAATTCCATTTTCAAAATCAACCGATTTTAAAATATTTAATCCTAAACCCAATTTACTCGCTTTGAAAAATTTTGAGATCATCTTAAATATATGACGGTTGTCGCTTGTGCGATAATTCAAACCACCAGAACAAATCACATAATCATGTTTTGGAAGTGAAACCGACTCAAAGTCGCCGAAGAGAAATTTAGTATTTGACTTTCCTCCATATCTTTTAAGAGCGACCTCTAGAAACGCCTTCTCTTGATCAAGTCCNCAGTAGTTGAGTCGTGGATAAATTTCGCTGATGAAACTAAACAAATCCCCATGACCACAACCTACATCAAGAATCGTTCTTCCATTCAAATTACCAATTTGAGCAATCTGTTTAAAACGCTGCCGCTGAGCACTCTCATCTCTCCAGCCTAACGACTTTGCTGATGCAATACCGAAACGTGATATACGCTCATTATGGTATGCNCTCACAGTAGCTGCACCTTTAGGATCCATGAGCGCCNCTTGTCAGGTTTCGCATACTCCTAAACATTTTTGTCCTGACTCTGCGTAAACCTCTACTCTTTTGCCTTTTAAGTTGTCTAGATAGATAATTGTTCCCGGAAATATTAACGCTCATTGAAGAAGCCGAATGCTGGAATGAACCGGCCACAATCCAAGCCAATGTTGGAGCAAATAAGAAAATAACTCTNTACCAGCTNATNTAAGGATCAATCCAAANTCTTAGGCTGANCATCGATATTGGTAAAATNAAAGCNCCTAGCCAACGGGCAATCCCTAANATGANTCGGTTAGTTGGCTCGAAAATAGAAATNGTATAGGCGAGAAAGGATAATAGAGAAATCAGAGTCATCGTAAAAATTATTACTTGGCGATGAGGAAAATAGAACGTTCTGACTCCTCTTATAAAAGGATGTGCCGTATCATCAAGCATTGCAGACAAAAATGCTGACTCTATATTNCTATCAATCTCTANCGGATCTGAAACNANCATACTATCGATAGATATGTTTTCTGAAGGATCAGAAGACAACTCACTAATAGGTTCACCTACAGGCCCCAGAGGCAANGGCCAAATCGCAGCACCTCCATTAAAGCCAAAGAGGGATCTCAAGCCCCTAAGATCACTTGTCAGTGAAGCAAAACGGCCATCTTGATCCATTGCAGGGATTAAAATCGGATTAATCTTTCTCAATACAATTGATGCACTTTCTCCAGCTTCAAACTCTGTTCTCACGGCCTGCAAAAGAGTCTGACTAGACGTGAGAATATCTTGTTCAAGGAAAATTAAAACCCGAGATACAAAGTGATCATGCCGTTCATCAGTCCCAATAAGAATTGGCCTTAGCTGCCCAAAAACTTCATTCGTATTCTCTGATTTAAAATCGAGCATAAGATTAATAGGAGTCGAATCAACACCAAATCTTGTGTCGAGATGGTCCGCAAGCTCTGTTACGATATCNATGATCTTGTTTAACTTCTTNACTTCACCGGTGACTGGATCCTCTAAATTATCAAAATAAAGAGTTACACCGTCNCCCATNGTTTCTCGTGTNACTACCTCTGAAACAGTNGGACCTATNGGTGAGAATGGACGACTTGATATGAAGCTTCCATATACTAGCGGAATGGANAGTTTATCAATGATACTGGCGGAAGCTATTTCTATTTTGTCGTGGCTTAGATCATCCCACGTTGGAACATAGATNGCTAGATCAACTCGTGTATTGCGCAGATGTGCCTTATGAATAAACTCGTTCATGGCCCCCTCATTTGCCCACAAAGCGTCATCACTCACGTCACCATCAGAGTTGAGAGTCAAACCATAGTAAGCCACTCTGTCGTAGAAACGTAGATCTATCTCTTGCCTTGCTCCAGTATTTGGCAGGGAATAATTAGGGTAAAAACCATAAATCACATTACCTTCCTCAATATCACAGCCGCACCCAAGGAAATCCCAAATCTCGTCAGTGCGGCGGGCTATCGCATCGTCGTTCAAGGAANTTCCTGCAATAGTTTCAACAGAGCTCATAACCGCGTTAGCTAGGAACATAAACTGCCAATTAGTTAATGAATCCGGACTACTATTACTTTTAGGTTGATAATCCTCCAAGGCCAGCAATATCGAGGCGAAAATTAACCTTAAATTTGGATATTCTATATTTTCTACAAATCTAAGCTCACGCCTCACTTCCAAAAGAAAGTCAGGCTCTAGAATTGCTAATTCTAAATTACTAAATTGCTGAGCCGCCAGATTAATTTCTTCAATAAAAGTCAACAGGCCCAAGGTAATATTAGCTATGAACTTCTGTTCGTCTTCAAGTTCATCAATAAAATTATTCCCTAATACACTTATAGGATTACCAGGTGTGAATGGAGCTTGCTCATAATACGCAGAGAATTGTGTCTGAACGTTCAGTAAACTGGGTAATAGCTCCGATTTAAGAAGGGACAACTGCTGCTCATGCACTTCAGTGTAGTCGAAATGCGAGTCTCTAAATGAGTCTTGAAAAGGAGTTATAAAATGTTTAATTCCTGTTATTGATATATGTTGCCTCAATAGCCGCAAACTGTCAGCTTCAGAGAGCGCATCAAACTGAGTGACCGTACCAGAGTTACTGACAGCCAAGCCTGATTCTAACGATGAATCGACTCCTTCTGATCCCTCCGAGGAGTCGTTAGATTGAATGAACTCCGTTCCAGACATCAATTGAATAGGAAGACCACCTAAGGTTTCACCAAAATTTTCAGCCAGTAGCACTCCTAATGTCTCGGTCACATAAGCACTATAGGTTTCAACAAACTCCTCATTGCTAAGGTTATTGATATACTGCGTTAACGCATCAAAGTATATCTCATCATTAGCAATTAAGAGCGCAGAGGCCAAGGATTCCGCATAGTTGTCTCCAAGCAATTCAGCAAGCTCTTCATTGGATTCTAATATATTGTTCAACTCATCTTCGGTTGCTGAAGATATATAAAAGCTCCATAGTGAAGAAATGTAGTCACGGAATAAATTCGAGTACTCCTCCTCAGAAAGCTCTAAGATTGAAGATAATAAAAACTCTATGAATTCTTGATTAGATTGGCTAGATGGCCTGTTTATAAACTCCAAAGCCACCTGACCTAAGTACTGCCTGTATATTGCAGCAAATTCCTCGTCACTTAATTTGTCGATAAAATAGCGATAATATGGCTCTAGAGTGAAACCAAGTTCGAATTCAACCTGTTCAGACGACAACCTACCGATCTGTTGCTCTATGATCCTCGAAAATTGACGCGGGGATAATTTTTGCACCAAAGTTTCCAAGGTCTCCTCTGCTTCAGGTTCCTCTCCGGGCCTTATACTTAACAATTCCCGCTCAACTCGTTGTCCCAATATAGCTAAAGACTCACTCGAGATACGATAATGGGTTTTGATACTAGTCGGAGAGCTTTCAGCTGCTGAAGTATTTACTGAGAAAGTGGAAATACTTAAAACAATCAACCAGAAATAAGTTAACGAGTTGAGTATTTTCAAAATATGATGATCAATGTACTTTTTCATAATACTGCTCTCAGGCGGTTTTTCCTTCCTTCTGTAACTCTTTAGTGATGCCTTCTACCAAATCTTCTTGACACATTTCCGCGCGATCCATCTGAAGTGAATTTATTGCCCCATAACGAATAACATTAGTCATCGCGCCACCGGACAGCTCATAATCNTCTGCCAGCTTTTCAAGTGAAATATCAAGCGATAGGTTTTGTGTATTGCTAAGAATTCTTTTCCAAAGGAGAAGCCGATGCTCGTTGTCAGGTGTCGGAAAGTAAACTATTGACTGGAAGCGTCTTGANAAGGCCTCATCAATATTTGCTTTTATGTTTGACGCTAAGATAACCACACCTGGAAAATCCTCGACTCTTTGTAGCAGGTAGGATATCTCTTGATTCGCGTAGCGATCATTAGAGCTCGAAGCTTGCGTTCTTTTCCCAAATAAAGCATCGGCTTCATCGAAAAAAAGTATCCAATTTTTNGATTGGGCTTGATCAAAAACGTTAGCCAAGTTTTTTTCTGTTTCCCCTATATACTTTGACACAACCATTGATAGATCTATGCGGTATACATCAGCGCCCACAATTGAACCAATCAAGCTTGCGGTTAAGGTTTTACCAGTTCCCGGAGGACCATAGAATAAACTCCTATACCCTGGCTTTATAACTTTATCGAGTCCCCAATCCTCTAGTATTACTTTTGAATTTTTTATCCAAGTAATGATATTTTCTATCTCTTCCTGCACCTCCATAGGCAATATTAAATCATCCCATGTGAGTTTGGTTGTTATCAATTTTGCCGGAAAATTCATACTGTAATCCGGTTTTTGGTAGACTCCTGAAGTAAGCCTATTCAAGTACTCACTGCTAATTCGTACTGCGGCACTCATAAATGGTTCTCCAGAAGATTTATGCTCTAAAGTTAAAATACTATTTTTTATAAGAATTCCATCTCCTTCAAAATAACTGAGAAGCTTAAATCTTTTAGATAAATCATTACCTGCAATGATAAATGCGGCAGTTTCACAAGTTGGTATAAACCCACCATGACTTTCNCCCTTCCAACCCCCAAATTGTGTAAACCCTCTATCAAAATTTTTGTTTCTTGTAAAAAGTAGGTCTAACAAGTCCGGTCTAATATGAGGAACTAACGTAAGCGCCAACAAAATACGCTCGTCAAACTCCAAATCAAGATCNGACACGATCGATCCATAAGCAGAATTATCATTTGACAGATCTGGCAGGGGTATCTCTTCAACACTGTCGAAAACTTTTTCTTCTTCATCTCCAGATGCGTCGTGTTCAAAATATAGGGCTATTCGGGTATCTAACACAGAACTAAACCAAGCTAATTCTTTTTCAAGAGATATCGCATTTGCTGTACTCAATTGTGCGCTCATCGCCAATCCACGCTGATCAAATTTGCCATCCACGGCAACTTAATAGTTTTATAATTCCAAGGAAGTTCATCCAATANCATATCAAATGGTTTAGACTCCACNAGGAGCTTCCAGGTATCGTCTTTCAACTGGAGATGTGCATCTCGCTGCAAAAAAGATTCTCTTAATGCATCAACAGACGAATTTTTTAATGCGGGCCAATTACCAATTACTCCGAGCAAAAGACTCTTAGATAGTTCCATTTCCTGTTCAGAAATATTGATGCTTTGAATTATAGGTGCGCCTGTTTTAATCCCACATAAAATTTTGTTCAAGACGAGAAGAAATTCTGGATTACTCGAACTTCCATCGAGCATAAATTGAAGCAAGTGAACACCACGCTCAGCGGCGACTCTATCTTTAAAGGCCCTACCTTCAACTAAACCTAAACCTTCAAAATAGCGGGGCAAGTATGGTGATAATAGAACTAAGCCAGCGTTCCCTATGTAGATATCTTCTTCAATATCTGCCTCCTCTTCCGAAGAGTCATATTCAGCGTAACTAGCCCCTATAAAATCTGTTTCCGCTTTCGAAGAGTCGTCTGCAGGGGAGACAGCGTCTTTGAGCTCTGTTTTCGCTTTCGAAGAGTCATCTCCAACGTAACTCGCCTTTGTAGGATCTGTTTCCGCTTTTGGAGAGTCATATCCAGCGTAACTCGCCTCTGTAGAATCTGCTTCCGCTTTCGAAGAGTCATGTCCAACGTATCTCGCCTCTGTAGAATCTGTTTCCGCTTTCGAAGAATCGTCTCCAGCGTAACTAGCCTCTGTAAAACCTGTCTCCTGTTCAGAAAAGTCATCCAAGCTAGATGGGGAAGTTTCATTGGAATTTTTGTTAGAACTAGCGTGCCTTGCATTTTTTTCTAACAAGTTGTTCCTTGGGTCAGATGACTCTACTTGAGGCCGGAACATTGATGATTCTTCTAAAGAATTAGAGAGGATCATTGCCGCTCTTGCGCTATAGGTATGCGTAGTTGGGATTGAGGTAGATGTAATACTTGTTATGAGATCATTAAAAAATGTTTGTCGATCACCTATTTTTAATTGATTGATTAAAAACTTAACAAAATTTTTATTAAAATTGACCTCATTAAATCTTCGACCTTCGACAATAAGATAAGTAAGTATAAACTGCCACTTTAGTGTATGTAAGTCGCGAACCTCTATTCCAAGACTCTTCTGAGCGTCGATAAAAGCTACCACCAAGAGATCCGAATATATAATAGTCTTCACTTGATCACCAGGGCACATGAGTAACAGGATTCTGACTAGAACACTCTCTTGCATCACACAAATCAAACGTGATGCGCAATCTCTATCGAATATAGATTCATTCAATAACTCTCGCAGCGTGTCTGGCTTATTATTTAGGATGCGTTCAAAAAAATTTGCTAATAGTTGCCCATTTTTTGAATCAAGTTTCAAATTACCGTGAAGGTAAGCCCTGGCAAGATCATAAGTTCGCTGATTTAGGGGCAGAGGGTCAAATTCGAACTTTCTTTCAGTTTGACCTATCTTCTCTCTATCATTTATGACCTTGTGCGAAGTGGTCATATTAGAAAAAGTATCCTCAAATCCTTGTGGATCATAAGAATCCTCAGAAAATATTGCTTCTAGATCCGTAATCTTTTCATTCACAATTTTTTTAAAAATTGTGAGATAACCATGTTCAGTTATAGATATCCTTTTTTCAAAACGTGATATGAAGCTAAGAAATTTATCCTCGCTAAATTCAAATCTATTCTTGAAACTATTGAAATAAGAAATGAGCAACCTACGTTGCAACGCATGAGGCATCTTAGGGATAAAATTGGCTACAGACCAAGCACCAGAACTAAGTTCTTGATTGAACCGATGGAGCTTCCACGGATAGTGCTCGAGTAATTCGTGGAATAGTCGCACCAGTTGATGTGACTTCAAAACTCCGCTAGATTCGATATATGACAATTCCTTAAAGAGTTTCTCATAAAGAATATAAGCTCTTATTAGCTCTATCTGCTGCTCATCTGTCTTCCGTTCTTTTTGTTTATCCGTGACTGCTTTCAGTACACTATTTTCCGAAAAAGTCAGGTCTTTTTCTGACCCTTCATCCCGTAAATTCGCAGATTCTGCGCTCGCAACACCTAATGCCACGTCTTTGAATTCCGTTCCTAAATCTTTCAGTAAAGTTACTGTTTGTCGATGGTAAGAGCTACTAATTTTCTGGCTCAGAATTGAAGTCATTATCACATCATACATAGCTCTTGCCGCAACATTTTCATGCGCTGCTAATTGTCTAATTACACTTGTCAGGAACATCTTCTGATTGAACCTACTTCCACGCTCAACTAATAGATACCCTAAAGTAAATTCCCAGACCGCTGAACGAGAAATTTCTAAGTTTTGCTTATAAGTTGGGTTAGACGCTCTTACTTGTTCAGGAGGAGCTTTTCTGCGATTGTCGCTAGCTCCTTTCACAAACCCTTGAATAAACTCACTGTTTAATGGATCAATAACTTCAACTATGTCTATCAACATCGGCTCGCTGAAATTTCTTGAAATATTCCTTCTAACCTGTTGATGTTGTCCAACCCTCCGAATGGTTTGTAAAAACCAGTCTTGATAGCTTTTCAATAAATCTGATCATATCGAATTAACTAGATTAGGCCTACCTTCGCGAAAAGCTCGATAAAAAGCATCGACAACTGACTTGTTCGGTTCCTGCGAGTATGCCAATTCAGTAACCGAATTGTTTTGCCCACTATTTCTTTTTGGAAGCGTCAAACTATTTGATTCACTAGAGTCAACTGAATCGATTTGATCCAACGCTTGAGACAAAGCTTGACTATTTTTACCGTATTCGCTCGATTGAAGATCGCTCTCGTCTTTAATCATTAAGGGTTTTTGGGAGGAGTAAGAATTCTCAAAAACCTCTCCCTTTAACTCGACTAACAAGTCAAGCAATTCGCTGCGCATTGCGTTACTCTTTGAAACGGGTTCTAGGAGAGTAATCAAGCTTTCATATAACTCAACGAGACCTACGTTGATGTGGGCGGCCATCTGATGCATGATACTTGCAATATAAGACTTACGATTGAAACGACTACCGCGCTCGACGATCAAATATGTAAGTGTAAATTCCCATAGAGATTTCTTTGCCTCTGATTCCTCTAATTCAAGGTCTTTCTCTGCTTGCATGAACAACTTCGGTTCAGAAACCATCCTTTCAACGAACGTATAGTGAGTTGGTTCTAACAATTTGACAATTTCCACTATTAAGGGTTCTGGAAATTTCCAAGCAATATTTTTTCTTGCCTCCTTTTTTTGACCCAAGGTATATATGACTTCTTCCGTTGTTGCAGAGTATTTGAGAAATAGCTCACTCCAATACGGTAAAATTCTTCCAACGAAACCAGTGTTAATTGCTTCTATCAATTTAGCTCTGAACGCCAATACTCTAGCGCGCTCACCGGTACTAAAGTTTTCACCATCAGCACTTAGTTCAGTCAGTATTCTGGAATCCGACGAGTCGAGAGGTAATTCTTTTGATGACGAGCTTACATTAACCTCACCTAATACTTTCTCCATTAGTTTAATCAGACGCGTATCGCTCTCCATGACCTCAGCATGTGCTAAAAGCTTATAAAGAATAGTTAAGTGATTTTCTTCTTGCAATGAGATTGATTTCATTGCGATAACAACTACATCTTCTAGCCTAAATACTCTTCCACCTCTGCCAAAATAATTTTCCAGCAGCCCAAGCCATATAGTTTGATGCAAATTTAGGGTCGATATACTAAGTCTCTCCTTGATTAGAGCTATTATTCCAAGGATTATCTCTCCTAATTCATGGGAGTCAGTTTGAAACACGACTTCAAACAGACCACAAAGGGTTGTTGTTTCGAATTGAGAAGATAGTCGCTTGAGTATCTCCCTCTTTCTTGGAGAATTTAGTATAAATTCCTTAAAGGCCATACTATTATTCACAACTGCATTTTCTAACACTTGGCTTAAAGCAACCTTGCTCGTAACTCTTGCATTCCATCGTAACTTTCCAAATTCAAGGAAATCACAAATAAGCTCAAAGTCTGATTCCACGTGCGAGAGTTTTCGTATTCGTTCATCTGAGTGCCGACTGCTATATGACAGTTCTTCACTCATAATTTCTCTAAGTTTAGCTATTAGTCGGGATTCAAAATCTTCATGAAAAAACTGTAAAGGGATTGTTCCTAGATCCATTTCGAGTTTATCAATTGAATAGATTGTGTTCTCTTCTGAAAATTCATCGAACACATTGCTGATCGACAAAAACATGTTCTTTCGCATAAAGGATTCAATAGAATTATGTTCAGATAGGGCAGTCTCTTCATCGGGAAATGAAATCTCAATGATAGTAGACTCGATTTGATGCCCCTTATTTATCATAGATTTCTCTTGTCAGTCTGAACAGATTC
Source organism: Rhodospirillaceae bacterium (assembly GCA_002712335.1). Next base: position 30 of record PATI01000001.1, on the reverse strand, counting down.
CCAACTGAGTATATTACTGGTTATGTGGCT
>PATI01000027.1 GCA_002712335.1 Rhodospirillaceae bacterium | reverse complement strand
TTGGGTTTTCTAATTAAGAACTAGGTCTACTTACTCAACACCCAAACCCCATTCTCTCTACCCATTCCGAATATTCTCTGTCAGACTTTCCCTATGAGAAAACTGACCATCACGCTCTGCCTGACGATTGCCGTGCTTCTTGATGTTTCAAGATATGTTTGAAAGGATTTGATAAATTTCACTCACTCGACAAGTAATTCAACGAAGAAAATTACTATTCATATCTGTATTGCGAGTATAAACTTATATAAAAAATATGGTTATTTTCCAAAGTTAATAATCCAACCGGGGGAGGGAAAAGGATGCAGTCGATAAAAGAGTTTTTTGAAGGAATATTTGGAGCAGCAGCAGGTGCTGTGATGATTATATTTTTCGTATGCTACACCTTGGGAACCATATACTGGTTGTGGATAGCGATACAAATTGGAAGTTTCTGGATGTTTGTACTCGGATTTGCAGGACCAGCGATGTTATTTACAGGTCTAATCGGAGGTTATTCAATGATATTTGGCACCCCTGATTGGATTATTAACACATTCGGATAAACCTATCGAAAAGACATTTCATTGAGTTCAACCTCGAATATAGCAGGGATAGTTCTAGGAGTAGTTCTCTTCGTTTCTGCTATTGGTTGGTTCGGATACCAGCATTATAAGGATACACAGGACGATAGACTCCCACTAAAGGTCAAACAAAAATTAGTCAAATTTCAAAATAAACTACCCATTAAGTTGGGTCCAAATTTAATACTTGAGCGGTTTAATTTGAAACGGAATTCAATTGAATTAGCACTTCGCAACACCGTCCATATCGAACGCCGTATCCCTAAAGATGAACTTACATTCAAAACACACTTTATGATATGCAAATGGCGTGAACAGTACGTAAAGAGAATTCCAATCACGTTACAATTTACGTTGATGGGTCCGGACGGAGCAGAACTAATCTCTTTAGACAACACACTGGAGATTTGTTCTCATCTTCCATCAAAACTTCCAATCCAATATCGATCGTAGACATAAACTCGCCCGTGAATGTGTCCGTAAGAAATACAAAGGGTGTTGAGAAAAGCACCCCATAAACCCTCTGAATAGTCATTCTGTAAGGGTAAAAAACCCTTATATATCAATGATTTACTCGACAGTGACACTCTTAGCTAGATTCCTGGGTTGATCCACATCTGAACCTTTAATCAGCGCTGTGTGATAAGCTAAAAGCTGTACGGGAATAGTATAGAGAATAGGCGCTACAAAACTATCGACCGTTGGCACCTCGATCGTTGCTGTTGCCATCCGACCTAATTTTTTTATCCCATCTTTATCTGATAAAAATATAACACGGCCCCCGCGCGCAATTACTTCCTGCATATTACTAGCAGTTTTTTCAAAAAGCTCATCGGACGGAGCGATAACAATTACAGGTACATTGTCTTCTATTAAAGCTATAGGACCATGTTTCATCTCGCCTGCAGCATAGCCCTCTGCATGAATATAGCTAATCTCCTTTAGCTTCAGCGCCCCCTCGAGTGCAATCGGGAAACCAGTACCACGCCCAAGATATAAAACATCTTTAGCTACTGCGACTTCCCTTGCAAGGTCGGAGATTTTCTGATCATGGGAAAGTACATCATTCACCCGAGCTGGTATTTCAATGAGTGAACGACAATAGCTTGCTGCTTGTTTATTATTGATACTTCTTTTTGTAATTCCAGTGGCTACGACCAAGCATGCAAGCACTGTCAGCTGAGTTGTAAAGGCCTTGGTAGAAGCAACTCCTATCTCTGGTCCAGCAAGAGTTAACAATACTGAATCAGCTTCTCTTGCCATAGAGCTTTCCGCTACGTTTACTAAAGCCAATGTGTGCTGTTTTTGTGATTTCGCGTAACGCAGGGCTGCAAGTGTATCAGCCGTCTCTCCAGACTGTGAAACAAATATAGCCAACCCATCTTTTGGCATTCTGGCCTCACGGTAACGAAATTCTGAGGCCAAATCACACTCTACCGGGACATCAGAAACTTTTTCAAACCAATATTTAGCGACCAATCCTGCATGAAAAGAAGTACCGCAAGCAATAATCGTAATTCTTGAAATTTTCCCGAGATTAAAAGTTAATTCAGGCAGTGTGACAGTCCTTTTCCAAGGATTGAATAGAGTATTGAGTGTATCACCGATTACAGTTGGCTGTTCGTAAATCTCCTTGAGCATAAAGTGCTCAAAATTACCTTTATTGTTCGGGTCCTCAGAAACTGACGATTGACAAATAGGACGATTAACGATCGTTCCATTATTGTCATGTATCACGGCGGATTCTGGCAAGAGCTCCACCCAATCACCCTCTTCCAAATAGCAGATATTTTGCGTAAGAGGCGCGAGAGCGATAGCATCAGATCCTAGATACATTTCACCCTCACCATAACCTACAGCAAGCGGGCTACCGCGGCGCGCTCCAATTATGAGTCCGTCATACCCTGAAAATAAGATTGCCAACGAAAAAGCACCTTCTAATCGCGATAAAGTAAGAGAGACAGACTCCTGGGGTGAATTTCCTTTAGTTAAAAAACTGCTGACAAGGTGCACAATTGCTTCTGTATCGGTATCGGTTTCAAAGTGATGGCCCTTGTCAGTAAGTTCCTGACGGAGCTCCTGAAAATTCTCGATGATACCATTATGAACTAAAACAACATTTTTATCGGCGTGAGGGTGAGCATTTATTTCATTGGGCCTTCCATGCGTAGCCCACCGCGTATGTCCAATTCCAACCAAACCATCTATGGGCCGTTTCTCTACAAGAGCGTCAAGATTAATTATCTTTCCTTCTGCACGCCTCCGTTGGATCTCTCCATTGACCAGCGTCGCGATCCCTGCACTATCATAACCACGATATTCCAAACGTCTCAGTCCCGCGATCAGCAACGGGACTACCGTATGCCTTCCTGTAATCCCTATTATCCCGCACATATGCGTCAGTCCGACTTTTTATCATTGGGGTCCTTCGATTTCTGTTTTCGAAGGCGATATTTCAGTGCCCAACCAGAACGCTCTTTTTGAGAACTGCGGGTGATCGCTAAAGCGTCTTCTTCAACATCTTGGGTAATCACCGACCCTGCAGCAGTAATTGCGCCCGCACCAATTTTTACTGGTGCCACTAAAGAATTATTAGATCCTATGAATGCCTGCGGGCCAATTTCTGTAAAGGATTTATTAAACCCATCGTAATTGCATGTAATGGTCCCCGCACCGATATTTACACCCTCCCCTAAAAAACTATCACCGATATAACTCAAATGATTTACTTTTACAGAACGCTCCAGCTGTGATTGCTTAATTTCCACAAAATTTCCAACATGCACATCTCTTCCAATTTCCGTGCCAGGCCTTAATCGAGCAAAAGGTCCAATTACGGCTTTATTTTCTATCGTAGCACCTTCAATATGACAGAAGGGTTTTATTTGCACATTGTCACCGACTTTTACGCCAGGACCCAAAACAACGTTTGGACCTATCAAAACATCCTGACCAAGCTCAGTATCATGACTAAACCACACAGTATCCGGATCCTGAAGAGTACACCCTTGTTCCATGGCCTCAATTCGCATCTGATATTGAAAAGCTGCTTCAGCTTGGGCTAGTTCAGTGCGAGAGTTGACCCCGGCCACTTCATCGGGATCTTCTGTCTCTACGACAACGCAGTTCAAGCCCTTGGAGTGACAAATCCCGATAATATCCGTCAGATAAAATTCTCCCTTAGAATTATTGTTCTGAATTTGGTCAAGCAAGCCATATAATCGTTTCGCATCCATGGCCATAATCCCGGCGTTGCATAAAGAAATCTTTTTTTCTTCGTCATCGCAATCTTTGAATTCGACTATTTTTTCCAGCTGGCCATTCTCTCCTATTAGTAATCTGCCATATTCTAGAGGGTCATCGGGAGTAAAACCTAGAACGACGACCGCCGGGTTATTTTTACCTCGCCTAGTTTCAATCATCATTTTCATTGTATCTTCGGTTAGTAAGGGCGTATCACCGAAAAGCACCAGCACATCATCAGCTGCACCTTCTAGGATATTTCGAGTGGCAAGAACGGCATGGCCAGTACCAAGAGGCTTTTCCTGAATAACTGCTTCTACCGGAGCTACAAATTCAATAACCTCCGTCATCTTCGGCCCCGTTACAACAACGACACGATCCGCACCAATCTGATTTGCCCGCTTTAAAATGTGGCCGATCATTGGTGTTCCTCCCACAGGATGCAGGACTTTTGGATACTGGGACTTCATGCGGGCACCCATCCCGGCAGCAAGAACTACTACAGCAAGTCTATTCTCAGACATCTTTCTTAATTTCCAATAAGCATAAAATTAAATATCGCATTTTTTAAAAACAAATCAGTTAATTAATTTCCAATCGATGGAAAATCATAGATACAATGTGCTATCAATATTAGCCAGAAAAATGGCAATTAAACTTTATTTTGCCGTTTTTTGTATTCTTTTAATTTCAGTTTTTTTACCCCTATGAATTTGGGTCGCGGAAACTAGGTATATAAATAATCCCCCGAAAGTCGTGTCAGCTTCCAAACGGATTGGAACAATCATGGTATTGGGAAATACCCGAGCTAGCCAAATACGAGCTGAACCATCGGACATCCACTTATAGCGAGAGGCTTTGGGTCGGAAACCGGCTATTTTTTCCATTCTAAACTGACATCTTAAGGTTGGCCCTCCATAAGGTGAATATTGATCACGCTTTAATTGCTCCTCAACCTGACCTTCGAATATCAAATTATAACGACGCTTTCCATCGAAAATCCGTTCGGATCGAACACAAGACTTAGTTGCCGCTGCACGAAATAAATGAGACACAAGGGCTCCTGTTAAGTCTCGTGTATGCACAAGCTTTTTTGAAGGAATTTGTTCTTTAATTTTCATTTTTGGATCAGGGGTCAATGTCACGATTGGAACACCATCTTTGCCAAATGTTAGACGTGCACTACGTTTCTTTCCCCGCCAAGTGCTATCGCGCCCCGCTTTCCTTGGAATAACTTTATTTTGTTTTATCTCGCCAAAAGAGAATGCGGAAAAGGACCATTGGAACAATTTACCGGTGATACCCTCAGTCTGTAAATTAAGTGTTGTGTCATATGTTTTCTCACTAAAAGCGTTATGCAAATTAGCTGTTATTGCGCGTAAACCGCCGATATAAACCTCATACTCAAGTTGGATTTTCTTTAAGTCATTAGCGTTTACTATCAAGGAAGTCAGAAAAAAATAACAACAAGAAAAGTAGATGAGTGTCCGCATCAATTTTTATTCGCCCTTATGGTTTTAATATAAATCAAGCTAGGATTTAAATTATCTTAACAAAAATAGAAACCTGTATTAAATTTTTAGGAACAAAACATTCAACGGAAGTTACCAATTACTATGGGCATGCCTTGCCGGCCATCAATGTTTTTATTAATTCTGCTAGGCCCTTATAAATTATCCTTGAGGTGAAAAGTCTGTGTTAACAACCGAGAGAAGTAAACTTGTTACGGAAACTGGTCCAGGAACACCCATGGGTAGCCTCTTCCGTAGATATTGGATTCCTTTTCTTTTAGCATCTGAAGTCCCTGACCCTGATTGTCCTCCGGTACGGGTAACTCTTTTATCAGAAAAACTGATCGCTTTTCGTGATAGTGATGGAAGAATTGGGTTAATCGAAGAATTTTGCGCACATCGACGCGTGTCTTTGTGGTTCGGACGGAATGAAGAAAATGGTATTCGTTGTCCATATCATGGTTGGAAATACGACTATACTGGCCAATGTGTAGAAATACCCTCTGAACCAGAACATAGTGATTATTGTAAAGATATAAAAATTATCTCATACCCTTGCGTGGAGAAAGGCGGAATAGTTTGGGCTTATATGGGACCATTAGAACATAAACCCCCTCCGCCAGCATTTGAATGGACAAGTATACCAGAATGCCAATTCTTTCACTCTAAACGATGGGAAGAGTGCAACTACCTGCAGGCTCTTGAGGGTGGGATAGACTCAAGCCATGTTGGATTTCTTCATAGTGGCGAACTCAAAAGTGACCCGTTACATCACGGATCGAAGGGTTCAAATTATCATATGGCCGACCGAAAGCCGAAATTTGAAGTCGAAGAAGCCCCCTTCGGATTGAGTATTGGTGTGCGTAGAAATGCAGAAAATGAACAATTTTATTGGCGGGTTACACCTTGGATTATGCCTTGGTACACAATTGTTCCTCCCTACGGAGATAATCCTTTAAATGGCCATGCCTGGGTTCCTATTGATGACCATAATTGTTTTGCTTGGACTTTTTCCTATCACCCATCTAGGCCATTAAACCAAAAGGAACTAAAAATAATGCAAAAGGGGGGAGGTCTGCATGTAGATTTAATGCCCGGAACCTTTCGTCCCTCAATTAACAAAGAGAATGACTATTTAATAGACCGAGCAGCGCAGAAAGCGCGCGCAACTTACAGTGGTGTCCGAGGAATTGCCATGCAGGATGCATCTTTACAGGAAAGCATGGGACCGATTCAAGACCGAACTCGGGAAAATCTAGTTTTGACAGACAAGGCAATTGTAATGGCGCGGAGCCGTTTATACAAAGCCGCTCTCGATCTCGAAAAGGGAAAGAAGCCATCTGGAATTGATCCGGAAACGCAAGCAATTCGATCAGCTTCTTTTGTTCTCCCAAGAAATGTGCCCTTTAGCGAAGCGCCCGGGGATCCAATGAGAGTAAAACCCGGTATACCTCATACTTCTATCTGAGATTCCTCTAATCAAAAGGAGATAATATGACAGACAATTTAGATATACGCGCCGCCGGAGCGCGGCGCCTGAAAGATAAAGTTTGTATTGTCACTGGTTCCGGACAAGGAATTGGGAAAGCAACAGTCTTGAGGATGGCTCAAGAAGGCGGAAAAATAGTTGTTTCCGACAGGATTAATGAAAGCGCGAATAAGACAACAAATGAGCTCAAGGCACACGGCGCAGACGTTATCAAGATCGTATCCGATTTAACTACGTTTTCAGGTGCCCAAGAACTCATTGAACAAACAATAGATGCATATGGGAGAATAGATGTTCTTGTAAATAATGTCGGCGGCACGATCTGGATGAAACCATTCCACCTGTATGACGAAAAAGAAATAGAACTCGAATTGGAACGGTCTTTAAAACCTACTCTTTGGTGTTGTCGGGCCGTCCTCCCCATTATGATGAATCAAAAACAAGGCTCAATAATAAATCTCGGATCACAATCGATCCGAGGCCTATACCGCGCGCCATACGCCTCTAGTAAGGGCGGGATTTTAGCGCTCACTAAGGTTTTATCTATGGAATACGGACGATACGGAATTCGGGTGAATACTGTTTCACCGGGGGGGACAGATATTCCAGATCGAATAACGTCAAGACTAACTATAAAGCCTGGGATTGAAGTAAAGGATCTTCCTAAAGAAGAAAGCGAGAGATATAGAGAGGAAATGATTGCAGATAGTCGTTCTCAACAGGCTCTTCGTCGAAGAGGAACCCCCGAAGAGCAGGCTGCGGCGATAACATTTCTGGCATCAGATGATGCGGAATTTATCACTGGCGAGGTAATAAATTGCAGTGGAGGACAATGATGATCCAAAATTCATTAATCAATTTTCTAAAAACCTAGTCGCTTTAAAAAAAACCGCGCCATATAGTTGTATTTCAAAGAAGCTTGCATATCATTTTAGCCAAGAGGGGCCCAGTAACGATTACAATAAATAATCTTACTGTTTGTAACGCTAAAACAAATGAAATATCAGCGTTTCTATCAACCGCAATAATCGCAATTGCATCGAGGCCACCAGGCACTGTGGCCAAGAATGCAGTCAGCGGATCAGTATCAATTAGCCAAACCAACATTAATGCTGAAAACCCGCATAACACAATTAAAGTAATGGTTCCAATCAGCATGATTGGCAAAGCACGAATCGCATAGAGTACGGTCTCACGTGTAAAACGCAGTCCGACCCATAAACCAATTATAGCAAAAGCAGAAATTAATAACCAAGGGGGCAGAGTTATTGTAAGAAAACCCATACCCTGCAAGAACGCGGCACAAATCAATGGAATAAAAACAGCTCCAGATGGAACTTTTAACAACCTTGCTGCCACAGCCCCACCAGCTGCAACAAAAAGCGTCTTTAATAGATCTGGAAACTGGGAGTCAAAAATATTTAATACTCCTGATGGATGGTCAGCAGCACTTACATCAAATAACATTCTGGAGACAAGGGTAGCGACAATTACGACGAGGGTAACCCTTAGAAACTGCATAAATGCTACCAGTCTAGGGTCTGCGCCAAAATCTTCGGCCATAGCCACCATTCCTGTAGCAGCCCCCGGAGAACACCCCCATGCCGCTGTTGTTCCGGGCAATAAACCAGTACGCGCAATAACCCAGCCGGCAAAAGTACTCGCACAAACAGTCGTAGCAACAACTAACAAAATTGCAGCCCAATCACCCGCTATTGTCCTCAGAATTGACGGATCTAGAGACTGTGCAACAAGACAACCCACTATAGCTTGCGAACACAATAAACACGATCGAGGGACATATAAATCAGCTCCTTTTACCGAAAATACTATTGCAACTAGCATTGGACCGAGAAGAAAAGAAGCGGGGAACCCTGCCAAATGAAGGAGGAGGCCGACTATTGAAGACGCCCCAATCAATAATATCCATAAGTTAAGCAGTTTCATTGTCTAAAGGGTATCACGCTTTGAAGATTACAAACAAACTTGATGTAAATAAATTGTGGAATTCATTCGTAAAAATGACCATATCATACTTGGATAATGTAAAAAAATGATTATGCTTGCGCGGGATTATGAGCCGAAACCAGTTACTATTTAGTTAGGGAGAAAGATATGGCCACCATCGATGCTGATGCTCACGTTCTTGAAACACCAATGACATGGGAACACATGGACGCGGAACATAAAAAGTTTGCACCAATGGTTGTAACTCAATCGACTGGGGAACAGCTGCACGGCTCGAGTGGTAATCTTGTCAAGGAATTCTGGGTTGTCGATGGACGGATCCATAACAAACAGGTAAATGTCGGACTCGATACTTCTGAAGAATCCCGCGAGATGCGCGATGTTCAGTCCCGTATAGATCATATGCGAGAGCTCGAAATCGATGTTCAGGTTCTTTATCCAACCTTATTCTTGCGCCCACTCACAACAAATGCAGAAATTGATTATGCAATTTGCAAAGGATATAATCGTTGGCTTGCCGAAATTAATAAAGCTGCGCCGGAAGAACTGCGATGGGTTGTATGTCCACCACTTTACGCAATGGATAAAGTCCGTGAGGAACTGAAGTTCGGAAAGGATAATGGTGCCTGTGGTATCTTCGTTCGGGCGATGGAAACAGACCGTCTTCCCTCAAACCCATATTTTTTCCCCCTATATGAAATGGCCGAAGAATTTGACCTTCCAATTTGCTTACATTCAGGTATTGCTAGCTTTGCCATTCATGAAGCATACCGCACGGATCCGGGTTTTAACCGGTTTAAACTCACAGGCGTTGGAAGTTTTCATGATCTACTTTTCAATCAAATACCTTCAAAATTTCCAAAAGTTCGCTGGGGCTTCGTCGAACTGAGTGCCCAATGGGTACCTTATGCACTTAATGATTTAGAATTACGTATTAATAGGTTCGGCCGCGAGTTATCTTCGGATCCACTAGGCGACAATAATATGTTTATAGCCTGCCAGGTAACCGATGATTTGGGATATATTTTAGACGCAGTAGGCGACGATAATATCGTCGTAGGAACAGATTATGGCCACAGTGATACATCAACGGAAATCGAGGCTTTGAGAAAATTGAGAAGTGACGGCAAGGTTCCGGAGAAATCTGCCGATAAAATACTCGATAATAATTCAAAACGCCTCTATGGCTTGAGTTAAACATCAATTTTTTTGATATTAATTAAATTTTCGGCTGGCTATACCCAACCAAACTGGATTATGTTTTTCAAATTGACACAAAAACAATAAGTTCAAAAGGAGGATTGGATGATAGGTAAAATTTTCAATGGACTTTCTGCTATGGCAGCAGTGGGATTAGTGGCTATGGCCACACCAGTTTCTGCCGCAGACATTTCTGGCATGTACAAAGGTCGAACTGTTACGATTCTTGTTGGATATGGTGCAGGTGGAACATATGGAAGGACGTCATTACTACTCGGCGCTCACATGGATAAAGTAATTCCTGGAAAACCTAATATGGTAGTCCAGCATATGCCTGGGGCTGGTGGAATTAAAGCGGCAAACTTCTTTTACAACGTTGCGCCGAAAAATGGCAGGACACTCTTAATGCCTCCAGAAATGTCGATCGTATCTGAGTTATTACGTCCCAAAAAAGTTAAATACAGGTGCAAAGAAATGACGTGGCTCGGTAGAGTTTTCGGTCAGAACAGCACAGTCGTTGTGAGAAGAGATTCCGGCGTGACATCGATGGATGATCTCAAAAAGAAAAAAATTACAATGGGATCGAGCGGTAAAGGATCTCCTACATTTCTCATTCCTGCAACGCTAAATGCCTTACTTGGAACCAAAATGAAAATCATTAAGGGTTACAAGGGTTCTCGTAAAATGCAGCTTGCTATGGAACAGGGCGAAGTACATGGCCTAGCGCTTGGTTGGACTGCCTGGATTTCCGCGAAACCGCAATGGTTTAAAGCTATGAAGCAAAACAAAAATAACTATGCTATCCCTTTGGTTCAAAGCGGATATACCAAACAGAAGGGTATAGAACACGTTCCATTGATCCGTGAATTGTTATCAAATAAGGAAGATAGACAAGTGGCAATGATGCTCGGCTCCGCTTCCGTTTTAGGAAGAGGCCTAGTTTTGCCTCCTGGAGCACCTAAAAAATTGGTTAAACCTTTACGGACTGCATTTGCAAAAATTACCAAAAATAAAGCATTTATCAAGGATGCATACAAGCGTGGGTTGGAGGTCAACCCAATAGCGGGTAAAGATATTCAAAAAATTGTTAATGACCTGATGGACACATCACCGGCGACCGTAAAACGCGCCCGCAATCTAATCTTTGGAAAAAAATAACCATTGATTGGCATTTAACTACAAAAAGGGCCGGAGTATCTTCCGGCCCTTTTTTTAATGACCTGACAAAAGTTAATTTTCTTTAAAGCCGTAATCCCTCTCTGCACCTAACGAAGTAATGTATCCCTCTTTTATGTCCCTTTTTATTAACTCAGGATCTCGTTTAGTGGGGTCACCGAAACCCCCGCCTCCGGCTTTTTCCATATAGAAACCTTCACCTGCCTTCATCACATATTTACCTGCCGCCTCTAGTTCGGTTTCTGAGCCATTATGATTAATTTTTATAAATTTACTCGCTTGTCCATCTTTCCCCCCTGCAACGCCACTTGCCGGAAATTTTGCACGTTCGTAACGTCTCACAACGATAGCATCCTGCAGAAGCTCATAACGTCTTCGAAAAACAACACCACCCCGATATTCCCCAGCACCGCCAGAGTCTGCAATTACCGACATCTCCGTAACACGACAAGGGTATTCAGACTCAAGTATCTCTATGGGAGTGATGTGTAAGTTTGAAAGATGTGTGGCCGTCATCGAACAACCATCATGGCCATACCCACCCCCGTAGGCCGAACCCATGATTTCGTATTGCATGGTAGAATGTCCTGCTCGACCACCACCCTGCCAGGAAATTAGCAAAGAGCCTGAAGAGCCAGAACCAGCTATGGCACGAGTGGGAGTAAATTTAGACATAGCATCAAGGATTACATCTACCAGTCGTAGGTTTGCTTTTTGGTAGGAAGAGACTGGCGCTGGCGGGCTAGCATTAGTTACTGTTTCGGGTGCGAATTTCAGTTCTACTACATCACTCATCCCACCATTATAATGCAATTCGTTTGGACCCAACGCACCAACAAGACAATAAAATGTACAAGCCTCTACCATTGCCGGTCGCAAATTTACAGGGCCGCGAGCTTGTGGACCACTATCAGAGTAATCAAAAGTCGCCTTATTACCTTTTATTGTAATGGCAACCGCAAATTTAACAGGTGTATCCCTTTCTACGCCATCATCGTCCATATACCCCTCAGCATAGGAGGTTCCATCTGGTAATTCCGCTATCGCTTTCCGAAGTTCTTCAGCCGCGCCATCCAGTATTGCCTTGAAGGCGTCACTAACTGTATCAGAACCAAATCGGGCTGCATTTTCTTTCATCCTTTTAACGCCCATATTGGTTGCAGCCACTTGTGCATGAATATCACCTCGCACAAGATCAGGATGTCTACTATTACCAAGTATTACCCTTTCAATATCAGGATCCGGTTTTCCACAACGGTGAAACTTAATTGGAGGCAATAATAAGCCTTCATGGTAAAGCTCGGTGGAATTGGCAGATGTACTTCCGGGATTAGTTCCACCAATGTCTGCTTTATGAGCTATAGACGCAGAGAATCCGATCAGTTGTTCATCGTGAATTATTGGTGCGACAAAACCCATATCCGAAACATGCGGCATCCCCGCCTCATAGGGATGATTTGAGACAAAAACATCTCCATCATTTATCTCATTCATCTCGTAATGATTGAATATATTTTCTACAAATGTGCGGTATGCTATTCCATGAAAGAACATCGGAGGTGGAACTATAAGCCGTCCCGAACGATCAAGGATTACACAACTGAAATCACGCGACTCTCGAATGATCGTCGAATAACCGGATCTATAAAAATGGTAGTGCATTTCGTCAACAAGACTTGAAACTTTATTGCGTAAAATTTGTACAGTTACGGGATCCATTTCATTTGCCCCTAGTCAAAATTAAATTCCGCAGCCCATCAATCTGACCGACCCAGCTTCCGGGCACTACAATAGTTGAATCAAATTGTTCAATAATCGCCGGCCCATCTACTCGAGCTCCTATTGGCAACAAATCGCGCTCGTATAGGGTAGTATCCGTCGCTTTATCTGCCTGAAAAAACACCATCCTTTTTCCTTTAACGGACCCCTCAGGTGCCGGTTGTTCGATTAATTTTCCAGCTAGCTGTGGCTCATATTTAGGCACCCTAACCCTTAATCGAACACGATAACTTACGATTTCTACTGCGCGGTCATTAGCTGCATGACCATGAATTTGTGAATGGCGTTCATCAAACCGTTCACGCGCAGCATGCATATCTCCTTGGGTAATACCTGCATTACCACCAAGCCCTTCTAGAGAAACCCTGAGCTCATAACCCTGACCTGAATAACGGACATCTAGTTCACGATCAAAAAATGCGCCTTCAGGTGTTATGCCTTCTTTTTCCAACTCGGCTAAACCCCTAGCCTCCAATTCTTTAAAGACCTCTTCAGCGTGTTCGGGAGTTACAAGCTCCATTGGCCTTAGTTCTGAGCGCACATAATCATGAACAATATCGGTACAAAGCAGACCCAGAGCGGAAAATGCCCCAGGCCTAGGTGGTACAAATATGCGCTTAATGCCAAGCTCCTCAGCTACAGAAGCTGCGTGCACTGCCCCTGCACCACCGAAAGGTAGAAGACAAAAATCTTGAGGATCGACGCCCCGCTTTGCTCCAAAAACCTTTACCTCATCCGCCATACGCAAATCAACAATACGGCGGCCCCCAGCCGCTGCCTCATGAACACTCATCCCGAGAGGTTTGGCTACTTTTTCATCCAAAGCCCTTGCAGAAGCCTCCACATCAAGACTTTGAGAGCCACCTAGGAAATAGTCAGGATTCAAATAACCTAAGACAATATCAGCATCAGTAACCGTAGGATTATCACCCCCCTTACCATAGCAAGCAGGACCAGGAGAGGCTCCAGCACTTTGAGGCCCTACACATAGAAACCCTCCTCGATCAATCCAAGCAATCGAGCCGCCACCGGCAGATATCGTAGTCAAATCAAGAGCCGGCACACCAAGTGGACGACGAGCAACAACTACCTCGGTTACTTCAAGTGGTTCTCCACCCTCAATAAAGGCGATATCCGCCGAGGTTCCCCCCATATCGAGTGTGACAATGCCTCTATCTGCATCTTGTCCTGATAGATAAGCCGCTGCCTGGGCACCTGCCGCCGGACCAGAAAAAAGGGTATACACAGTTTTGCCCCCCTGAACCGCGGCCGAGAAGGGCATTACACCCCCATTGGACTGCATTAAGAATCTTTGTTTAGTTTTTACGCCCCCATCATCTAAACCGCTATTTAGGTCACCAATGTAATCTACTAAAACCGGGCCAAGATAAGCATTTAAAAGTGTGGTTGAAAGTCGAGGCCATTCCCGAATACGGGGTAATACTTCCGAAGATAACGACACATGAGCAGCAGGGAACTCTTCAAGAATTAGCTCACGCGTGCGCTCCTCGTGCAAGGGGTTAGCGTAGGAGAACAAATAACAGACTGCTATGGAGGTGGCTCCAGCGTTCTTCAATGATCGCGTAGCATTTCTTACTATCTCATCATCTAACGGCTGAAGTTCTACACCCTCCCAGTCTACACGACCGGGAATTTCATAAGTCATGCTTTGGGGAGCAAGGTGGGGCGGCTTATCATAAAAATAATCAAAGGGATTTCCATCACGGCCTTGGCTTTGTATTTCCTGCACAGCCCGGAAACCATTAGTGATTAGTAAACCCACATTGGCGCCTCGCATCTCTAGCAATGCATTAGTTGTAATCGTCGTACCATGAGAAAAAAAAGCAATCTCATCCGGTGGTGTACCTTTGATCACAAAGTTGTTTACTCCCTCGAGGACTCCAATAGCTGGATTATGCGGAGTGCTGGATACTTTTTCGACGGTAATCTCACCAGAATTAACGTTTAACAAAACTAAGTCGGTATGCGTGCCTCCGACATCGACTCCAAGGCGAAAGCGGGCCTCTTCAATCATTTCCTGTATTGCTCCCTGCAACTAATAAATCATGTAGATAGATATGTTTGTAACCGAACCACATTGATCGGTCACCCCCTTAAAATAATATGTATTTGCTCTTTTCTTTCTCCGGTTAATTATTCCGAATGGACGTTAGATAAATACCCACCGAAATCAAAAATATCCCTAAAAAATGGTAATTTCTGAGAGTCTCACCCAGAAGGGCAATTGCCAAAACGATGGTAAAGGCTGGAATGAGATGAAGAAATTGACCCGCTCGAATTGGACCAAGGTTTTTTATGCCATACACCCAACCGATCATCGAGATAGCGCCAGAAAAAAGGCCAAGGTAAGTAATTGTCCCTATGGTTAACCAATTGAATTGTATCGGCGTAAAATAAAAGCTCTCAATCAAATAAGGAAAAAGTAAAATTGGGATACCAAATCCGAGCATAAGCGTGACAACAACCATTGGATCAAGTTGCTGTGGAATCTTTCGCAGCAGTACCGCATAGAGCGCCCAAGATATGTAAGCGCAAAAAACAATAATATCCCCAAGATTAAAATTAAGTCCGATCAACTTTTCCAGCGAGCCCGCAGCAATCAGAACAAGAACACCGCCAAGAGATAACGCAGCCCCAAATGCCTGCCGAACTGTGAATTGATCGCGAAACAAAATCGAAGCAAAAATTATGATAATTACTGGTTCAACGGAATTGATAACCGCAGCATTGATCGCGATCGTAAATTGTAGTGATAAAAACAGAAGGGCATTACCACCGAACCAAAGTAAAATCGATAAAAGTCCAATAAGTCTCCAATTATCACAAATTATTGAGAATTGTGACCGTATGCGTTTGTAAGTAAAGGGGAGCAGAAAAAGAAAAGCAAATACTAGGCGCCAAAAAGAGAGCGCCATGGGGGGCGCGTCATCCCGAATATAACGAACCAAAACGGTGGTAGTTGCCCAGCAAAACATTGTAAAGGTAACCGCGAGATAGGGGTTTAATATTACGTGCTTCCAGAGCCGTTCTACCAACGCAATTTCTTTCTAAAAATTTATTAAGCGTCTCTTTAGGTCACAATTAACAAATACAAAGTCAAATACGCCAACTTGAATTGTAACGCCCTTGTTAAGCTAACGGCTCAACAATTTACCGCCACCTCTTCTATTTCTCAGATATTTAAGCCGCAGTACGCTTACGTTGTAGATATGAAGCGGTCAGATGCTCTGCGCAATAGGGCCGACCCGGCTGGGCGGTTTTCCCACAAATATATAAGCCGAGGCGTCCCGGCTCATCGATTTGCCATCTACACATCCACGATTTCACTTCAGGACCAAGTGCCATCGGGGGTACCTCGGGGACTACTGGTTCCGGAGCTGGTGGCGGCTCAGGAACAGGAGCGCCACGTTGTAAATTTAGTCGGTGTGCCTTTCCAATCACCGCGTTTCTGGTCACCCCCCCAAGTTTTGCGGCAATTTGCCGTGCCGACAATCCTTCTGCCCAAAGGCGGGTTAAAACTTCAACGCGTTCTGGTGTCCATTGCATTTCGTGCCGTCCTTTTATTTCTATATATCGCGCCTTGGCGACAGCTATAATACTATATATAGACATTTCGGCATTGCAAACCGATTTTTTTAAAAAAAAAAGAGACTTTTAGCTTTTTACGCCTGATTTTTTACTAACAGCGTTTAAAGGCTCTATACAACTCGGATGATCATTGCGGATATTGTTTACAGAAGTATCAACCCTATAAAAAGCCATAGGTTCCGATGGATAAGGTTTTAGATATTCTTTGAGGTCAGAAACATCGTTTGCTGGGTCTAACCAAGAAGAATAAAGCTCGGTAGGAATTATTACAGGCATTCTATGATGAATAGGCCGTAACTTTTTATTTGCTTTTGTTGTAATGATTGTAGCTGTCTCTATGATATCTCCTGCCACAAAATCACCTACGTCATGTTTAGCCTTCCAAGACTCCCATAAACCAGCGAAAGCAAAGATCCCGCCTCCCCTTAATCCAATACGGAATGGCTGTTTCCTACCCTCTTCTAATCGCCATTCATAAAACCCATCGGCAGGAATCAGACAGCGCCTTTTGCCAAAGGCCTCCTTAAAACTTGGCTTATCTAGAAGCGTCTCAGCTCGAGCATTAATCATACGTGATGCAGCGCCACTGTCCTTCGCCCAAGAAGGTATAAGGCCCCACCTAGCCTCCAACAAAACTCGTTTTTCGTTTCCGAGATAGCGTATTGTTACTATTGGTTGAGTTGGAGCTATGTTAAATCTTGGTTGAAGGTTTGGGATATTCTCATAGTTAAAAATTGCCCGCATAGCCTCCGGTGGTGTTGTTAGCGTATATCTTCCGCACATATTTATACGTAATCCCAATTATAAGAATAGATGAAGTATCTCCAACGCGGGTTGTCGCTTACCTTATAGCCGATTATTCTTAAAACAATAAAACAAAAACAGGAGAGAACCATGCCAAAAAGAGATCTGAGCGGTAAAGTAGTTATGGTCACTGGAGCAGGAAGCGGTTTGGGGCGCGCAATGGCGATAGCCTTAGCAAATTCTGGTGCAAAAGTTGCAGGCGTCGATGTCAATATTAAAGGAATGCAAGAGACTGCAAATTTGGTCAGTGGTGAATTTACACCGGTGAAAGCTGATATTACATCTGTTGCAGATAGTGAAAATGCGATAGCGACCACTATCAAAGACCAAGGCGACTTGCATGTCCTGATAAATTGCGCAGGTCTTGGCATGCCAACGCTTCGAGTCGACTACTGGAATAATCGTCTCTACTTTTGGGAAGCTGACCCAGACAAATGGCAGCGTTTAATGGACGTGAATGTGCGTGGTGCTTTCCTTATGGCACGCGCCGCTGCACCCCACTTTCTCGAACAGAAATGGGGCCGGTTAGTAAATGTAACCACGAGTATGAATACTATGATCAGGGGTGGTAATATGCCATACGGACAGTCAAAAGCCTCACTTGAGGCAGCTAGTAACGCATGGGCAGACGATTTAACTGATACAGGTGTAACATGTAACGTTTTAGTTCCCGGCGGGGCAGCCGATACCCCAATGGTTCCCCAAGAGTCACCCTATGAACGCCAAAATTTGGTACAACCGGAGGTAATGGGGCCACCGGCGTGCTGGCTTGCCTCCAATGACTCCGATGGGACTAATTCCATGCGATTTTTAGCCCGTAACTGGGACCCTGCCGCAACAGATACGGATAATATAAAAAATGCTGGATCGCCTGCCGCATGGCCAGACCTGGCAGATGCTGCAGCTGTTGGGCAGCCTGCAACAGTACACGGCAAGGACATTCCAAGATAAAATACTTGGATAAATTTCTTATGGAACAAAAAAGAATAAATTTAGTTGGAAAAACTGCAATCGTTGCCGGTGGTGGTGGTGGTATGGGACGTTCTATTGCTTTGGCACTAATCAATAAAGGTGCCAAGGTTGCCATATTTGACATTCGTCAAAATAGTGTTGATGCCGTAGTGAGAGAATCTGTATCAATTGGGGGTAGTGAAAGCTGTATACCGCTGGTTAAAGATATAACCAAAGAGGCAGACTGCATTTCTGCCGTAAAAGAAACTATTGATGCATTTAATTCAGCAGATATTCTTTTTAATGCTGCCGGCCTTGGAATGTCTACGCTGAAACATGACTATTGGAATGATAACCTGAAATTTTGGAATGCAAATATCAACCAATTCATTGCCTTGATGCATGTAAATTGGAATGGGCCATTTTTATTAGCCAAATCTATTGTTCCTCATATGATAGACAAGGGATGGGGACGAATTATTAACGTTACAACTAGTCTAGATACTATGACCACGCGGGGCTATACACCCTATGGACCATCCAAGGCAGCGCTGGAAGCAGCCACCTCAATTTGGGCAAAAGATTTAGAAAAAACCGGCGTGACGGCCAATGTTTTGGTCCCTGGCGGGCCGGTTAACACTGATTTTATACCCGAGAATGCACCCTTCGACCGTACCCAACTTACCCAGCCTGAAGTGATGCAAGCTCCCGCATGTTGGCTGGCTTCTGACCTTTCAGATGGTATAACAGATATGCGATTTGTGGCTAGATCCTGGGATCCCTCAATTTCTATAGAAGAAGCATTTGAAAATTCTGGAGGGCCATGCGCATGGCCAAACATTGGTAAAAAAGCCTTTAAACCAAAATGATCATTGATAACCGAGACAAATTACTTAAAGAAATTATAGCCCTTGCTGGTTTTGCCGGGAAAGAGATCTTAAATATTCGAGACAACGGCTTAAATATACGCCAAAAAATTGATAAATCTCCTGTAACAGCAGCAGACGAAGCCGCTGAAAAATTAATCCTCACCGGTTTAGGTGCATTAACACCAACCATTCCAATAATTGCAGAAGAGGAAGCCTCAAAAGGAAGAGTTTCCAATATAAGCTGCAAAACATTCTGGCTGGTTGACCCCTTGGACGGGACAAAAGAGTTAATCAATAATAGAAAAGAATATACGGTTAATATTGGACTTATAGAAGATTTTAGGCCGACAATGGGCGTTGTTGTGGCCCCAGCTTTGGGAAAGTGTTTTTCAGCGGATGTAGGGAGTAATGCGACCTTAAAAACTGTTGGCACCGAGCCAGAAAAAATAACGGTTCGTACGTTCTCAAAAAATGATAAAATAATCACGGTAAGCCGCTCGCATGGTGATCAAGCGAAAATAAAGAATCTTCTTAAAAATATATCTTATTCAAGGGTCATAACAGCCGGCAGCTCGCTTAAATTCTGCTTAATTGCTAATGGTGAAGCCGATATATATCCACGCTATGGCCTAACAAGAGAATGGGATACCGCCGCTGGACATGCCATCCTAGCGGCCGCTGGTGGAAGTGTTCGAACTTTAGATAATAAAGAATTGTCATACGGTAAAAATAAATTTGAAAATCCGGAATTTATTGCCTATGGAACTAAAAACAAAACTATAGATTAACCCAATATATTCGAATGAAACACCCAGACCTTGAGCGGAACATTGATGCAGCCGCAAGATTAATTTGTTCCGGAAAACTTGTGGCATTTCCTACGGAAACAGTATATGGCCTAGGCGGAGATGCTACAAACCCGAATGCGATTGCCTCTATTTACGAAGTTAAAGGGCGGCCTTCATTTAATCCGTTAATTATTCATGTACCTTCAATAGACATTGCCGAAAAACTTGTAAAATTTAGTGAACAATCTAAGGCCCTTGCCGAACATTTCTGGCCTGGAGCACTGACACTGGTGCTCCAACGAAGACAAAATTGTCCAGTATCTCTCCTTGCAGGATCCGGACTAGAAACGTTGGCAATACGGATACCAGAAAATGAAATTGCTCTAAACCTTCTCAGGAAAGCTCAAGTGCCGATTGCTGCTCCAAGCGCCAATAAGTCAGGTTCTGTCAGTCCGACCACAGCCAATCACGTTAGAAACTCCTTAAGAGATGATATCGATCTGATTGTTGATGGCGGCGCTTGTAAGATCGGAGTTGAATCTACAATTATTGATATGTCAGCAGAAAATCCATGTCTTTTAAGAGCTGNAGGTATACCTCTCGAAGACCTTGAAAGGGAAGTTGGTAATATCCAAGTATTAGGTAAAGATCAACAGGTTCTCAAAGCTCCCGGAATGCTTTCCCGTCATTATGCTACGCAGATACCGTTGAGAATTAATGCCAAAGAGCTTCACGAGGGTGAAGCATTGCTGGCCTTCGGGGGTCGGACTTTGGGGAAGGCCGTTGCGGTTTGTAATTTGAGCAGAGCCGGTGATTTAAATGAAGCAGCTGCCAATTTATTTGACATGATGAGACAACTTGATAAACCAGAATATACGGGAATCGCTGTAATGGAGGTACCGGAAGTGGGCTTAGGACGAGCTATTAATGATCGACTAAGGCGTGCGAGTTATTAGTGCACCTTGCCCACTACCAACCAATCAGTTAAAGCTAATAATTAGTTGTAATCAAAGGAAGAACCTTGGACGCAATAACAAACCCATCTTTGACTGCCCTACAACAAGGATTAAAAGATATTGTTGGAGACGGCGGTCTTATTCAGGATCCAGAAGATATAGCCCCATATGTTACTGATCAGCGCAAAGCCTATAANGGCTCCACTCCCATAGTTATTCGACCCGCAACAACTGAGGAGGTTTCTCGGGTGGTCACGCTTTGTGCTGAAAACGGATTCCCCATTGTTCCCCAAGGGGGCAATACCGGGCTATGTGGTGGAGCAACACCAAGCGAAGACGGTGATCAACTCCTGATGAGCCTAACTCGGATGAATAAGGTAAGGTCCATAGACCCATTGAATTATACATTAACAGCGGAAGCCGGTGTTATTTTAGCTGATATCCAAGGAGTAGCTGATGAACATGATAGACTTTTTCCTCTGAGCCTAGGTGCCGAAGGAACAGCGAGGATTGGTGGAAACCTCGCTACTAACGCTGGAGGTACAGGCGTCTTACGTTATGGAAATGCAAGGGATTTGGTAATAGGCATTGAGGTTGTCTTGCCTGATGGTAAAATTTGGGATGGTTTATCTGCCTTGCGTAAAGACAACACCGGTTACGACCTAAAACAATTATTTATTGGATCAGAAGGAACTCTTGGTATTATTACAGCGGCCGTCCTTAAGTTATTTCCAAAACCACGTGATGTTCAGACTGGTTTTGCAGCGGTACGAGATGTTTCAGCAGCTATCGAGATTTTAGCACGGGCTCGAGCAGTGAGCGATGACCGCGTTACTGCATTTGAGTGGATGGCGCGTAAAGGTCTAGATCTTGTCTTCAAGAATATACCAAACACACGTGACCCACTTTCGAAAACTTTTTCTGAATATCTTCTAATAGAATTAACTTCTGGGCATGAAGATAAAGGGCTTCGGGAAACGCTCGAAGAAATTCTTGGCGAAGCACTGGAACGCGGAGAGATACTGGATGCAACTATTGCCGATAGTAGACAACAAGCTAAAGATTTCTGGAGGTTACGAGAAACCATACCCGAGGCCCAGGCCATAGAGGGGACGGGTATCAAACATGATATTTCGGTACCCGTTTCGAAAATGCCGGAATTTCTAAAACTTGCTAATTCTGAAGTCGCAAAGGCTGTTGATGGAATACAGATTTGCGCCTTTGGGCACATCGGTGACGGCAATGCCCATTACAACCTCAACCAACCTAATGATATTGATGGTGAATGCTTCCTAAAATATAAAGATCAGCTTAATCGGATTGTTCATGATATTGCAACCGATCTACGAGGCAGCATTAGCGCAGAACACGGAATAGGAAAATTAAAAAGAGAAGAGCTAGCTTACTACAAATCACCTATTGCACTTGACGTTATGCGTGAAATTAAAGCAGCAATAGATCCAAATAATATTATGAATCCTGGAAAAGTTCTTTAAGAAGCCATGTCGGAATACCGGCTACCCTTAAGAGAGATTCTTTTTGTCTTAGATGAGCTAATAGGAATAGACACCGTTAGTGGACTGACTAACCTTCCTCAATTAACAAAAGATGAGNTACATACTTTATTTGAAACAGCTGGGAAATTTGCTTCTGAAATTTTTTCCCCACTTAACCGGACAGGCGATATTAGCGGCGCAACATTGAAAAATGGCATCGTTAGAACCCCAGCTGGCTTTTCTGAGGCATATAACGCCTATTGTGAAGTTGGATGGAACCGTTGTTCTGCTGACGCTAAATATGGGGGACAAGGCCTACCTCAACTGATCAACTCGGCTTTATCGGAGATCTGGAACTCTACCAATCTCTCCTTGAGTTTGTGCAACACGCTTACACAGAGTGCCATAAATCTTATATATCATCATGGTTCCGACGAACAGCGATCGACATATTTGCCAAATTTGATAAGTGGTCAATGGACCGGCGCAATGGCCATGACGGAGCCCCAAGCTGGATCCGATGTGGGGGCTATCACTTGTTTAGCTGCCCCTGAAAAGTATTGTTATCGTCTCAAAGGTCAAAAAAACTACATCAGTTGGGGTGAACACGACCTTAGTCAAAATATTATTTATTTAATACTTGCCCGCACCCCGGAAGCTCNAGCAGGCACGAAAGGACTTTCCCTTTTTATCGTCCCCAAATTTATACCTGACAAAAAGGGTAATCCCGGTTGTCGTAATGACATAGAATGTATTGCTTTAGAGAAGAAATTAGGAATTCACGCTAGTCCTACCTGTGTCATGAATTTTGGACCCAACGAAGGGGCCTTGGGTTGGCTTGTTGGAAAACCCCACAATGGCCTTACTACAATGTTTACCATGATGAATACCGCGCGTCTTGCTATAGGGAATGAAGGACTAGGAATTGCAGAGCGTGCATACCAGCAAGCTAAGTCTTATGCGCAAATACGATATCAGGGTAAGGATGATAATAACAAACCGCTGAAAATAGTTGAATATCCCGACGTGAAGCGCATGCTCCTATCGATAAAAGCTCGTGTCGAAGCTATGCGTGCACTGTGTTATGAAACTGCTTTGTCAGTTGACCTTTCCATTTACCATCCTGAAGAAAAAATCAAAACTTTACATGCTAACCGAGTTGCCTTGTTGACACCAATTGTTAAAGCGTGGTGTTCCGATGTAGCCGTTGAGATTACCTCCACCAATATTCAAATACACGGTGGAGCGGGCTATATCGAAGACACCGGGGCAGCACAGCTGTATAGAGATGCGAGGATAACTCCAATTTACGAGGGTACAAACGGAATTCAAGCATTAGATTTAGTTAAACGGAAACTTATGATCGATGATGGCTTCGCCATGAATTCTTTAATTGAAGAAATGCGCCAATTTGATGGAGTTTTATCAATGTCTAACGAAAGGACTATTTGCGCTATTCGTGGGCGTTTCGCGGAGTCGGGTGCCGCACTATCGCGAACAACGAGCTTTTTACTAAATGCTCTCAAAGGCGATAAAAAAACAGCCGAAGCAGCTGCAACGCCATATTTAAAACTCGCTGGGATCGTAATTGGTGGTTATTATATGGCACGAGCCGCAATGATTGCAGAACAAAATCTTTCAAATGGGTCTAGTGACAATGATTTTTATCGATCAAAACTCACCACTGCGCTTTTTTATGCCGAAAATATTTTACCCGAATCCTCTTCTCTATCGCTCGCTGCCACTAGTGGTGCGGAAGCAATTCGATATATGGAGACAGACTATTTTTAAAGAATTAAAATTTATATTTTCTCCCTTGCATTCAACTGTGGAATAGATAAAAAAAGCGCCGCCATCTGATTACGGGCAACCACACCTTAAAGGGGGGGAATTTAAATGGATCAGCGTTCTGCAATCTCTGGGATGTCAGTACGATCTAAAAGAATTGAAGATGTTAATGACTTCAAAGACTTTTTTTCCAAACGTGGTGGTAAGAAATTCGCCGGTACCCACATTTTATTGGATTTATGGGATGCTAAACACATTGATGATCAAATTTTTGTAGAAAAAACACTCAAGGAGGCTGTTAAAGCCTGCGAAGCAAACCTTCTCCACATGCACCTACATAAATTTGGAGAAGGGTTAGGTATCTCGGGGGTAGCCGTTCTAGCTGAGTCGCACATTAGCATCCATACTTGGCCAGAGCGTCAATTTGCTGCCATAGACATTTTTATGTGTGGTAACTGCACTCCCGAAAATTCTCTACCTATTTTTCAAACATATTTTACACCGAAGAAAATGAGAACAATTATTGAATTGCGAGGTGTAATTGATTGATTATGCGTTGGTTTTCCGAAACACTTTATAAAGATTTTCGCCAGTCACTTTTAGTAGATGAGATTCTATATGAAGGTCAAACCTCATACCAAGACGTATTAATTTTCAAAAATCCTCGTTTTGGAAGAGTACTCGTATTAGATGGAATTATTCAGACTACCGAGGGTGACGAGTTTTGTTATCATGAAATGATGGCTCATGTTCCTCTATTTTCGCATGGTGAAGCTAAAAAGGTATTAATTATTGGGGGTGGTGACGGCGGCATTTTACGTGAAGTACTCAAACACCCCAGAACTAAGCCCACCGTGATTGAACTTGATGAAACTGTTGTTAACATTTGTAAAAAGTTTTTACCTTCTTTGAGTAAAGGTTCATTTGACGATACGCGTGCTGAAATCCATTACATGGATGGAGTGAGTTTCGTGAAAGATACTAGTGAACAGTTCGATATAATCATAGTAGACTCAACGGATCCAATAGGGCCGGGCGCAGCATTATTTTCAGAAAATTTTTATGCTGACTGCGCCAGATGTCTCAGCCCAAGAGGCATCATGGTAACCCAAAGCGGCGTTGCATATATGCAAAAAGAGGAGGTTAAGGAGACTTATCAACGAATGAAAAAGTTTTTTATAGATCCTTCTTTATATATATCTCAGGTTCCCGCCTACGGAGCCGGTTTTATGACCTTTGGCTGGGGAAGCCACAGCGCATTGCCACGAAATACTTCTTTTTCCAAGTTAGAGGAACGCTGGAAATCGTTAGGATTAAAGCTGAAATATTATTCACCGTCATCGCATATCGCTAGCTTCGCGCTGCCAGGTTATATAGAAAACTTAAAAACTTAAAAAATTCCAACTGTAAGCTTTTAGGACCAGAGCTTTGCGCTCGCTATCCGAGCTCCCTCCACCATTGCTGAAAATTTTGCCCAGACAATTGTGGGATGAATTTCGGGCTCTGCCATTGCTTGCGTTCCAAATCCACAATCCCCACCCGCCATTACATTTTCTTTGCCAACAACTGAAGCATACCGCATTAATCTTTCCGCAACCAATTCGGGATGTTCTACCAAGACCGATGAATGCGTTATCACACCGGGTATCAGTGTTTTTTGTTCTGGAAGATTTATATTTTCCCAGAGTTTCCATTCATGTTCATGACGTGGATTTGCAGCTTCAAATGATAGGCCATCGGCATTAATATTTAATATTATATCTATAATATCTTTCATTTCCATATCATGCACACGAGGGCCCATATTTATACCATAGCAAGTATGATATCTCACTCTATCCGGTGAAATACCTTTTAAGGCATAATTGATACTTTCTACTTGTTTTTGGGCCCAAGCCCGGCATTCTTCAATGGATTTATCAGGGTTCTTAACGTAATAATTAATGAGACGCGGATCATCAATTTGTAGTAAAAATCCAGCATCTACTATGGCCCGGTATTCCACATTCATTGCATCTGCAATCGCCATCAAGAATTCTTCATCATTTTGATAGTGTTCGTTGAGAACATTGCCTGCAATATCACAAGGTGAGATTGCAGGCACAAAGGCCTCCTCGACTTCACTCTCAGCCAGAGCCGCAGCAAGATTATCAAGATCCCTTTTTAATAAATCTTTCCCTTTATAAGTTAGTTTTTGAGTACAGGCCATTTGCATAGTACTATGCGTTGGTTTAGATCCATTATCTTGAGTAATAGGACCATAAAACTCTGGAAACTCGTTAGATTCTCTGGAATTTGCCCACGGTGACGGGCGTTTGTAGCCAGTAGGACTTAAACCTCCCAAACGTGCATGAGCATAAACAGCAAAACCACGCTTGGAAAACTCGCCGTCATCAACACAATCTATTCCAAGTGCCACTTGCTTGGCGACAATGCTTTTTACGGCATCATATAGAATCTCATCATATTCTTTCTCTGGAACTTTCTTACCCAGATCCTCAGCAATCATAGCCTCGATTAGTTTTCTAGGACGCGGTAAACTTCCAACATGGGTAACTCGAATTCTATCTAAACTACGAAGCATCTTAAAAACCCTCCCCACACATAAACAATATTCGATTTATAAATCTGTTTCTAACAACTTTTTTATTATGGAAAGAACCCACAGCCCTTTTTTACTTATTATAAATTGGAGAGCCCACTACTAAAACCCAATAGTGATCAAAATTTCCTTTCTCTTTAATAGAGGAACGAGCATAACCCACACCAGCATGGATAATATCTCTCAATAGCATGTTTTTTCTATGTTTAGGGCTTTTTATCCAAGCATTAACAACGTCAATCCCATCTGGAACACCAGCAGATATATTCTCAGCAATTAGTCGCCAATTATAGCCCACCCCATTTGCTCGCTGCGTAATTGACCACCCATTTGAGCTAATATGGCTCAAAACATTCCTCGCCGCTAAATCCCTAGCATGTAAATCCGCTGCAATATTCAAACGTTTATCAAATACTAGTTTTGACAAACTGTTAGCGCCACGAAATTTATTTATGAACGCGAGTATAGGGCCTAAAGATACATGATCACCTGCAACAACTGTTTTTGCAGAAATGAGTGGGGTAGAAAGTCCCACTACAACCATAAAAAACAAAACACCTTTAGCTAGTGCCATCAGCTTTCGCTGCCTCTGCTGCTCGTTCCCTTAGAAGCTTTCTATCAATTTTATTAGTCCCCGCAAGTGGCAATTCCGATACAAAGAAAATACGACGCGGATGGGCATATGCCGGGGCGTTATCAAGAGCATACTGTTTCAAATCTTGCTCGGTTAATTTACTTCCAAGACGCAGAACTATAAAAGCATGCGGAACGTGAGCCTTTAATGCATTTGGTGCAGGTACCACCACGGCCTGCATTACTTCTTCATGCCGTTCCAACACCGTTTCAACATCCCCGGGGTATATATTCTCTCCACCCGTTACAAACATATCATCTGCCCGGCCCACGAAATAAAACCAACCATTAGTGTCTCGTCTTAATATATCTCCAGTATTTAACCACCCGTCCTTCAATACCCTTTTGGTTTCTTCAGACAGGTTATGATACCCAAGCATTACACCAGGGTTTTTCGTATGAAGAATGCCTTCATTCTCATTCGGCCCATCGACAAACTTGATTTCACAATCCGGCAATGGATATCCAACGGAGGCACGAGGTTTTTCAATCCCTTCGGCATGCTTCCAAGAGAGAAGTACTGGTCCACCTTCGGTTATACCATAATTAAGGTTAATACGCGAATTTGGAAACACGGTTTGTAGATTATCAAGAAGAGCTTCCGAAGCTGGAGCCGACCCTAGGCTCAAGGCCCGTACAGAACTGAGTTCGGTTTGCCTTAACAATTCTTCATTCTGCAACAACAATGCATACATTGTTGGGACGCCAGTCAGCATGGTTAGGCCATATTCACCTATGCACCGAATATAATCATCCACTGTAAATTTTGCCAGAAGTACAACCCTTCCCCCTGCACCCAAAGCTGATTTAATAGCTAACAATGCATTTTTATGATACAATGGAGCGGCCACTATACCGCAATCAGTAGAAGAGATTTCACGACTTTCAATCAACTGGTCTATCATCCAACGCTGGCCAACATGATGAAGCAAAACACCTTTTGGGCGGCCAGTGGAGCCGGAGGTGTATGGCTGCTCGGCAATATCCTCTGGACCGGGAACGAGCGATTCAAAGTTTCCCGGGTCTGTAAAATTTAAATAGCCATTTTGCCCGGTTTTATCAAAAACGATACAGCGAGTTTCCTCCTCACATAGTTCTCTTAAATCATCCTCACAAAACACTATTCGAACTTCTGAATCTTTGTTGATATATCTAACCTGATCAGCTGGTAACTTTGTGTTAATCATTACCGGCACACAACCAGCCCTCATCGCTCCAAAAAGTATTTCTAGATACTCCACACGGTTCAGCGAAAGAATACCCACCCNGTCTCCCGGCCTAAGTCCTTCTTTTATTAATCCACGGGCTAAGGCATCAACTGCGTTGTTCAAACTTCGATAGGATATTTCCTTAGGTTTACTTGGCAACCGTAAATCAACAATAGCAATCCTGTCGCTATCACTGTGGGCAACAAATACATCCCCAAGGTTGCCAGAATCTTTTCTCATTATGAATTCTCAAGGTGTAATAATTATTTTACCAATAACCTCGCGATCCTCGAGTAACTTGACGCCATCTGCCGTTTTTTCCAGTGGGAGAACCGTGTCGATTATTGGTTTTAACCTACCTTCGGATATCATTTCCATAAGAATCTTTAGATCTTCAGGCAACCAGCTATTTGAGCCCAGAATTTTTAATTCAAATGTCCAAACATATCTTAAGTCAGTTTTTGGATCAAAGCCTGCCGTAGCACCGCAAGTCAATATCTTTCCGCCACGACGTGTTACCTTAAAAGAAGGCACCCAAGTATCGCCACCGGTAAAATTTATTACAACGTCTACACCACCATCAAACCGCCGCCGATGAGGCTTTCCGAAATCTGACCAAATTTTCTTTACAAAATCTTCTTCTTTATAATTAATAACATAGTCTGCTCCCCATTCTTTGAGTGCACTTAATTTTTCCTCTGTACTGCCACAGGCTACAACCTCACAGCCCATAGCTTTTGCCAAAAGAACACAACAAGACCCAACACCGCCNCTAGCGCCTAAAATCAATACCCTTTCACCGCCTTCAAGCCCTCCGTTGGCAATCATCATTCGATGAGCCGTACCGTATGCGACAGGTAAGGCTGCCGCTTGCTCATACGAGCAACCATCCGGAATAGAAATTAACCTTGTAGAGTCTACAAGACAAAACTCGGCAGTTCCCCCGGGTAACATTTCTCCCATAAGCCCCTTACTTGAATCAGTGGGATCCAGCGGATTAACCAACACTCGATCACCCACTTTCCAGTCGCTTACCCCTTGACCCAAGTGTTCAATTTCTCCTGCAATATCCAGACCAATAATCATTGGCATTGGTATTTTTATCCCGGGCATTCCCCTACAGGTAAAAACGTCGTGGTAATTTAAGGATGTTGCTTTTACCCTGATGACTACTTGGCCTTCATCAGGGCTTGGATTGGCAAAATTTTCATCCAATTTAAGGTTTTCAATTCCACCTTGTTCATGCAGGNAAACAGCACGCATCAATTTCTCCTATTTATACTATGAATGGATAGAACTCACCTAGCTGTAAACATGTGATATTCCCGATCCAACAGGCTACGTCAAGTCTATGTATTATAGATTTGGTCTACATTCGCGCCGATCTTTTTATAATTTCCTCCATATANATGAATGGAAATAGCGGCATCTTTACTAGGGTTGTGCATGCGGTGAATATTGCGCTCGGAACCCAAATACGTAACAGCACCTTCTTCATGACGAACATTTTCTATCAGCCTGACATTATTAAGATTATTTTGNGAATTAANGGTAACATATTTGCTTTCTTCAATTTCACCCTCGAGCATCCCAAAAGTACACCAAGTTTGATGATCATGGATCGGTGAATAGATACCGGCTGGCCAAACTATTAACAAAACCGAAAAAAAATCGTTAGGGCACAAATATATCTCGTGCTTCTCATAGTCGTCACCGTCGAGTAACACTTGTTCCGGAAGAAGGAAATTTTTATGAACCAAAAGTGGTGCTAAGAACTGAGGGATTTTAGAGGCAATACTTGACGAAGAGTAATTTTTTGAAAGGTTACCAATAGATTTACAAAAATCAGAAATAAGATTGTTGAATTCAGTCTGCTCAACCGATAAATACTCTCCGATTTTTCCCAACTTACCCATTTAAAATTCCGTAATATTTTTAAAATACCGACCCAAGAAATTTTAGCTGCGAACATATTTTTTAAAATAAAAAATGGAAGTGTAATAAAATTTAGAGGCTAGCTCAAACAAAAGTTACTATTTAAGCCTTTTCTAGCTCTTTAACCATTCTTTCTATTTCAAATACATGTGGATCTTCCGCTCCAATATTACGCAAAGCTTCCGCTAGTCGATAAACATATTTAGCGTTTGATCCACTTGGTCCCCTTGATTTTATAACTTGTTCAGAAATCTTTTCAGATTTTTCCGGACCAAGATAATTTGGGTTATTAGGCTTACCAATATAAACCATTCCGATCACCCCGTTTTTTGATTTGACGGACTTTAATAGTTTTAAANTCTTCAAACTATAACCACCCTGCTCGCGGATATTTAGTAAGTTTATGACGTTTTCAACGTCAGCCGCGGCAATTTTATAAGCCATACCCCAACAAAATCCGTTCTCTTGTAGCGCCAAGGTTACAACCCTTCCTGGGGCTTCTGGTACCCCGCGATGATCCGTCGAACCCTGCCAAAAACGACGAACCCACCCTTGAATTACCGCAGGGTGTTTTTTTATATAATTAAAACCTGGATTCCAAATCAAAGACCCATAACCAAAAATCCATTTATCTGAATGCATAGCTTTTTAAATCACATTCCTACAAGACTGCACAAACCNAGCGTGGTAATCTATATACCTAAAAGGGAGAAACAACTGGCATGACAAATAACAAGAATTTATCTGTAACACCACGAGATTTTCGAGATCATTACTTCCCAGGTACAGAAGAGCTGGAATGCGATGAAGTAAGGGTAATCGCTTTGGGAACAGGCATGCCACTTGTAAGAAGAAGCCAAGCCTCAGCATCTTTTCTTATACAATTGGGTAACGGAGACAACTTCATATTTGACATGGGATCACATGCCGCAGCTAACCTCGCATCTCTGGAAATTCCATTCAACCAATTAACAAAGGTTTTTCTTGGCCACCTACATATTGATCATGTTGGAGATATTGGAGAGTTATGGATCAGTGGATGGCTTGGAGCGCGAACCAAACCTTTGCAAATCTGGGGGCCATCAGGGGACACACCAGAATATGGTACTGCTGCCTTTGTAAAAAACCTCAAAAAAACACTTGCCTGGGATTATCGGACCAGGACTGGGAGCGTACCAGAGGCAGGGGGAGAAATTATTGCCCATGAATTTGATTTCACCAACCCTAGCGTTATTTACGACAAGAGAGGNGTCAAGATAACAGCATTCCCTGCAATTCATATATCTGACGGCGCCGTAAGTTTTCGTCTCGACTGGAATAATCGAACAATTGTTTATTCATCGGATACTAACCCCAATAAATGGTTCCTCGAACATGCACGTAATGCCGATCTCGTAATTCACGAATCATTTATGACAGCCAACACCTTAATACGTCGACGAGGATTCGAACCCAAGGTCGCTGAAATGGTGGCCACAAAATATCATACATCTCCTGCCCAGGCAGGAAAGGTATTTAGTGTTTTGAAACCTAGGCTTGCAGTTGCGTATCATTTTTTTAATGATCTCGATACAAAGTATGAGGTTTTGGAGGAAATTAGAACAACATATAAGGGACCGCTAACCCTNGCAGAAGATATGGTTGTTTGGAATATCACTGAAGATAACATTGTAGTGAGGCAGGCAGCCGTTGCCGATAATGTTTGGCCTGCTCAAACAAAAGAGGATGCAGCCATCTTTCCTAAACTTAAACGTGGTTCCCAAGTGGTGCCATCAAAATGGATACAGGATGGATTGCTAGAATTCGACGCCGACATGAATATCACCAACTACCAAATCGATGAAGATTAACTCTTACGAGGCCAAATATCTCCCTTATCAAAAATTATTAAAGAAACGCCACATGCATTGTCTTGACTTAGGAGAATTGCATGTTCNCCTAGCGATTTAAAGGTAATGCCCGCTTGATTAATAAATGTTTTTGTTTTTTCTAGATCCCGCGATTCTAAAGTGACCACCGCCATAAATGGCGTTGTAGGTACCACCAAATTAGGAATAACACTCTGAATATAGTCGGCGTTTGTAAAACAAATCCTTCCTCGATCAAGATCAAGGGATATGTAATCTTCCCTACCCTGTATCTTTTTTCCTGTAAATTTACCGAAACGGTTTGCAACCTCTTCAATATCATTAACGCAAAGGATCACCCCACCTAATGCCGAAATTCCATTATCCCTTGCTATCAGGTTATCCTGCCAAACAAGTTCAGGAGTTTCTTGTCGCAAAATTTGTATACGACCCTCCGGCATTTTATTAGGGGGAACTCTAATTACTGTGAAAGCTACCTCTCCATTTTCTCCGCTATTCAAAGTGAGCGGACGCCGAAGTTGTATAGGATCTAATGGTGAAAAATCTTCCACTTTTAAACGTTCGAAAGCTCCTTGACTGTCATTTATTGTGAAAGCCAGAAGATGTACCCCGTGATAACGCTTTAGTGCAGCCTTGAGCTGTTCAGATAGGGGAGTTTGTAAACTGGGGACAACGGCAAGAAATTCGAGATAACCGCGTTCTAACATCGCACAACGGTTACCTGTTCCCGCCGGGATAGGGGCACCTCCATTGGGGTCAGCATTGTGCTGAGCCACAAATGGAGTAAGGCGGAATCCAAGTCTTTCCATTGTAGGGCCGACCGCATTCATTTCTGGTACAAACCAACCAACATGATCCAAAAATATCTCGGAGCCGCTTGGTACCTGCGACATTTGGGAAGGTGCCCGGCTCATTCTAAAACTTTTTAGCCGCTATACATTCCACCTCAACTAAATAATCTGGACTTGCTAGGCCAGATACGATCAGGAATGTCGAGGCGGGNTTATTATCACCCCAGATGCTCGCACGGACCTTTTGGTACTTTTCACGATCTTGACGGCTTACCAAGAATGTTTTCATGAATACCACGTCTTCAAGTCCGTATCCGGATGCTGAAAGGATATTAACCATGTTTGAAAACGCTTGTTTCGACTGTTCCTCTATCCCATCTGCGACAGAGCCATCAAGCGCAACCCCAGTTTGACCAGCGACAAAAATAAACCTAGCCCCCTCCTCTACTTCAACGGACTGATAATAATTTTGAGGAATAGAAACAGATTTTGGATTATTACGTTTATGTACCATGACACAGCACCTAGTTTGTTTTTAAAAAAATTTAATTTTTTTGGACCGGTTCTATAAAATTTTTGGTAAATTGGAAACCACGAAATAGATAGAATTAATTTAACAATATTCAAAAACTCTACCTATAACCTTCCGATTTTGCCATTGTAAGATGGAACCACGATAGTGTACCAAATATAACATATTACAAAATGAAAAGTATTCCTTGATGGTGGACACCATGTTAGAAAATTTCCTTCTAGAAACCGATCCCAGCTATTGCCAAGGAGGACAAATATAATGGGTGCAAAACACAGTACTTGTGACATTGAAAAATATGTATTGCGTTTTGAAGATATCGAAAAGCGAGAATCGTCCTACAGGCCTATAGACATGATGTTGGAGCGATTTGAGCGAAAACGGTATGCTGTTTTAGGCAGACCCGCTGAACAAAAGGGTGAAATAACTCCCCTCGATAATGTGAAAGAATTTAACATTACCTATTTAAAAGTAGAGCCAGGAAAAGGTCTTGCTACTCATGGGCACCAAACGCCTGAAGCATTTATAGTGATGCAAGGCACATGGCGGGTGACGTTAGGCATTAATTCAGAACAGGAGATAATTTTAAAACCCTTTGATATTATTTCGCTTCCACCAAACGAAATGCATGGAGCCCAAGTAGTCGGAGAAGAGACTGGCTGGTTAATGACAATAAATGCCGGGCACGGAGGGGCTAAACTATTTTGGCCTCCTAATTTAGTGGAAGAGTTACGAAATGACGGCGCCGATGTTTCAGATGTCGAAATACCAGGGGCGTCAACAAAATAGATCTGCGCACCTCAAGCACAAAGTATAAAATTTTATATACTAATCGAGATTGGCATTTCCATGACGCCCTACCCTAATATCTCGATGAACATACGAACAAATTATAAAACCGAAGCCAATTAGAATCGATAACATCGCCGTTCCACCATAGGACACCATGGGTAATGGAATACCAACGACCGGTAATAAGCCCATAACCATGGCTATATTAATAAAAATATAGAAAAAAAATGTACCACCAATTCCTAGGGTTACTAAACGACCAAATTGGTTATGCACCCTCAGGGCTATGGCAAAACAATAAATGAGAATTAATGTATAAACCAATAACAACAACAGGCCGCCAATCATTCCAAATTCCTCGGCCAACATGGTAAATATGAAATCAGTCTGTTTCTCAGGTAAAAATTTTAAATGGCTTTGAGTCCCTTCAAGGTATCCCTTGCCAAAGACACCGCCTGAACCAAGTGCAATCTTGGATTGCATAATATGATAACCGGAACCAAGGGGATCACTCTCCGGGTCAAGAAAAGTGAGAATTCTATTTTTTTGATAGGAGTGCAGCATCGCCCATGCAAATGGAAGCGATACCAAAATTGTCCCCATCAATACCCCGAACTTCCAAGCACGTACACCAGCTAGAAAAAATATTACGCCGGCTGTCATTATTAGTATTATTGCCGTCCCTAAATCCGGTTGTCTTAATACCAAAATCACTGGTGCTGATACAAGAAGAAGGGGAACAATTAAAAGTCTCGGACGCCCAATTTCCTCTAAAGATGCGCTGTGAAAAAACTTTGCTAAAGCTAAAACCAAGGAGATCTTCATTATTTCTGAAGGTTGTAATTGAACAATTCCAAGATTTACCCAACGCTGCGCCCCCCCGCTAATAACCCCAATAACTTCAACCGCAATTAGAAGTGCTAAAATTATAAAATA
The DNA here is from genome assembly GCA_002712335.1 of Rhodospirillaceae bacterium. The sequence continues at coordinate 22,923 of PATI01000027.1, read as the reverse complement.
CAAAGTATATGCATGACGTAGCCAAATTCTTATATCTATAATGGCCACAATTATCATCAGTAAGAGCACCACGCCAAATCGAATAAGATGACGTTTAGCCCAAGGATCCCAACTTGCATCACCCGCCGAGTAAAGCATCGCACAACCAATGAAAGCTAAAACCACAAGGAGGGCTATCAATAGCCAGTTAATCTGCCAAAATTTTTGCCCAAATGTCATGGATGAATTCCTTGACATTGCAATTTTCATAATAATTTACTCAAGATCGTTTGTTTTTTTTCAGCAGTTTCACGCTTAAGCGTCTCATGTAAAATATCTCTTGCGATCGGCGCAGCTACAGCAGATCCACGACCTCCATGCTCAACGACAACCGCAATAGAATAACGAGGGTTCTTGACCGGTGCGAATGCGACAAATAGAGCGTGATCACGCTCTATCCAAGGCCTCTCTCTATTTTTCAAAACTCTAGTATCACGCTCATATTGTGAAATACTCTTCACTTGTACAGTCCCGGTTTTACCGGCCAGGTCAAGCTCATCATCTTGAATTCGCGCACGGTAACCTGTCCCACGTGGAGTATTGCTGACGGCATCCATACCACTCATAACAATCCTTCTATAGCTTTTTGATATTTTTATTTTTTTCGACTTTGGGGCCTTTAACTCTCTAATAACACCATTAGAAACAAAAGCCTTTATCAACTTAGGTTTTATCTCTCTGCCGCTAGCAATTCGGGCTGTCATGACCGCAAGTTGCAAAGGTGTGGTTAAAACGAATCCTTGTCCTATCCCAGCCACGAGAGTTTCCCCCTGCTGCCAAGCTACCCCCAACTTTTTTTTCTTCCACGCTGAAGTCGGCATTAGACCACTGCGCTCGTTTGGTAAATCAATCCCTGTTACCGACCCCAAACCAAACCTTCTACCCATTTCTGCAATTTTATTTATGCCTAGCCTCCGGGCAATTTCATAAAAATATGTATCACAAGACTGCTGTATAGCGGTGCGAAGATTTACAGGACCATGCCCCGTCTTTTTCCAACAATGAAATCTGTGATTACCTAATTCTACGTGTCCTTTGCAATGAATTTTTGTATTGGGAGTTATCACTCCGTGTTCAAGGGCAGCCATTGCAACCACCATTTTAAACGTCGAACCTGGGGCATATAATCCAGAGACAGCTTTATTGATTAACGGCGCTAATGGGTCACCAGATATTTCTTCCCATTCTTTTTTACTCATTCCAATATCGAAAGCATTAGGGTCGTAACTTGGGACTGACGCTAGAGCCAGAATTTCCCCATTGTTAATTTTCATAACAACCGCAGCTGCCGACTTCTCATCTCTTAATCTTTCTACCGCGATATTCTGTATAAGTTTATCAATTGTTAGGACTACATCGTCCCCTGGCCTTCCCTCCTGACGAGATAACTCTCGAATTACCCTACCGACCGCATTTACTTCTAACTGACTATTACCCGCTCCTCCACGGAGACGGTGATCTAGTCTTTTTTCGACTCCAGATTTCCCGATTTTAAGGCCCGGTAGCTGAAAAAGGGGATTTTGCTCTCGCTCTTTTGTTTTATCTTTTTCAGTTACCGGAGCAACATACCCGATAAGATGCGAAAAATTTTTTCCAAAAGGGTATATTCGTCGCTGACCAGAATCAATTATAACTCCTGGCAAATCAGGAGAATTAACTTCTATCTGCGAGACCTCTTTCCAATCCAAATTTTCCTGAATGGTAATTGGAACAAAACTTTTCTTTTTTCGGCTTTCTTTGAGAATACGCTTTTTATCAGAATCTGGAATTTCAATTAATCTACTGAGAGCCTGAAGTGTTTTACTTACATCATGGACTTGTTCAGTTACCAAGAGTAATCGATAGTTTTCTTCGTTTGTGGCAAGTGGTTTTCCGAAAGTATCATAAATCTTCCCACGTAGTGGCGCTAATAGTCGTAGGTTAATTCTGTTTTCATCCGAAAGGGTTCTAAACCGATTAGACTCTAAGACTTGTAACTGGTACATGCGACCAGCAAGTATGCCGAAGAGGGTCACTTGTCCGGCTCCTAAGATGAGGGCGCGACGGGAGAAATTTTTATAACGAGATGAATCTTCCCGGTACATACTCAATCAATAGGTAAAAATTTTTGGTGAAGTTTAGCAAAACCCCATGAAAAAAATGGAAATATTGTTATCGTCATCAACATTTGAAAGATTATAGGCAAGGGATTTAGAAGAATCATATGATACAAAGTACTCAAAGCCCAAATCACAAGGCCAACCAGAAAAGCCACCAAGCTAAATCCCCACCAGAGCAATAAAAAGGATTTTCCCCGAAATACCTTGCTCTGCATAACTAGCATTGTTCTTACCAAGACTAGCGTAGCGGCATTTATCCCGGGTGGAGCCCCAGAAAGGATATCTAGTAATAAACCAATAAAAAATACAGTGGCCGTCGGAACAAATTCAGCATGATGAATCACCCAGAAGAAAACTGCGATAAGAACAACATTTGGTGCCACAGGCCCGAATCCGGGTATGTAATAAGGCACCGTTGAAATTAGAACAAAAAAAATACCCGCTAAAACAGGAAAAGATCTTTTTGCAAACATATCTAAGTTATTAGAAAGCATTGTGGTCATTGAAAATTAACTTTCGTTTCACTGGACCGATCATACGGGGTATGGTTCTCAAGACTCTTAGGCAGAAAATCAATTAATCTCAAAAATTCTAGACGTTCAAAAATTACCTTAGGCATCACACGAAACCCACCTTCTGAATCTTTGATAATTTCACCAATTTTCAGACCCGGAGGAAATACCCCTCCATGCCCCGAAGTTACCACATTGTCTCCCAATTCCACCGATGCATTAACCGGTAGGAATCTCAAAGGAGGCATAAAGGTATTGTCTCCCCTTAGAATAGCCCTATCCCTCTCTTGACCAACTAGAACCGGGACACGCGAATTAATATCAGTTATCAAGAGAACCCTAGCTGACTGGTAACCTGAAGAAGCAACTCGACCAACCAAGCCGGCACCCGCGACTGCCGCCTGGCCTTTACGAACACCCTTACTTTTTCCAGTATTGACCACGACGGACCGAATAAAAGCTCCCCCAGAATTTGCTATTACCCTCGCTGTTATAGACTTTAGACTAGAATCAGGCTTAAAATTTAAAAGGGTCTGCAAGGACTTGTTTTGTGCGGATAGTTTCTCAGCTTTCGTTTTCCAAACAAGCAATCTTTCATTTTCACGCCTTAAAAGTACGTTTTGTTCTCTTATATTCGCTAATTCGTGTACCCTATCAACGGCATTATTTATTACAGCCGCAGGTTCGGAAACCACTCTCATTAGAGGCGAAAAAACATCCACTACAATGGTTGAGACTTTTTCGACAACAAAAATGTCAGCTTTACTGAGCAACATAATGCCAAAAGCTGCCAAAACAAAAAATAGGTACGAAAAACGGTTTATCAGCACCTTTATAGATGTTGATAATCCAACTTCGCTAGATCCTCTAAGCCTATTCACGAATATTAAATCCTAAAAAAGCTAATAAACACTGTTTCAAGTTTTATAAGTTGTCATAAATGACTTGTAATTAATACATAGAAGAAAGAACGTTTCTTAATGTCTTCATTTCCTCAAGACAATGGCCGGTTCCTAAAGCCACACAAGATAGTGGCTCATCGGCCAAGGAAACTGGAAGACCGGTTGCATGCCTCAGAACAAGATCGAGATTTCCCAATAGCGCACCACCCCCAGTCAAAACTATACCTTTATCAACCATATCCGCAGCGAGTTCAGGTGCGGCATGTTCTAAGGCCACTTTAACCGCTTCAATAATAGCCCCTACCGGCTCTGCTAAGCTTTCAGCAATTTGTCTTTCAGACAGTAAAATCTCCTTTGGAACACCGTTCATTAAATCACGGCCTTTGATTTCCATAGAGCTACCCTCTCCATCCGCAGGAATACTCGCTGAACCTATTTCTTTCTTTATTCTTTCTGCACTACTTTCGCCAACAAGAAGATTATGATTACGCCGGATATAGCCTGTAATAGCTTCATCCATTTTGTCACCTCCAACTCGAACGGAACGAGAATAAACCAGACCTCCGAGCGATAATACAGCGACCTCTGTGGTACCTCCTCCAACATCAACAACCATTGATCCAGTGGGTTCAGTGACTGGTAAACCGGCCCCAATTGCCGCTGCCATTGGCTCCTCTATTAAAAAAACTCGACGTGCGCCCGCACTTTCAGTTGACTCTTGAATTGCCCGACGTTCAACATTGGTTGAACCAGAGGGGACAGCAACAATAATCTGCGGACTAGCAAAACTTCTTCGATTATGGACTTTACGAATAAAGTGCTTGATCATTTCTTCCGCGACTTCAAAATCAGCAATAACTCCGTCTCGCAGCGGACGAATAGCTTCAATGTTTCCAGGTGTTCGGCCAAGCATTAGCTTGGCTTCGTCTCCAACCGCAAGAACCTGTTTCTTGCCTTTTACGTCTGCAATGGCAACAACAGAAGGTTCATTTAAGACAATCCCCAGACCTTTAACATAAACCAACGTATTGGCTGTACCTAAATCAATCGCCATATCGGCGGATAACATTCCCAAGAGTCTGGAAAACATATTTATCACTTCCTTTGATTACCAGCTGCGAGATTTACGCGGATAGCGCACCGGGTGCTGTCCTCTCGCGTTTAACCATTAATTTATTTAGAGCATTAACATATGCTCGCGCAGAGGCTACCAACGTATCTGTATCTGCACCCTGACCATTAACTGATTTGCCACCCTCTTCAAGACGCACTGTTACTTCCGCTTGGGCGTCAGTACCCTCCGTTACCGCATTAACCTGATACAATTGTAGTTTAGCGTCATGGGGAATTAGCTCTTTAATTGCGTTAAATGTCGCATCCACGGGCCCATCGCCCTCAGCCTTAATTTTACGAATTTTACCATCCACATCCATTTCAAGTTCCGCCGTTTGAGGACCCTTTGACCCGCAAACTACCATCAGTGATTTAAACTTGATGACATCATTAGCCCTCAATACCTCATCGTCAACTAACGCAACTAAATCTTCGTCATAAACTTCTTTCTTTTTGTCTGCCAAGTCTTTAAATCTGAGAAATGCTTCTTGAACTGCATTTTCTCCTAACTCATAACCTAGTTCTTTAAGTTTTACTCGGAAAGCGTGTCTTCCGGAGTGTTTTCCCATAACAAGTTTTGATTGAGTCAAACCAATGGATTCTGGAGTCATAATTTCATAAGTTTGTGCATGTTTTAGCATGCCGTCTTGATGAATGCCGGATTCATGCGCAAACGCATTCGCACCCACAATTGCCTTATTTGGTTGCACTGAGAACCCAGTGATAGTTGATACCAATTTTGAAGCTTTTGTTATACATTTAGTATCTATATTGGTTACAAAAGGTAGTCGATCCTGACGGGTTCTCAGTGACATTATAATTTCTTCTAGAGCCGCATTACCTGCGCGCTCTCCTAGTCCATTAATTGTGCATTCAATTTGTCTTGCACCATTATTAACTCCGGCCAGGGAATTAGCCACAGCGAGCCCCAAATCATTATGACAATGTGTGGAATAAACAGCCTTATCACTATTCGGAACCCGATCCACAAGCATCGCGATTAATGCGCCAAATTCCTCAGGAACTGCATACCCGACTGTATCTGGAATATTTATAGTTGTTGCGCCAGCGTTTATAGCCGCCTCAACACATCGGCAAAGAAAATCTGGTTCACTTCGGCTACCATCTTCGGGTGACCATTCCACATCATCGGTGAAGTTCCGTGCGTAGGTTACACTTTCAATCACTGCCTCATAAACCTCATCAGGCTCCATTTGCAGTTTATATTTCATGTGTAGCGGACTAGTTGAAATAAAAGTATGAATGCGGTTTCTTGCAGAGGGTTTTAAAGCTTCAGCAGCACGTTGAATATCACCACGACCAGACCGCGCAAGACCGCAGACTATTGAACTCTTAATAAGTTTTGAAACTTCATTAACAGCTTCAAAATCACCGTTAGAGGCAACTGGAAATCCGGCCTCGATTACGTCTACGCCCATCTCTTCCAATAGCTCAGCTATTCGTAGCTTTTCATCAAGATTCATAGACGCACCAGGCGATTGTTCACCATCACGCAGTGTAGTGTCGAATATTGTAATTTTTTCTGGATGGGTGCTGTGATTCATAACTCAGCTCCTTTACTAATTAGAGGACAACAACTTATTTTTCGCCCCTGAAAAACCGACTTAATTCGGCATTATTCAGGGGCTTCTAAGTCGTAAAACCCCCTCCAGCCCGCTTGCTAAAACGGAACTATCAGTAATTAAAAAGCATGCGACATTGTCCCCCGTCGGAGGAAATTCCGAAAGTTTTGGCGATATTTTTTTCAGCTCTTCCATTCACAATATACCATAATATCAAGGCAGTTTCTGAATAAACACCTCAAAAAAGTAATTCATTGTCATTCAAAAAAGATTACTAAAATTAAAAAAAAACAATTAAAATTGAGCTTTCTTAATTCTTTTAAACATTCTCAAAATCAAAGTAACGATTTTTATATTCTTTACCAGTAAAATTCGAAATATTTTAGTTTAATGAAGCAAAAACTAATTTTTAGACTTATCTACTAACCTATTTTCAGCAATCCAGGGCATCATTCCGCGTAATTCCGAACCCACAGCCTCAAGCTGATGTTCGGATTCTCTCCGGCGCGTCGCCTTAAAACTAGATTGTCCAGCTGCATTCTCTAAGACCCAATCTCGAGTAAAACGCCCAGACTGAATATCATCCAAAACCTCTTTCATACGTGATTTCACACTATCGTCAATCAAACGGGGTCCAGAGATATAATCACCATATTCTGCTGTGTTAGAAATGGAATACCGCATATTGGCAATACCTCCTTCATAAATGAGATCAACAATAAGTTTCACTTCATGCAGGCATTCGAAATAGGCCATTTCAGGAGCGTATCCTGCTTCCACCAAGGTCTCAAACCCAGCTTTTATGAGAGAAGTCAGACCGCCACAAAGTACCGCCTGCTCACCGAATAGATCGGTCTCACATTCTTCGCGGAAAGTCGTTTCAATTATCCCTGCCCGTCCACCTCCAATAGCAGACGCATATGAAAGTGCAATATCTTGTGCATTCCCAGAGGCATCTTGGTCAATAGCAACCAAACAAGGAACACCCGCACCGCGTTGATATTCGGATCTAACAGTATGTCCTGGCCCTTTTGGCGCAATCATGAAAACATCCATATCTGGTCGCGCTTCAATTAGTTTGAAATGAATATTTAAGCCATGTGCAAATGCAAGTGCAGCCCCATCTTTCATATTCTCACGAAGATCATCTGAATAAAGACTCGCCTGTAATTCGTCAGGTACCAATACCATAACTACATCTGCCCATTTTGCCGCCTCAGCAGGAGTGAGCACCTTTAGCCCAGCTCCCTCTGCTTTTGCTATGCTGTTTGAGCCCTCACGCAAGCCAACAACTACTTCCTTTACTCCACTATCACTGAGATTAATGGCATGGGCATGTCCCTGACTACCATAGCCTATGATGGCAACTTTCTTTGATTTAACTAAATTAACGTCTGCGTCTCTATCATAATATACGCGCATTTAGAGGATCCTCTTTCATTTTCTGTTTTCGCCGTTTTCATTGAAAACGATTATTCATCCTGAGTATGTAGTTAAAAATATTATTTAAATTCCCTTCGACCCACGAGTTATAGCCACGGCACCGGTCCGTGAAACTTCTACCAATCCGAGGGGCTTCATAAGATTTATAAAAGCATCAAGTTTTGCAGTAGATCCCGAAATTTCGAACACAAAGGAGTTTTTTGTACTGTCTATCGCCCTCGCCCGGAAAATATCTGCAACACGTAAAGCTTCAACACGCTTATTCCCAGTACCTCGAACTTTTACGAGAGCCAATTCGCGTTCTACACTAGCCCCGCCTCCAGTCAAGTCACTGATTTGATGAACAGGTACTAGTCGATCCAATTGCGCCTTAATTTGCTCAATCACCATAGGAGTTCCAGATGTGACAACGGTAATCCTTGAAATCGCACTATCTGGATCTACTTCTGCGACAGTCAAACTTTCAATATTATAACCGCGCCCCGAAAATAGCCCAATAACCCTTGCTAAAACACCCGCTTCATTGTCAACAAGAACGGCAATTGTATGTCGTTCAATGAGCTCCAATTTCTCCTCCATTTTTATTTGGTATTTGTAAAAATAGCCAATACGCTAAAAGACCCTTATAACCCAAAGTTTGAAAGACCTAAACCAGAACCATTCCTTTCTCAGAAACAGGTTTTTCCGCCTCATCTTCCGGGCCAAGAAGCATCTCATTATGGGGTGCTCCTGAAGGAATCATCGGGAAACAATTTTCAGATTTATCAACCGCAATATCTGCTATCGTAAATTTGCCATTGTTTAACATCTCTTCAATAACTTCATCCACTTCACTTGGTTTAGTAGCTCTTAAACCCACAGCTCCGTAGGATTCAGCCAATTTTACAAAGTCTGGAAGTGAGTCAGTATAGCTCTCCGAATATCTTCCCCCATATAGTAGTTCCTGCCATTGTCGGACCATTCCCATATATTCATTATTCAAAATAAAAACTTTAACAGGCAAACGATATTGCATCACTGTAGACATTTCCTGAATATTCATCAGGAAAGAGGCCTCACCAGCAACATCAATCACCGTTGCTTTTGGGTGAGCAATTTGAACTCCGATGGCAGCAGGAAAACCATAGCCCATCGTACCCAAACCCCCCGATGTCATCCAACGGTTGGGCCGATTAAACTTTAGAAACTGTGCTGCCCACATTTGATGCTGACCTACCTCGGTCGTAATATAGGTGTCACGAGACTCCGTCCATTTTTGGAGTCTTTCCAGTGCAAATTGTGGTTTAATTAAATTTTTTGAAGATTTATAATGAAGACAGTTTCGATTCCGCCATTTTTCAATTTGGGACCACCAATTAGCATGTGCCTTCTTATCAAGTCTGGGTTTAAGCTCTTTCCAAGCTCTGATCATATCCCCTAGAATGGAGGCACAATCACCAATAATCGGAACATCAACGGTAACATTTTTATTGATTGAGGATGGATCAATATCAATATGAATCTTTTTTGAATTAGGAGAAAATTCTGAAATGAGGCCGGTTACCCGGTCATCAAAGCGCGCCCCAATGTTTATCATTACATCACAGCCATGCATGGCTAGATTAGATTCATATGTACCATGCATTCCTACCATACCTAAAAATTTCTTATCTTCGGCAGGAAATGCCCCCAAACCCATGAGAGTTAATGTTATTGGAAAGCCCGTGGTATTAACAAATTCTGTAAGCAACTTAGAGCCTTTCAGGCCCGAATTAATCACTCCACCACCACAATAAAACAAAGGCCTTTTGGCATTTGCTATTAAATTTATAGCTTCTTTAATCTTAATTGGGTCACCTTTTTTTCTTGGGCGATAAGTTTTGTGCCGCAAGTAGGTTTTGTTAGAAATTTCGTATTGTGTTTCATTTATGAGTACATCTTTTGGCAAATCAATTACAACAGGCCCAGGACGACCTGTCTGTGCTACATACATGCCTTCTTTCATGATTTTTGCTAGCTTGGATACATCTTTTACGAGGTAATTATGTTTAGTACAGGGTCTTGTAATTCCTGTCGTATCTGCCTCTTGAAAAGCATCATTTCCAATTAGGTGAGTTGGAACTTGTCCCGTTAAACAAAGAACGGGAACACTGTCCATCATCGCATCAGTCAGACCTGTTACGGCATTGGTTGCCCCTGGGCCCGAAGTAACTAAAACCACTCCCAATTTACCAGTAGAGCGCGCATAGCCTTCAGCCATATGAACGGCTCCACCCTCTTGACGCACCAAAATATGCTTCAAACGGTTCTGTTTAAATAAAGCATCATAAATTGGCAGTACCGCTCCACCAGGATAACCAAAGACAGTGTCAACCCCAGCATCTATCAAGCTTTTAATAACAATTTCCGAACCGGATAGCTTACGAACAGCCATTTCTCTATCCTTAAAATCAAACGGGGGACCAAGCAGTACAACCAGGCCCACACAAAAAAAGTAATATTTCAATTAGCTTGGCTTTGATAATCAAAATATCTATGATTTGATAGCCAAGAATCGGCGACAAATTAGTCTTTCCTCTTTATCAGGTCAACAAAAATTTGCTAATAAATGGAAAGATTTTAGGATTAAGATTAAAATTATATTCTGTTTTTAGTACAAAATCCGCAATAAACTGATTTTTAAACCAAGTTTCTTGCCGCTTGACATAACGTCTTGTTGCTATTTGCGCCCTCGATATTGTTTCCTCTAGAGTTAAATTACCACTTAGGTAGAGAATTATTTCGGGTACCCCTAGCGCTTTCATAGCAGGCAGGTTTGGAGATAAATTCTTTTTACTTAAAGCCCTTACCTCTTCTATTACCCCGCATTTAATCATTTTTTCAAAACGAGAGTTACAATTTTGATATAATAATTTTCTAGGAGGACTTATCAATAGCGACTTAAAAGTAAACCCTTCTGTCGTATTCTGACCCGTTTTGTCCATTTGCCATTGACCTAACGTTTTTCCGGTCATCAAATAAACTTCAAGTCCGCGTAAAACTCTTTGCCCATCAGAAACAGCTAGCTTATTTGCCGAAACAGGATCAATTTGTGATAGCTCAGCGTGAAGCGCAGCAGGACCTTCAACTTTGAGTCGATTTCTCAGTGTTCTGCGGATTTTCTCTGAAATTGGCGGTAATTTTACTAGACCAGAAATCAATGCCTTAAGATACATTCCAGTGCCACCAACTATGATCGGGAGCAAATTCGAGGATTGTGCATTCAAAATTTCTTTTTGTACTAATTCCACCCATTGCCCAGCAGAACATGGTGAAGCGGGATCTCTGACCCCAAACAATTTGTGTGGTACTTTTTTACGTAATAATTTATCCGGTGCAGCCGATATGATATTAAGACCATCGTACAGCTGCATAGAATCTCCATTTATTACCACTCCACCGAACTGCTCGGCTATCGCCACGGCTAAATCTGACTTTCCACTTGTAGTCGGCCCCGCTATCACCAAGACTTTTATTTTTGACATTGTTTTCTGGAATTGAAAGTTAATGATGGGCACATATTTTTATCACTTAAACTTTCTTCAGTTAAGTTGTTATTCTCTAATTTTCTGCATCTAAAAGACTCGGCTTGTATCTCAAACAATTTCACACCATAAACAAATGATGAAATATTTAGCCACACTTATCGCTAATCCTTCGAAGGCTGACCTGGATTATAGAGATGTTGAAGAAGTAAAGGAAACACTTGAGCAAGAAGGGTATACTTCAAGCAATCCTTTTTGGATAGAAAGTAATGTAGCTTGCGATATCCCTTTTACCGGTTCAAATATCAAACAGGCAAAAGAACATATAAAAAAATGCCTAACCGGTTCAGAGATTGATATCGTAGTGCAACCCGCTAAGAATAGGCGCAAAAAAATTCTGGTTGCTGATATGGACTCCACAATTGTCGAGGGAGAAACGCTAGACGAACTAGCGGGTCTAATCGGATTGAAAAAACAGGTTTCTGAAATCACAAAACGAGCAATGCGAGGAGAAATAGATTTTAAAGAATCGCTACTTGAAAGAGTGTCTCTGCTAAAGGGAATACCCGTGACAGCGATGGAGGAAACTTTACAAAACATAACACTTACATCCGGGGCCATACCTTTAGTCAGGACGATGAGTTTTAATGGCGCCTATACAGTATTGCTATCAGGCGGTTTCAGCTACTTCACAAGGGCCATAGCGAAATTAGTAGGGTTTGACGAAGGAATATCAAACGAATTAGTCGTTAAAAACGGATATCTAACCGGCCAAGTAACTGAACCAATTTTGGATAGCAACGCTAAACTTGAAAAACTAAGAAACATTAGCCAAACCAGAAACATATCTATTACAAACGCCATGGCTGTAGGTGATGGCTTCAACGACATTCCAATGATTGTGCAGTCGGGTATTGGTATATCATTCCGTGGAAAACCAGCTGTGGACGCAAAAGCTGATGCATCAATCCGTTTTGGCGATTTAACTTCGTTACTTTATGTTCAAGGTTACAAGACTAAAGATTTCTGCTACTGAAATGGTCTTATACTAATATCTTAAGCCAAATTACTTCGGGTCGTTAACAAGTTTTAATGCTACAAACCGTGAGCTACCCCCTCGTTCAATTAAGAATAACAAACTCTTACGTTTTTCTTTAAGAGCAGTATTAACTAATTTCTTAATTTCATTTAGAGAGCTTACAAGTTTCTGTTCAGGTCCAATTTTTCGAATTATTGAACCAACGGTTACCCCTTTTTCAGAAGCAGTACTATTATTTTTAACATCAGTAATAATTACACCTTTTAATTCCTTATTAAGATTAAAACGTGTCCGTAAATCATTGTCTATTTGTGCTAATGTGATTCCAAAGGGTTCTAAAAACATCCCTTTTTTCTTTTGTTTCTGCCCGCTGGACTTTACCGGCAAGGGCTCTTTAGCTTCTGGGAATTCCCCTAACCTAGAATAAATCACTTTATTGCGTCCCTTGCGCCAGACTTCAACCTTAACGACTTTACCAACGGCAGTTTCAGCTACAAACCTTGGCAAACTGCGCATTTCATCGATTTCTTTTCCATTGAATTTTAGTATAATGTCTCCCACCATAATCCTCGACTTATCAGCAGGCCCTCCCGCTGTTACATCCGCCACAAGTGCTCCTTTTGTTTCTTTAAGGCCTAGGCTATCAGCAATTTCTTTGGTCACCGTTTGTATTCTAACCCCTAACCATCCTCTTCGGGCCCGACCAAATCTTTTCAGCTGACTTATTATTGGTTCAGCGAGGTTTGACGGAATAGCAAATCCAATCCCGACACTTCCACCAGAGGGCGAATAAATTGCAGTATTGATTCCAATGACCTCCCCCTCCGTATTGAACATTGGCCCCCCTGAATTACCTTTATTTATTGAAGCATCTGATTGAATAAAATCATCATAAGGCCCCGAATTAATATTACGCGCGCGGGCTGAAATGATTCCTGCCGTAACTGTCCCCCCAAGACCGAATGGATTACCAATTGCGACAACCCAATCACCAACGCGAGACTCGTCAGAATTACCAAATTTAACAAATGGTAATTTAGTTTTAGATTTAACGCGAAGAACAGCAAGGTCCGTTTTAGAGTCTCGGCCCACTACTGTCGCTTTTAGCCTAGTATTATCATGCAGAATTACCGATATTTGATCGGCGCCCTTTATGACGTGATTATTGGTGACGATAAGGCCAGTTGAATCAATAATAAAACCCGAGCCTAAGGATGTTGCGCGTTTACTTGGTGAATTACGCTGCGGCTGCCTGTCAAAAAATTCCTTAAAAAATTCTTCAAAAGGTGAACCAGGCGGTAATTTTGGTCTTTGAACTGGCTTACCACCGCGGCTGACTAATTGGGTTGTAGAAATATTAACAACAGCAGGTAATAATTTCTGCGCCAGGTCTGCGAAAGATTTCGGGGGTGCCTTGGAAAATGCGTTGCCTGAAATCAAAAGAAAACTAGCTAATATAACAAAAGAAAACGTAATAAGTCTGATGGCAATATTAAAAAATGCATATGCTGCATTGTAATTATTCCAAATTTCATTAGGGAAACGTGCCCGGATAGAGTTTCGCATTCGGAGCTCCTTGATTCAAACACCCTCTTTATTGGGGGTCACCGATATTTCTTATCTAAAATATGAAAGCAATATTTCTCAGTCTTTTTTAGTCAAAGATTAATATAGGAAGTAAATGTGGTAAATTTTAGACAATCACCACAATTTTTTTGAGCAACTAAATTTAACGAGTTAAAGACGTATCAGCCAAACAATTCCCAAACCGACCATAGCAGCTAACAAACCAGCGGAACGCAAAGACGATGAGGAAATTGGTAAAATTGCTGCCATCATTCTCTTCATAGCATCCGGAAACAGAGCATAAAAAATACCCTCTATTACAAGTACAAGTGCCAAAGCCGTGAAGAGGTCTGGAATCATCTCTGGATAGGAAATCAGCAATTATCGTGGTCTATTTTTACCATCTAAATTTCTAAAGTACCTAAAAAATTCGCTGTCTGGTGACAGAACCATTGTGGTACCATCACCGAGTGCATTACCATAGGCCTCCATGCTTCGATAAAACCCGAAAAATTCTGGATCAGTCCCAAAAGCTTTGTTCAAAATATTGGTCTTGGCGCCTTCTCCTTCACCCCTTAAAATTTGTGAAGTTCTTCGTGCTTCAGCAAGAATAACAGTTCTCTGACGATCGGCGTCGGCCTGAATTTCCGCTTTAATTTTAGCCCCTTCAGAACGCAGTTTTTGTGCTTCAGCAACACGTTCAGAACGCATCCTATTGTAAACAGATTGAGCTGTCTCTTTCGGCAGATCAGTTCTTCCTATTCTGACATCTACCACTTCAATACCAAAATCGGGAGCTTGTGATTTCATTTGTTCAGTAATTCTGGCCATAACATCGTTACGCTTTTCAGACAGCATTTCACCTAAAAGAATTTTGCCTATTTCAGCGCGCACTGCGGCATTTAAACGTCCACCAAAAACTTGAAGAAAGTTGATTTGTGTTACTGCCTTTTTCTTGAATTCTAGTGGGTTAACAATTTTATAGCGCACGAATGAGTCAACGATTATTCGTTTTTGGTCAGAGAGAATCACCTCTTGAGCAGGTGGGTCAAGCTCAAGAACTCTTTTGTCAAAGTATTCAACGTTCTCCAAAAACGGTTTTTTGAATTGGAGGCCAGGATCACTAGCAGTCCTAACAAATTTACCAAATTGCAGGACTAATGCATGTTTTGTCTCGTGGACTATATACATGGAGTCAAAAGCTGCTATGCCACCTCCAACTAACACTACACCTAATATCACTAGCAAGATTTTATTCATGTCAGCGACTCCCCTCGGCATTTTCTTCAGATTGACCTTTAGCGTCAGATCTCTTTTTTATTTCAGGTAATGGAAGATATGGCACAACACCCTGCCCACCTTTACTATTATCAATAATAATTTTTTCCGAATCCTTCATAACATCCTGCATTCGTTCAAGATAAAGTCTTTGGATTGTCACTTTTTTTCCTGTTTTATAGGCCTCATAAACAGACAAAAACCTCTTTGCCTCACCTTCAGCCTCTTTAACCAATTGTTCACGATAAGCGGTTGCCTCCTGTACAAGGCGCGCCGCCTCCCCCTGCGCTTTTGGAATGATATCGTTACGATATGCATCTGCCTCATTTTGTTGACGATCCTTATCTTGTCTAGCACGCTGAACGTCATTAAAGGCATCAATAACCGGCTGCGGCGGTTCTACCTTCTGCATCTTAACTTCTGCTATAAAAATACCTGCACCGTAATCATCCAGAATCTTTTGCAATACGGTTTTTGTTTTATCCTCAACGAGTTGACGGCCTTTAGATAAGGCATCTTCAAGTGTGGATTGGCCAATCACCTCTCTTATGGCACTTTCAGCTGCTAACTTTGTCGTTCCTTCTGGTTCACGAATATTAAAAAGATAGTCCCTTAAATTCTTGATTCGCCACTGCACAACAAAATCAATGTCTATTATGTTTTGATCGCCAGTCAGCATCAAACTTTCCTCAGAAACGTCTCGAATTGCTGCCATATTACTCGTGCCGCCAGCACCCCGAAAGCCAATCGAGATAGTATTGGTCCTATCAACCTTCCGTGTTGTTACACCTCCAATTGGTGTAGGAAACCAAAAATGCAGTCCTGCTTGTGTTTCAGAGGCAAATTTACCAAATAAAAGTTCAACAGCACGTTCTCCTTGGTCAACGCGATAAATACCTGTTGCCAACCATAAAGATAAAGCAGCTACTACAAGGATCGATAGTCCTGTTTTAGAACCCATGCCCCCCGGCAGCATTTGCTTAAACCGATCTTTCCCTTTTTGAATCATTTCTTCAATGTCTGGCGGCTGATTGCCAGCTGAGCCTCCACCGGGACCACTGCCCCAAGGGCCTCCACTATTATTGCCACCACTGCCACCCTGTTGTTGCCAAGGCATATCGTATCATCCTCTTTTTAGTTTCTATAGCAAGTTGCCACCAGTTATAAGAGGTATATATGTTAGCTGGAGCTGGAAAGCAACGCAGAGCTTTAAATGTAGTTGCATTTTAATAATAAACTTATTGACCGGAGAAGCCTGCATGGCCGAAGTTGAAAATGACAAAATTCTTAAAGCGCTGGAAAAAATTGTAGACCCAGACAAAGGCCAAGACATAGTCTCCTTAGACATGATTTCAGGTATTGTCTGCCAAAATGGAAATATTGGTTTTACAATAGAGGTAGATGCTGGACGTGGAAAAAAAATGGAACCCCTGCGCTTGGCCGCTGAAAAAGCTGTGATGGCGATACCCGGAGTTATTTCCGTAACAGCAGTCCTAACGGCTGCCATAGCTGAAAATAATTCACATAACTCGACTAATCAAAAAGCTGGAAATCAACCTACCAAACTTCTTGAAAATATTGGACCTGTCATAGCTGTTGCTTCAGGCAAAGGAGGTGTTGGAAAATCCACTACATCAGTTAATTTAGCTCTCGCATTCGCTCAAAAAGGTCTTTCGACAGCAATCCTTGATGCAGACATTTACGGCCCTTCATTGCCCCTAATGCTTGGCATCTCTGAGAAGCCCAAATCACCGGATGGTAAAATTTTGTTACCCATTGAAAAATATGGGCTCAAATGTATGTCCATTGGATTTATGGTTCCTGCAGATACCCCAACTATCTGGCGTGGACCGATGGTCATGGGCGCCTTGGAACAGATGATGCAGGATGTTAAGTGGGGTGAGGTAGATGTGCTCATCGTAGACATGCCGCCAGGCACTGGAGATGCACAACTAACGATGGCACAGCGAGTAGCAATGGCAGGCGCCGTAATCGTGTCCACACCGCAAGACCTAGCACTATTGGATGCGCGTAAAGGTCTAAATATGTTTAAACGGGTGGAGGTGCCTGTTCTAGGCATTATTGAGAATATGAGCTATTTTTTATGCCCCAATTGTGGTGAAAGATCAGAAATTTTCACACATGGTGGCGCCAAGCGTGCGGCACTTCAAATGGGCGTTGATTTTTTAGGCGAAGTTCCCTTGGAAATGGCTATCCGCGAAGGTTCTGACAACGGTAAGCCAATTTTAGTGAGTGAGCCAAAAGGTCCTAGATCTGAAATTTATCACACAATTGCAAAAAATTTGTGGGCGAAAGTTTCTGATAGCAATTCTCGACCTATTAATCCACAGATCATTATAGAGTAAATGAACGTGCCCGAAAATAAAATTCCTTTTAGGAAACGTATGGAATTTGAATATGGAGTAGCCAAGCAGGTTACACCCTTAGTGCGCCGGTTAGTAGCCAGAAACCCCAGTAGTTTTACTTTTCACGGAACCAACACTTACATTGTAGGTCATGGAAACGTAGCCGTGATTGATCCAGGACCATTATTAAATGAACACCTAAACGCATTGATTAAAACTCTGGAGGGAGAAACCGTTCAACGCATTTTAGTGACCCATACGCACATGGATCATTCCCCTGGCGTCACGCCTTTAAAAGAAAAATTGGGCGGCCGGGTCCATGGTGCAATTCTCAGAGAAATTCCCAAAGGTGTTAAAACTGCAGAGTCAATTGAATATAGTTTTTCTCCTGACGAGATTTTGGTGAATGGCAGTTTGATTAAAGGGGATGATTGGACTATTGAGGCCTTACACACGCCGGGCCATATGTCTAATCACATGTGTTTTTCTTTATTGGAAGAAAACATTCTGTTCACCGGTGATCATATTATGAGTTGGAATACAACAATTGTATCCCCTCCCGATGGAAATATGGGGGAATATTTTTCTAGTCTCGAAAGGTGTCTATTACGCGGTGAGAATTCATATTGGCCCGCGCATGGTCCTTCTATTCCGGACCCAAAACCCTTTACACGCGCATACCGNAATCATCGCCGAATGAGAGAAGGGGAAATTCTAAAATGCGTTGACAATGGTTATCACACGATCAATGAAATTGTAGGACTCTTATATAAACATTTACCTGAGAAAATGCATAATGCCGCGGCGAGGTCAGTTCTGGCACATTTGGAATATTTGCTCGAGAAAGGTCAAATTACTATAGATAAAACGAATATTGAAAATCCCCAATACAGGATAAATTAATCATGAACTACATAGGAAAGCCCATTCCCCGCGAGGAGGATTCAAGGCTATTGCAGGGTCAGGGCAGATATACAGAAGATGTAAATTTGCTGAACCAAGCCTATGCATTTGTATTNCGCTCTCAACTTGCACATGCCGAAATAANGTATTTAAAAACATCTACCGCAAAAAAAGCCCCAGGGGTTCANACTGTTCTTATCGGAGATGATTTAAAAAAACGTAGCCTAGGCCAATTAAAACCATTAGCACCCGGAAAACGCAGTGATGGATCACCCAGCTTTGTTTCTTCACAACCTTTGTTAGCACAGGGGCGNGTGCGATATTCTGGTGAAGCAATTGGATTTATTGTTGCTGAAACGCTTGACCAAGCAAAGGATGCAGCTGAGTTAATNGAGGTNGAATATAAAGAATTACCAGCTATTACTTCTATAGACGAGGCACTTTCAAAGGAAGCGGATAAAATTTGGGAGAATAATCCCGACAACGAGGCATATCATTTTGAAAGAGGGGATTCAGCCTCTACAGAAACTGTTTTTTCAAGTGCCGCACACGTCATAAAACATCGGGTTCACGTCAACAGAATTACAGGTAACCCCATGGAAAACCGTGGTTGTATTGCCGAATATGATCAATTTGAAGATCGATATACTCTTAGAGCAACAGTGCAGTCTGTTCATGGTATTAGACAGCAAATAGCCGAACAAATATTAAAAATTCCCCAAACAAAGCTTCGTGTCATATGTGATAATATGGGTGGTGGATTTGGAACGCGGGGTGGCTGCCACCCCGAATATAGTCTGGCTTTATGGGCTTCGGAGGTTACAGGNAGACCAGTGAAGTGGATNGCTGACCGCAGCGAAGGGATANTGACAGATGAGCAGGCCCGAGGAGGAATTGTAGACTGTGAATTAGCGCTTGACGCTAATCATAAGTTTCTAGCNCTAAGAACCCATACTAAAGTGCCAATTGGGGCATATTATGGAAATGATCGTAATTTAAGAACTGCAACTGGTGGGTTGGGAGGGCTAGCAGGTGTGTACGGCATTCCCTCGATACATGCGCAAGTCACTGGGGGGTTTACAAATATGATCGGTAACGCTCAATACCGCGGCGGTGCCAAGCCTGAACCAGTGTATGTTTTAGAAGTCATGATAGATGTTGCCGCCCGTAAACTTGGCGTCAGCCCCATTGAACTGAGACGCATTAACACTCTCCAAGCACAAGATATACCCTTTAAAACCTGCTTTGGAGACATTTATGATTGTGGAGACTTTGTTCGCAACTTCGACGACTGCTTAAATGCCAGTGATTATTTGAATTTTAAAAATAGATTCGAAGAAAGTCGAACCCGCAGCAAAATCCGCGGCTTAGGGTTATCAAATAGTATAACAGGTGTGGCAAGTACAAATTTTGAGCATGTTGAAATTAGATTTGANCCATCAGGTAATATATCATTATTGAGTGGCGCTATGGATCATGGTCAGGGCCACGCCACCACTTTCAAACAGGTATTAGCCGATACATTGCAGATAGACACCGATGAAATCGAGTATCGGTTTGGTGACACGGATAAAATTGCGCATGGAGTTGGCACCTTTAATGCTCGTTGTGCGGTTTTTGTAAGTGGTGCAGTGATTAATGCTGCAACAAAAATTCTTGAAAAAGGAAAACTTATTGCCGCTCACGTCCTAGAGTCGGCAGCTTCTGACATAGAATACAGTGGCGGTTCATTCAAGGTTGCTGGAACGGACTACGAAATAAGTTTGAAAGAAGTTGCCCAAATTGCCTTTCAGAAGCCCAAGTTACCTCCAGATATTGAACCAGGCCTATACGAACACGGTGAATTTGGCATGGGTCTAGGCCAAGCGCCTACTTATCCAAATGGTGTACACCTCGCAGAGGTAGAAATTGATCCAGAAACCGGCAAAGTGGAGTTGGTAAAATACACAGCTGTGGATGATGCTGGGACCATACTCAACCCAATTCTATTTGATGGGCAAGTTCATGGAGGCATCGTGCAAGGAGCTAGTCAAATATTAATGGAAGATATTCATTATGACANAAAAAGCGGTCAATTGTTATCGGGCTCTTTTATGGATTACTGCATGCCTCGAGCTGATGACTTTTGTGATTTTAATATCGCCGCTAATGAAATTCCCACTGCTAGAAATCCTCTAGGTGTTAAAGGTGTGGGCGAAGCTGGAACCGTGGGCGCTATGCCTGCCGTNATGAATGCGATTAACGACGCATTGGCACGAGTCGGAGCNCCCTCGATTGAAATGCCTGCCAAACAAGAAAAAATTTGGCGGGCCCTAAATGATTTTGATACCAAAATCTAAGGATGAATTTCTATTGGAGTTCCTATATCTACCATCCGCCAAATTTCNTCCATTTGACGATTGGTAACCGCGATGCAACCCTGGGTCCAGTCTAGAGTAGGATGGCCTACTCGCTCAGCAGACATCGTGTTAGGCAAACCATGAATCATGATTTTTCCGCCAGGATCTTTACCATTCAACTTAGCACTTTCAATGTCATTTNGGTTAGGATAGCTAATACGTATAGCTCTATGAAAGTGACTGTTTTTAATTTTTAGATCAAGAACATACTGGCCCTCGGGTGTTCGGGCATCCCCTTGGTATTGTTTGTGTCCTTTTGGATATCGTCCTAGCGCAATTTGGTAAATTTTTAAAACATTATCATCCCTCATTAATATCAATCGGCGATCAGACTTTAAAACAATTACACGATCAGCCTTCGAAATAGACAAGTCTTGAACCTTTACTGAAAAAGCTCTCGACGTCCAATTGCAGCTCATTACTATCGTTATTATCAAAATTGAATTCCACAATATCGACTGTAGCTGGCTGATTGTTATGANCTTGGCAACAAAGTTATTTATCAAAATTATCTGTACCGCTATCGAGTTAACAAAAATCAAAAATTGGTAACTACACGATCGTAGATTACAAAGCTATAGTCANAACTCTCTCCNGGACGAGCAGAATGAAACTCCCGGNAAATCTCCGACCATTCTTTTTTATCAATACGGGGAAAAGTGACATCACCGATTATATTACTGTGAACCTCGGTAACGTATAATCGATTAACAAATTTCAAAGATGCTGCATAAATCTTAGCTCCCCCGATTACCATAATTTCACAGCCTCCATTTTCTTTTGCGAATTCACGACCAATTTTAATAGCGTCATCTAAATTATTGACACTGGTTGAACCGGTAAAATCGAAACTTTTATTTTTCGTGATAACAATATTTTTTCNGTTGGGTAATGGCTTACCAATAGACTCCAAAGTCTTACGACCCATTATCACAGGCTTGCCGATNGTCTTTTCTCTAAAATTAGCAAGGTCACCGGGCAAATTCCAAGGAAGACTATTATTTCGCCCNATAACGCCGTTTTCCGACATCGCAACTATAATGGATAGAAGCATTTAACTAGACTGCNACAGGAGCACGAATGTGAGGGTGTGGATCATACCCCTCAAGTGTAAAATCTTCATAGGAAAATTCAAAAATATTCCTTANCTTTGGATTTATAATAATTTTTGGTAATTTTTTTGGCTCTCGTTCCAATTGCTTAAGGGCCTGATCAAAGTGATTATCGTATAAGTGAGCGTCTCCAAATGTATGGATAAAATCTCCAGGTTTAAGATCGGTCACCTGTGCGACCATCATCGTCAATAATGCATAAGAAGCTATATTAAAAGGAACCCCCAGAAATATATCGGCACTTCGTTGATAAAGCTGGCAAGATAATTTGTCTCCCGCCACATAGAACTGAAAAAGACAATGACAAGGCGGAAGAGCCATATTATCGATAGCGCCAACGTTCCATGCACTCACAACAAGCCGTCTAGAATTCGGATTGTTTTTTATTTCATCTATCAGCTGACTTATCTGATCTATTTTCTGACCATCACTTACGGGCCATGATCGCCATTGTGCTCCATAGACCGGGCCAAGATTACCCGCATCATCTGCCCATTCATCCCATATTGAGACATTATNCTTGTTAAGATATTGAATGTTTGTATCGCCGGATAGGAACCACAACAGCTCATGAATTATAGATCGTAAATGAAGTTTCTTGGTCGTGATTATTGGAAAGCCCTCAGACAAATCAAATCGAAATTGATGACCAAAGATACTTTTGGTCCCAGTCCCCGTTCGGTCTTCTTTCTTAACGCCTTCATTTAAAACAAGCCGCATTAGATTAAGATATTGATCCATCTATCTCNTCCAGTTTTTGAAACTAAAAGTTCTATACTTTAATTTATGATAGAATCACCCTATAATGAAAGTGCTGGTATTCCAGCTATGATGATAAACGGCTTTTGAAATAAACGATGCGGACNCGGGGGCGGTACCCGGCGCCTCCACCAANNTNCGGATNNGNTAGGTTAGNNNGCTTNTGGGGGCGAAATAGGATCGACGCGCGTGTAAAGANNAGTNTTTCGTNCGGCATNGTACCNCCGTTATCGGGCTAATTTACAAATGCCAATGATAATGATTTGGCCCTTGCTGCCTAAATGCAGGTAAGCGCGGTCCGGGGGGT
>PATI01000026.1 GCA_002712335.1 Rhodospirillaceae bacterium | reverse complement strand
AAAGATGGCTCTCTCGCCTGGCACTTCCAGTATGTTCCTGGTGAAACCCTCGATCTCGATGAGGTATACGAGAGAGTATTAGTGGATGTCCGAGGGCGTCCAGTGGTATTCAGTATCGGCAAGCATGGCATCCTATGGAAGCTCGACCGAGCAACTGGCGAGTTCCTCGATTTCAAGGAAACGATCTATCAAGACGTGTTTGAGAATATCGATCCGAATACTGGTGCTGTCACTTATCGCGCCGACATTCGTAACGCAGGAATCAATCAGGCAATATCGTCCTGCCCTAGCACTGCCGGTGGCAAGAACTGGCACCCCATGAGCTACCATCCGGGTGAAGGAATTCTTATCATACCTCTCGCCCAGACCTGCATGCAGATGACCGGTGCAGAGATCTCACTAGTAGAAGGTTCGGGCGGAGTCGGCATCCGATCGCGACCATTTCTAGAGATGCCGGGTACCAATGGCAATCTGGGAAAACTCGCCGCGTATGACGTCGAGACAATGGAAGAAATCTGGAGCTTTGAACAACGTGCGTCTTTCCTGACAGGTGTTCTCTCGACAGCGGGTGGAGTCGCCTTCGTCGGCGATCTCGACCGCCGCTTTCGAGCGGTCGACGTTAAGACTGGAGAAGAACTGTGGCAAACTAGACTAGGGACTTCAGTGCAGGGCTTTCCAGTCTCGTTTCAAGTAGACGGTACGCAATATATAGCAGTATCAACTGGACTCGGTGGCGGAAGTCCGCGATTGGGTCCGGCGTCACTCGCCCCAGAGATTAATTATCCTCGATCCGGCAACGCGCTGCACGTATTTCGGCTCAGAGACTGAAAAAAGCAAAGAAAGACTGAGTCACGGGCAATTGAGGTCGCCGCAGAATAAATGACGGCAGAGCTAATTAGATACTCACCTTTCAAAGGTTATAAAGCCATCTTAAATTTCAACCTTAATCGCTTCGACGACCTCAATTGCTCTCGACTTGGCCTCTTCGACACTGTCAGCCCGCGCCAATGCCACCCCCATACGACGACGACCACGTACTTCTGGTTTGCCAAACAGCTTAATACTAGAATCCGGTTGTGATAGTGCTTGTTGAAAATTACTGAACTTTACTTGAAGTGATTTCCCCTGCACAAGAATAACAGCAGAGGCTGAGGGACCATGAAAATGTATGTTGGGAATAGGTAGACCAAGAATAGCTCTTGCGTGCAAAGCAAACTCTGATAAATCTTGAGAAATTAAAGTTACCATTCCTGTATCATGCGGCCGAGGGGAGACTTCACTGAAATACACCTCATCTCCTTTTATAAATAATTCAACACCAAATATGCCCCGACCACCGAGCGCTTCAGTAACGCAATTGGCAATGTGCTTTGCTTTGTTGAGTGCCGTTTCTGACATTTGTTGAGGCTGCCATGACTCTCTGTAATCACCTTCCTCCTGTCTGTGCCCAATGGGCTCGCAAAAGCTCACACCGCCGTCATGGCGCACAGTGAGTAAAGTGATTTCGTAGTCAAAATCTACGAGCCCCTCGACAATGACCTTGCCTGCTCCTGCGCGACCGCCCTCTTGTGCATATACCCAAGCAGGCTCAATGTCAGCTGAACAGTTAATAGTGCTCTGACCTTTGCCAGATGAACTCATTATTGGCTTCACGATGCAAGGCATTCCAACCGACTCAACCGCCGCCAAGAAATCGTCGTGAGAAATAGCAAATTCGAAGGGCGAAGTTGCTAGCCCAAGATCTTCCGCTGCAAGACGCCTGATTCCCTCTCTATTCATTGTAAGACGGGCTGCTTTAGCAGATGGAATAACGGTGTAACCTTCGGATTCCAGCTCAATCAGGGTATCTGTAGCAATCGCTTCAATCTCAGGCACAATCAAATCTGGCCTCTCACTTTCGATCGTATGACGCAGAGCTTCACTATCCAGCATGGAAAACGTATAGCTTCGATCAGCAACATGCATTGCTGGCGCATTTGCATAGCGATCACAAGCAATCACCTCGACACCCAACCGTTGAAGCTCTATCACTACTTCTTTTCCGAGCTCGCCAGATCCAAGCATCAGCACTTTCGTCGCTGTAGAGCTAAATTTTGTGCCAATAGTACTCATTTCTTTTATTCCAATGTCCCTGAAACATTCGAGAGTGTGTATTAACCAAAATAACCACGGTAACATAAATTAAACGTAGCATGTGAATTGCCATAAACACTGGCCTAGCCATGCTACGAGCTTTCTTATGGTGAAGTAACATTCTAAGATACTTTCCCTTCTAAAAAGTTAAAACAGTGTGTAGACGAAAGGCGCAATAGCTGAGCCCTCACTCAGCACAATCAAAACTCCAAATATCAAAAGAGTTATGATGATAGGTGCGAGCCAAAATTTTCGCCTATGCCGAAGAAACCCAATTAGATCGCGTATAAACTCAAACACTAGTAAGGGGTCTCCATATGAGACTCATCGCGTGCATCAGTTTCCGTCCAGTAACTATTCTTTGTCTTGACGTATTTAGTCTTTAATGGTTCCCGCTTAAAAATTCTTAAAATGATAGCGTATGGAGTTATCATTCCGTAAAAAATTAATCCTAAAATAATGAACCCGTTTATCTTCCCTAAAATTACCGCAATCTTCATCCAGGTTTTTTTTAAAATTACTAGCTGATGAGGTGCGATTAAACTCAAAATCACAAGAGCAGTCGCAAAATAGAAGGGCCAATAAGGACGACCGTAACCAAAAACGTGGGGCAAAGTTAACCCGAAAACTAAGACGAGCATGCTGGCAAATAAAAAGCCAAAGTTTTTAAGTTGTTTATCTTCCTCATTCATAATCGATCCCTTTAATCGAGCGGATATTTTGCTTTCCAGGATCGGTCTTCCATAGCAAAATTTTGTCTTGATTTGTCTATTATCAAATTTTCCATCACTAAATAGTCCATCTCACTTCTCTTAAAACAATCTAAGGCATTCTGTGGAGAGCATACTATTGGTTCCCCCCTGACATTGAAAGAAGTATTAATCAAAAGCGGACAGCCTGTGAGGTCCTCAAATTTGTGTAGCAATTTCCAGTATAGAGGGTTAGTCTCTTGATGGACCGTTTGCACTCGAGCAGAATAATTCACATGCGTGACAGCCGGAATTGTTGAACGCACTGAATTTATCCTGTCAATCCCTGTAAGCTTCTCTTCAGTTTGTGATGACGGTATGCACTGACTCGAATTAAGTAAAGTTACGGTAAGCATGTATGGGCTCGGAGCGACTGAATTAAACCAATCCTCTCTTTTCTCAAATAATACTGAAGGGGCGAATGGGCGGAAAGATTCCCTAAATTTTATTTTGAGGTTCATTTTGGATTGCATACTTTTATCTCGAGGGTCTCCTAGTATTGATCTGTTGCCCAACGCTCTTGGACCGAACTCCATTTTGCCTTGAAACCAACCAATTATATTACCTTCGCTTATGAGTTTTGCGACAATTTCCGTCAATGCTTCAAAATCATACTGCTCATAAACTACATCTTGCTCTTTTAGAAACCCTACTATTGTATTCGTATCGAACTCTGGACCTAAATAGGACCCTTTCATTCGATCACAAAAATTAACTCTGGACTTTTTATCCTCCATCTCTCTATCTTTATCAAGGTATTGATACCAAACCGCTAATGCTGAACCTATTGCTCCCCCAGCATCTCCAGCTGCTGGCTGAACCCATATATTATCGAAAATACTACTTCGTTCGATTAATCCGTTTGCTACAGAATTTAGTGCGACACCACCAGCAAGACAGAGATTGGATTCTCCTGTCCTTTGTTTGACTGTCTCTGCTATCTTGAGCAAAATTTCCTCTGTCACTTTCTGTATTGAGCTTGCGAGATTCATTTCCCGTTCCGTAATTTCGGATTCAGGATTCCTCGGTAAACCACCGAATAGTTTATGAAATTTATCAGAAGTCATTCGCAACCCTGTTGGATAATCAAAATAGCTCATGTCTAATATAAAACTACCATCTTGTTTGACATCTATTAGTTTTTCATAAATCAGCTCTTTATAAGTAGGTTCTCCATAGGGAGCCAATCCCATCAATTTATATTCCCCAGAATTTACTTTAAATCCTGCGTAATAAGTAAATGCAGAGTAAAGAAGTCCGAGAGAATGAGGAAAGTTAATCTCACATAGAGGAGCAAGTTGATTTTCTTTCCCATGCCACAAACTAGTCGTGGCCCACTCACCAACACCATCTGCACAAATCACGGCTGCGCTTTCAAAGGGAGACGGAAAAAACGCTGACGCTGCATGAGACTGATGATGCTCAGCGAATAAAATAGATGGAATGTTCTTAGCTTTTAATCCACTAACTTTAATCAACTCTTTTTTAATTACATGCTTTAAGAAAAGTTTTTCACCTATCCAGACAGGCATAGACTTCAAGAATGATTTAAAACCTTTTGGCGCATAACTTAAATAAGTTTCAAGTAGCCTTTCAAACTTTATAAAAGGCTTATCATAGAAAACAATATAATTAACTTGATCAAGTGTAATTTGCGATTCTTCTAAACAAAACTTTATAGCTTGTAAGGGAAAGCTTGAATCATGCTTTTTCCTGCTAAATCTCTCCTCTTGAGCAGCAGAAATAATATCACCATCTAAAATTATAGCTGCAGCACTATCGTGATAGTAACTTGATATTCCCAAAATGAAAGTTGGCATTATAAGCTTGTTCCCAACATATCCTCATTAATGCATTCTGCAACAGTCCTACTTCCTTCTAATGAGTAATGGACCGAATCAAATAACAAAGGCCCCACCTCTTTTACTCCTATACATTTCGCAAGATCTATAACCTTAACATTTCTTTCTTTAGCTGACATTTTGGTTTGAGTGTTAATTAGTTCGATTAACTCAGAAGTTTGTCGAAGGGAGAGCCTTTCTCCTTGCCACTCTGGTGTAACTCTTAAATCTTGGACTGGCGGCGTATAATCCTCGATGAAAGCATGTGGTTGAGTTAACATTACTAGACTGATTTCGAAATTTTCAGCCGCTTCATAAATTTGTTCGAGCACTGATAATCTCTTTGGCAAAAATTCACTGATCAATTGACTTCTTAATTTCTGAAAAGTCTCATCATCAAGAAAGCTCATAACATCTCGAGACCTTTTCTGAGCAATATATGGCTCTATTATACTGCGCGCCCCGGTGTTGTTCCTTAGGTAAGTTATTAAAGACATAATAGAGCTGTCAGAAACTCTAATTCCAGGGATGAAGTGTCGATCAGTATTATCAAATATAGCTAAAGGGTTTTCTAGCGGATGCGACCAATTGCGAACGTCAAATTCTTGACTTCCTCGGTTTACAAAAAATTCTAAATCATTCACAGCATGCATAATCGTCACCATAGTTGGCGACGGGACCAAATTCTCGTGAAGATAAATGAGGTTGTAGTAAGAATCCACCAAATAGTTTCCAGAAACACCATAATTTAAGGCAGGCGGGGTTAGTAAGTCCGGCCAACGTTGCCCTTCAGGAACTAATGATGACTCTGTCGTACTACCCCCTAGAGCTAAAAATTCATTTTCTTGTTCTATTGTACCCCCGTAAATTGAGCGGTCCTCCAGTGTTCTAAATAAAATAGGCTCTTCGTATGGATAAAATCCCTCAGTTGTTACTGATATGCTCATATTTTTCGCATGGAGTCTTGCAGAAATCTCTAGAGGTTTATCTAGGTAAGGATTTTTCCAAAATAGTTGTAAAAATAATTCGAGACCCAAAACTATCAAGAAAGGGATCAACAAATTAAATGCAACAACGGATGGGATTTTTTTTACAACCATTAAAATCGGGAAATAGGATAATAATAAAGTGTTATGGTAAGCTGATTATCTTACGATATTATCGACGTCTTAGCGAGAATCTGGATTTGGGTTCAAAACTCCTTTAATCAAATAATCTCCCTAATCGACCATCACCAAATGAACTTGTCAGCATGAAAATGGAGAATTCTTCCGGTGAGAAGTGCCAATTATCAATACATACCGGCGCTCGACCATTTGCGAGGCTTTGCCGCGATTCTCGTGCTGTTTTTTCATGGGGGTCACTTTATTACACACGAAATAAGTTTTGGTACGGCATACGATCCATCAAATTGGTTTAAAGCAGCTAATCCTTTTTCAGCTTTAGTGATAGAAGGACACACAGCGGTCAGTTTATTTTTCGTGCTAAGTGGCTTTGTTTTTACTGTGGGTGCTGTTGAGAAGAAAGTTAATTATCTTGGTTTCTATGCAAATCGAATTCTTCGAACTTATCCACTTTTTGTATTCTTTCTTTTATTAGGCATCCTAGTCTACCCAGAAAATTTCAATGTCGCAGGGCTGCTTAAATCACTATTCTTTTTAGCAAACAGCGATTCGGCTATTAATGGGGGTGCGTTCACATTCGTTTTTTGGTCGATCGCGGTTGAATGGCACTTTTACTTATTATTTCCAGCTTTAATCTGGCTAGTTCGAACCAAAGGTTGGGGTTATTTGTTAGGCCTCGTGTTCTGTTTTTTAGTGATTCGATTAATAGCCTACTTCCAAAATATCAGTATGAGAGAAATATCTTATTGGTCAATCATTGGGCGTATCGATCAATTTCTTATTGGCATGTTAGCAGGAATATACTACAGAGCTAAGTTTAAGCCCTCAAAGTGGTTTGATAGCCTAGCGATCATAGGGTTGGTGCTTGTTTTAAGTGTTTTGTATGTTTTTAATCAGTTTGGCGGCGGCGGACTCAATAATCATATATGGATCTATTGGACAACAATTGAAGCTGCTATATGGGCTGTTTTTATATTGGGCTATTTATCAATCACTAGACACTGTCCGATTCTATTAAATAAAATTTTAGTAGCGCTCGGGACTATTAGCTACTCCATTTATTTGACGCATTTCATAGTACTCGATTTTTTTATGCAAAATGATCTTGACCAAATCATATTAATTGAAAGCCCGCTTGGCATGGCAGTGATAAACATCCTTCTATTCATACTGCCGATTGTTATAATCAGTTCGATATTTACTTACTTCTTTATCGAAAAGCCGTTCTTGCAGAGGCGAAAAGGTTATGTTCAACAAAAGATCAACCCCGGATAGCAAAAAAATCAACCCNNGATANCACATTGATTCTNANCTCCAGATNAATTTTCTTCTATTTCAAATGTAAAGGCGCCACGCTGAGATTGTCCAAATTCATCGGTACTTCTTACAACTATATGATGCAGTCCGGCACTTAAGTTTTCCGGCATAACTAATTCCCAGAGGTGTGATGATCTATCTGGAGCAGGATAGGCATCATCAGTATTTCTAAATTCTTCATACAGCGCTTCTACATAAGGGTCGGTTCGAACTTTATAGGTCATNTCGTTTTCTTCGTTACCATCTATTGATGCTCTCACCGAATCCCGAATTCCACCATCAAAAAGATTAACTACTAGCTTTGTCTCCGACTGCAAGACCCCCCTATGGATACCGTCAAACCGACTCAAAGCTATTGGAGGGTCTAGCATAATTCTCATGCGATTTGTGCCGTCAGCACTNGATGGAAACGGTATAAATTCCGGAACNAGATCGATACTATTAAACTTCAANACGTAGAAACCATTGGGATTACCATCTTCCATCAAGGCATCCCGTACACCGCGAAAATCACGCGGNCCCCTTGTCCAGCCACTACCTCGCACTTCACCCAATGTGTGCGCAATCCAGGGCCTGCCATTCCAACCATGCTGATGGTTTACCTGAACCTTAAAACTGTTACTGGTATCATGTCCGGCTAGACCGTAAATATTTTCGAAGGGCTCAAGAATTTTCAGCAGCTCTGCAAAATTTTCTGTGTTAGGTCCAGTTAAAACTGGAGAAACCCCATCATCCGCTTCTGTAATTAAGGGTATGTGGCTGGCAATCACTATTAGTTTTTCCACCGGGACATGAGTTAGATCATCTCGCAGCCACTGCAATTGAACCTCGCCTATGTAACCACGGTAAACACCGTTGCTAAATTCATTATTAGCACCCGCATACTCTACATTATTAAGCGCTACAAAATGCACATTGCCATAATTAAAAGAATAATAGGGTGGTCCAAAATGCTTCTTGTATGTCTCATTGGCAAAGTGCGTGTTAGGCGATTCAAAATTCATATCATGATTGCCAGGTAAATACCATTGAGGGATACCGATTAGCCCCATCATAGTCTTATGTCTGTCATACAGTTTTAAGTTATCAAATACGACATCCCCAACAGTTAGCCCAAATTCAACCCCGAAAGGATTGCCAATTAAGGGGTTAACCAAATCTTCTCGGACCATATCCTGACCAGCTTCATACTGAGCCTGAGTGTCAGCGAATCCATGAGCG
The DNA here is from genome assembly GCA_002712335.1 of Rhodospirillaceae bacterium. The sequence continues at coordinate 7,460 of PATI01000026.1, read as the reverse complement.
AGAAATTCAACTTCGAATTCCGTTGGTATAAGAGGAAAATCAACAGATGATGGGAGCGGGCCAGTAGCTTCTGTAACCGGCCACATCCATTCCACGGATGTACCGGCAATTTCTGCTGGAGTCCCATTCGGATAGTGTTTATAGAAAAATTGCGGCACATTTGATTCATCAACCGGCACCGAATAGTTGGCAGGCTTAGAAAGAAAAATTATTTCCGTAGGTGCGACAGAAATTTCGTAGCTACCGTCACTGTTTGAGATGACCACATCGCACCCATTAGATAATGCCACATCGGCGATACCAGCTTCATTAGATTCACGCTCGCCGTTGTTATTGGCATCCGCAAAAACAATACCCCGGGCTTTCTGAACTCCTGCCCGACCACTATCACATTGTGCATGTAGGAAGTTTGCTGAAATAATAAAGCCGATCGTCAATAAAAATTTCATACTCACCTTCTTTATTTGTGGAAGAAATATGATCTAGATTTTTATGTTCACCCCGCGAGGGCCCAGCAGGTATTAACCAAAAAGGAGTCAGTGTCTCAGATCAAACTCTGCAATCTATGCCGACGCACTTTCACGGGAGTCTACTAAGTTATACACGCGAGAAACATTCTTATGTTTAGGATCAAAGGGTTGACCAACTGAAGCCCCAAACTTCAAAAAGCAATAGAGCATTATGTCCGCGAGGGAAAATCTATCGCCACATACAAATTGGTTCTCATTGATTTGGGCATCTAACCATTCAATCCGCTCTTGTGCGAGTTTTTTGAGGCCTACAGCAGCATCAGGTATGAGTCTTAATCTATCCTTAAATAAGTCATAGCCTTCCGAATACCGAAAACCATTTGTAAGTGGCTCAATAATCTGAAGATCGATTCGTCTCACCCACATGCGAGTTTCAGCTCTGTCTTCAGGTATCGTGCCAATCAGATTTGTACCGCCTTGCAGTTCGTCTAAATATTCACAGATTGCAGTAACCTCAGCGAGATATCTGCCATCCTCAAGTTCGAGGGCTGGACATTGACCTGAGGGGTTTCTCTCTAAGTACTCTGATTGTCGATTTTCCCCACCCATTAAATCGATCTCGACCTTCGGTATGTCTATACCTAACTCAGCAATAAACATCCTTACTACGTGAGGATTTGGTCCTATTGAGTTGAATAATTTCATAAATTTATTGAACCTTTTTTGAAACCAGTTCGATTTTGGTTAATTTTCTTCAGAGTTATCTTCCAATTAAGTCCATCTGCACCACAGTCTTTATTGATCTAGTCTGGCAAACGGTATGCAACTAAAGCTCCAGGAAATTCGGTTTGTGAGCTGCCAATCTGCACAACGATATAATGCTTATCGCGATGCATGTAAGTCATCATGCCGTATTGGCCTGGCGCTGGGAGCGGCACGCTTCCCACTATCTCCCCGCTATGCTTATCTCGAGCATTTAATGTCATGGGTGCGTCAGGAAACATCTGCGCCATNCCATCACTTAAAGCNCGAGTTTGCACGACGAGGTCTCCCACAACCATCTGAATAGACCAGCCAACTCCACCAGTGTTCGGAACATCAACACCTTGTAACAAAGGGTGATTAGTGATGTTATCGGGAGTCGGCCCAACAGCCGTTGACCAGGTCTTATCACCACTATTCATGTCATAGGCAGTCAGCTGATTGTCCATTGGTTTGAATAATCGCAAACCATCGATCGTTGGCAAACCTCCAGGACGGCCAGGAAGATAGGCAGCGACTGTTTTACCAGTTGTTGGAGTGCTATTTGGCGTCGCTCCCCCTTCTCCTGGCACCGGGTAATTTGGATTGTCTCTATCAACTCCATTTGTAGCCCGCAGAAACCTGGGCGCAAAACAATTNCNCGAATGTGCTGCGAACATCATTCCAGTGCTCGGGTCACCAACTGGTTGATGAGAAATATTCACGCCTGCCAGACAACCAATATTATTGATGTAATCGTTATCATGATCTTCNGGTANCGGCGGAACATACAANCCNCCCACTCGATANCCNTTAAGTATGACCATNGCCTGNTCTTTTAATGCGGGNGTGTAATCAATAACAAATTCCTCGGTCAATCCATTCGTAGCAATTGGATCGAGCGGTTGTGGCCATGTAGGAAATGGTTGGGTTCGTGCTGTAAAATTTCCAGGCACCTGTGTTTGAAACACCTCTCGATCTTCTATAGGCCAGATTGGTTCTCCAGTCTCACGATTAAACGCAAATACCAAACCTTGTTTTGTATTCTGAATAAGGGCAGGAATNCTCTGTCCGTTGATAGTGANATCCATCAACATTGGCGGCGTTGGTAAGTCGTAATTCCACTGATCACTCCGATGAATCTGGTAATGCCAACGTCGTTCTCCAGTTTTCACGTCTAAAGCTAAGACGCTNCCACCAAACAAATTGTTCCCCGGCCGATGCCCCGCATAGAATTGGACTGTCGATGCATTGGTTACCATATATACCAAACCTAACTCAGGATCTGCCGAGGCTGGTGCCCAAGTCGAAATATCACCGGACCAACGCCAGGCATCATTCTCCCACGTCTCATGCCCAACCTCACCAGGCCGTGGAATCGNATGAAACTTCCAGAGAAATTCTCCCGTCGCTGCATCAAAACCCATGATGTCACCCGGAACATTCTCGATGCGAGTCTGACCGTAGCCAGGTTGATGCCCTACCAAAACCACAACAACGCCGTTAACAACTATCGGTGGAGACGAGGCCGTTACCATTCCCATTTCGCGAGGTATGCCGTAATCAGGGTTGTAAGTCCCTCCTCCTATNACATAGTCCTGCCAAGGTCCCCAGCCATCAACTAACCTGGGAATTAAATCAATACCTCCGGTCTGACTAAAACCCTCTAGCGGTATCGGTTCTCCCCAATTCTCCAACGGTAAGCCAGTCTGAGCATCCAAAGCCCACAGAAAAAAACCCGGAGTAGTAATATAAATAACTCCTCGTCCATTTACTTTCGCGTAAGCGACCCCCTTCCCGTAGGCTTGCCTTGGAGAACGTTGATGTCGGATTGTCGGTGGCTCGCGAAAAGTCCATAAGTTCTCTCCCGTAGCTGGATCTATCGCAATAACCTGGCGNCGCGGAGTNGCCACCGTGTACAAAGTGCCGTCNACATAAATTGGAGTGGATCGCGAAAAATAGTCCACGTTTGGACCAAAATTATCACTGCGCCAAATCCAAGCTTGTTCAAGCTGATTAAAGTTAGATGAATTGATCTGATTGAGAGGNGAGTAGCGTGTATTACCAGAGTCACCACCNAGATAGCGCCATTCGCCATTCTCAGTGCCAAGNAGGCCCTGCGCNNTCGCTGCGNNAAAATTGAANACAGCAAATAAACAAANGAATAGTGGCCCCGCTTTTTNANCTTTCAGAAAAATATTCATCATAAGTAAGCCTNCGGTTGGGTTTACANCTAAANTACCACAATAGAAGTAAACGAAAACCAAAGCAGGGNTATTTTGTCAGGTTTCCTTAGATGCTGGNTCANATCAATTTCTGGNTGCGCTAGCTGGCTNANAACCTTTATTTTTCATANAGGCCAGCTATCTCNGNGGGTGACGCNTTAAGTGCGGTAGCCACACGATCGAAAAATTCTAACTCTTGATANCTNANAGACCCGTCAGCTCTAATCAAATCCGAAAGACAATTAAGAATAATNGCCGTNTCNTCTTGGTTAAGTTTGCGAGAAGCTTTACCTAAAGCACGCTCAAGAGACTGAGTTTCGTAAATTTCTGAGGAAGATGCTGTCAGGATGTCTCCCTTTGATATTTCATCTCCTGTAAGTTCTTTAATTGCCTTTTGTACATTCTCTACTTCAATAGACTCTACGTTAGAGTCTACACGAGTTGCCCTCGCCAGGATCAGCAATAGTACTTCCTTAAATAATTCATCTTTACCCTTACCTGATTTGACTTGGATAAGTTCTTTGATACTGCTGAAATCTACTAACGACATGATTAATCCTTCTATTTCTAATTAGGTTTGAGGAAATTCCATTACTTTTATACCGGGCATTGTGAGGGATTAAATACAGTTTTTCAAATGCATTCTTATTCAGTTATTGCGCTCGAACGACAGACGTTTCATCAGTTCGATAGTGCTAATCGGCGCTTCGAATTCTGCTTCCTGTAACGGTGTTCGGTTATTGTGGTCCCGAAAATCAAAATCAGCACCGCTGTCAGCCAGATATTGCACCATTCGATTTTTTCCGAATCTGATTGCTATGTGAAGGGCCGTGGGATGATTAGCTGGAGTTGCGTTTACATCTACACCCATCTCAACCAACAGGCGCACTGCCTCAATATTCAAACTGCGTGCTGCAAACATAACCGAACCAGCTCCATCTGCGGATTCCTCGTAAGGACTTGCGCCCCTAGATATTAACAGTTTCATTACATCTGCATGACCTCCCCGAGCTGCGGCTAGAAAAGGGGTTATCCCTCCGCCCCGGCCAGGCTCGTAAACATTTCCCGTTATTTCCCCGAGACGCGCGCTTATATCTGCACCTCTGTCAACTAAATCGCGAGTTAGGTCTAGCATGCCAGCGCCTGCGGCTTCATGAAGCGGTGTAACGCCCTCTGAGTTCGGAATATTTACATCCACGTCATCTGTAAGGAGCAACCGAGAAATCGCTTCATGACCTTCGCTCAGTGCAATTAGAAATGGACTGCCGAGTTCACTCACAGCAATTGAGCTTTGGGTATTTGCAGTAATAAGGATTTCGGCTATCTCTTTCTGACCATAGAGAGCAGCGAAATGTATGGCTTGAAAACCTCCAGTCGAAATAGAATTCAGGTTTGCTCCACTTGCAATGAGAGCCAGAGTTATTTCTTTTCTACCACTAGCTGTCGCCCGCATGAGTGCCGTTTGTCCCATGCGTGCGTCCGCAGCATTCACATCCACACCTTGCTCAATTACTAACCGAACAACCTCTAAATTACCACCAAATACTGCAGCATGGAGCGGTGTTTCGCCATTCCATCGATTTCGTGTAACGTCTGCACCCGAATTAATTAGTGCTTCTACGATTTGAGAATTTCCGCGCGCGCTCGCCAATATCAGGGGGGTTTCGCCATTCTCATCTTGGCTGTTTGGATCGGCGCCAGCTCCTAGAAGTGCTGTCACAATACGAATGTTAGGTCTCTGGGCCGCCCAACTCAGCGCCGTAGATCCGTCTGCTCGAGAGACATTTACGTCTACACCAGATTCTAAAAGCTGTTGGACCTCATTGTAACTGACACGCTGAACCGCTTCGATGAGGTCATGCGTTAGGTGATTTTCATTACCAGACTGCCCCGTGGCAACAAAAGAAACCACTGAACAAGCAAGCAATATTGGGAGGTAGAGGAGTTGTCCCATAAGGTCTTGATGCTATATCATCAATTTCTATGAGGCAAATACTTCCCAGGTTGGCATTACTTGCGGGGCTATGTTTATCTGGCTCTCCTGGGATTACTTTCGCACAGCAGTCCACGGAATTCCCCACTACCGAAATCCTTGACAATACACTCGAGCAGTATTGTGTTGTATGTCACAACGAAACGCTCCGAACGGCAGATTTCAGCTTGGAAGGTGTAACTGCATCTGAACTCAACAAGCACGGAAATGTACTTGAAAAAGTCCTGCGGCGCCTAGCCAGTGGCGAAATGCCACCCGCAGGAATGCCCAGGCCATCAGATTTAGACAGAGTCGAACTTGTCTCTTGGCTAGAAGCTCAGCTGGATGAACACGCTATGCGTAATCCGAACCCAGGCTCTCCGGCGATCCATCGGCTAAATCGCGCCGAATATAGCAATGCGATAAGAGATTTGCTGGGAATAGACCTTGATCATTCTGAGGATTTACCAGCCGACGACTCAGGCTATGGCTTTGACAACATAGGGGACGTATTAACGGTGTCTCCTTTGCATATTGAGAAATATGTATCGGCAGCTCGGAGAGCTAGTCGTCTTGCGGTAGGAACTCTAACCCCTAAGCCTATAGTTGAGCGCTACACACCCCAGGATGGGACTCGAACTGAAGCCATCGGTGGACTTCCTTTGAATGAGCACGGAGGTATTCTGTTCAAACATACTTTTCCTTTTGACGCAGATTACACAATAACAATTAGAGTCAGAGGGCGCCGCATGCCCCACATGCCATCACCACAACTTGATGTTAGAGTTGATGGAGAACGCATAAAATTAATTGACGCAGCTTTCAGTAATTTAGAGGCCCAACAGGGTACCCGACTGTATGAAATTCCTCTTAAGATTGAGGCTGGTGAGCACGAGATTGCAGCGGGTTTCTTAAACGAGTACCTGCTTCCAGAAACCAGTTCAGAAGGAGATCTGACAAGCGCCTTCAACTACTCTGTGGACTATGTATTAATTGGTCGCCCTTACGCAACGACAAGAGTCGGCATACAAGAGAGCCAAAGACGAATTTTCATTTGTCGCCCAGCACACAGAGACGAAGAGGAGATTTGCGCTAGGAAGATTTTAACGAATCTGGCTCGCAAAGGTTACCGCGGTCACGTGACCACTGAAGACATCAATCCATTAGTTGCTCTCTTTTCTGAAGGAAGAGCGGACGGTGGTAGTTTCGAACACGGTATCGAAATGGCGCTCAGTGGACTACTGGTATCACCACGCTTCCTTTATAGAATTGCAGCTTTACCAAAAGGCAGCAATGCAAGCGAAATCTATGAGCTTTCTGATATCGATCTAGCATCTCGCCTTTCCTTTTTTCTCTGGAGCAGTATTCCAGACGAAGAGTTATTGTCACTCGCGTTAGAGGGTAATCTAAAAAATCCTGAAATTTTGTCCTCGCAGATTACCCGCATGTTGGCTGACCCAAAGGCTAAGTCCTTGGTGGATAACTTTGGTGGACAGTGGTTGCATCTTCGGAATGTTCAAGACTGGACGCCAGACCCGGAACGATACGATTATTTCGATAGTTCACTGCGATATGCATTCCAGCAAGAGACGGAGTTGTTTTTAGCAAATATGATCAAAGAAGACCAAAGCATTCTCGATTTGATTAATGCTGATTACACTTTTGTCAATGAACGGCTCGCTAAGTATTACGGAATAGAAGGTGTAGAAGGTGGTTATTTTCGGCGCGTATCACTAATCGATACGGGAAGAAGGGGCGTGCTGGGGCAGGGTAGCATTTTAATGGTCACTTCATACCCCACTCGAACTTCCCCAGTACTCAGAGGTAAGTGGGTTTTAGAAAATATCCTAGGATCACCGCCGCCACCGCCACCACCTGATGTTCCTGCACTGGACGACTCTGCAGAAATATCGGCGGGGAGTTTGAGAGAAGCTTTAGAGCAGCATCGAGCTAATCCAGCCTGTGCTGTTTGCCACGACCGACTTGATCCACTTGGTTTTGCACTGGAATCATTTGACGCGGTCGGCCGAAAGCGAGTAACTGAAGATGGCA